>QHVJ01000205.1 GCA_003222275.1 Acidobacteriota bacterium | reverse complement strand
GCAGGAGGTCCACCATACGGAGCGCGACCCGGTGGGAACGCGGCGGGTCAAAGCCGGCCACCGCGACCTCGGCAACGGCTTCTTCGAGGACGTCTACCGGGACGAGCCGGTCTACCGTGAGCGGCCGGTGTACCGTACTCGTGTGACCTACGACGTGCAGCGATGGGTCCCCGACCGCACGGTCCGAGCCTCCGGTCAGGACCATGCCGCCCACTGGCCCGACCCTCAGCTGCGGACCGGGGAGCGAGAAGCGTCGCGCGCGGAGAAGCTCGTCGTTCTCCTCAGCGGAAAGAGGACGTACCGGATGGAGCTGCCGGAGTCACGGTGGGCCGTCCTGCAGCCCGGGCAGGCGGTGAGCGCGGTCATCCGCGGGGGATGGTCGGTGCGGGAGCTCAAGTGAGAGCGGTCGTTCAGCGGGTCGCCGAAGCGGCGGTCTCGGTCGAGGGCAAGGTCGTGGGCCAGATCGGCGCTGGCCTCCTCGTCCTCCTCGGCGTCGGGCAGGGCGACGCGGAGGCCGACGCCGACTACCTGGCGGAGAAGGTCCTGCACCTGCGCATCTTCCCCGACGGGGAGGGCCAGATGAACCTCTCCGTCCTCGACACGCGCGGGGATCTCCTCGCGGTGTCGCAATTCACGCTGTATGGGGACACGCGCCGCGGCCGGCGGCCGGGTTACTCCGCGGCCGCGCCGCCGGAGGAGGCGAACCGCCTCTATCGCTACTTCGTGGGCCGCCTGCGCGAGGCGGGCCTGCGCGTCGAGGAAGGCGTGTTCCGGGCCATGATGGACGTCAGCCTGGTGAACCGAGGGCCGGTGACGATCCTCCTCGACAGCGCGAAGACGTTTTGATGCGGTTCGCTCGCGGCTCAGACCGTGGCCGGCTGGACCCGCCCCTTGCCCGACACGCGCTTCGTCACCCACATCACGATGGACGCCACCAGCCATCCGACCAGGGAGAACGCGACCATCCCGATCAGGAGGTGACCGAGGATGTGATAGCGGGCGGAGGCGTTTCCGCCGTACTCGGGCGCACTGTAGATGTTCACCTGGTGGGTGAGCCGCGCGAGGACGATCGCCGCGATGATCAGGGTGTGGGTCACGACGTTCTGGATGACGATCAGCGGCAGCAACTGCTTGTAGCTGCCGAAGCCGGTCGTGTGGACGCGGATCCCGTAGTAGAAGATCCCGACGATCCCGAGCACGGTGATGCTCAGGAACTTCACGGTTGCGTTCGGCATGCCCGACAGCGAGAGGAAGAGCCTGGCCAGGCCCACGACCACGATCAGGATCAGGAACACGCGCTGGAAACGGACGTACTCCGACAACGGCTTGCCGAAGATCATGGGCGCTCCTTTGAAAACGGGCAATCATTGCGCCGGTCCGGTGGCCGCTGTCAAGGGAAATGCAGTTGCCGGCGGGCGGCCGCCGTCCTACAGTGGGACCATGGACAGGATGAACGTGTCGTCCGGCATGCCGTGGGAGCCCGTGGTGGGCTACTCGCGGGCGGTGCGGGTGGGCCGGGTGATCCACGTCTCGGGCACCACCGCCACCGACGAGACCGGCCGGGTGACGGGACCGGGAGACGTCTACGTCCAGGCGGTGCAAGCGCTGCGCAACATCGAGCGGGCGCTTGCCCGCGCGGGGGCCCGCCTCGAGCACGTGGTGCGGACGCGCATGTACGTCACCGATATCTCGCAGTGGGAGAAGGTCGGTCGTGCCCACGGCGAGTTCTTCGGCGGCATCCGGCCCGCGACCTCCATGGTGCAGGTGGGCCGCCTCATCGATCCCCAGATGCTCGTGGAGATCGAAGCCGAAGCCCTGCTGCCCGGCGACGACGCGAAGTAGACTGAGGTCATGTCGACACCCGTCGTCAGCAATTTCATGCGCCAGCAGGGGTTTCCGGACGAGCCCGCCGACGCCTGCAACATGCGGTTCGCGGGTCTGTACTTCCAGCCCCGCATCGTCTTCTCCCTGGTCATCGTCGGCATCGTGCTCCAGTCGCCGTGGGTCTTCCTCCTGCTCTCGGCCGTGCTGTGGTGGAACGTGCTCTTCCCCGGCGTCAACCCCTTCGAGCGCGCGTACAACCGCTTGATCGCCACCCCGCGCGGACGGGTCCCCCTCGGGGCGGCCCCTGGCCCACGGCGCTTCGCGCAGGGCATGGCCGCCGCGTTCCTGCTCGGGGCGGCCCTCAGCCTGCTCGCGGGGCTCCACGTGCTGGCGTGGATCTTCGAAGCGTTCCTGGTGGTGGCGTTCAGCGCCCTCCTGTTCGGCAAGTTCTGCCTGGGGGCCTACGTGTTCCACCTGCTGCGCGGTAAGGCCGGCTTCGCCAACTCGACGCTCCCCTGGGCGCGGCCTCCCCGCTCCGGAGGCGCGTAGGCCGAGGCGATGTCGCTGAAGATCCTCTGTGCCGGAGGCTCCAAGGAAGAGAAGGAGGCGGTGGAGACGGCCGTCCGCGCGGGGATCGGGGCGCGTCCGCCCGGCGAGACGTGGAACGTCTCCCTCGTCAAGGTGGGCCGGCAGTGGTCGGTGACCGTCGACGGTCCGGACAAGTCGTCCCCGCGCTCCACCTTCATCGCCGGCGAGGGCCGGCTGCGCGAGCAGATCTCGCAGTCGCTGGCCCAGCGGGGCGGCGGCGGTGGACGAACGGCCGTGACGAACGGCGGGGCCCCCGTGCCGACCGGCGGCGCGACCGCCGTGTCGGGGCCCGCCGACCAGCGGCGCAACGCGTACACGTGCCGGCAGTGCGGGAAGGCCTTCGCGGTGAGTTACGACGTGGAGGAGGGCGAGGGCGAGGAGACGGTTCCGGCTGCGTGTCCGCACTGCTGGCAGATCGAAAACGTGAAGGTGGGCATCACCGCCGCGGTCAACAACGACTATCGCGTCGAGAAGGCGTAGCTGCGGACCTCATCCGGGCGCCGGTCGTGATAGGGTCTACGGCCTCGTGCTGACCATCCTCCGGAAAAGAGCGATTCCCCTGCTCGGGCTGGCTCTCGCCGGCGCCGCCTGCCGCGGCGGCGACCCTCAGGCCCAGGGCCCCGGCGGGGTACCCGTCAAGATCGAGGCGGCCCGGATCGTCACCGTGGACGACAGCAACGAGTACATGGCCACCCTGAAGTCGCGCCGCTCCGCCGCGATCATGCCGCAGGTCGAGGGCCACGTGACCAGGATCTTCGTGCGCTCCGGGGACCGCGTCGCCCTCGGCACGCCCCTCATGCAGATCGACCCCGCCAAGCAGCAGGCCACCGTGAGCAGCCAGCAGGACGTGCGCGCGGCCAAGGCGGCCGCCCTCGAGTACGCGCGACAGCAGTACGCGAGGGTGCAGGGGCTTTCCGCGACCGGCGTCATGAGCAAGCAGGACCTGGACCAGGCCAAGGCCGCCCTCGACGCCGCGCAGGCGGACCTGCGCTCGGTCGAGGCCCAGGTGCGGGAGCAGGAGGTGCAGCTCCACTACCACCGCGTGACGTCGCCGGCGGCGGGGATCGTGGGCGACATCCCGGTGCGGGTGGGTGACCGGGTGACGGTCTCCACGCTGCTCACCACGGTGGACAGCCCCGGCGGCCTCGAAGCGTACATTTCGGTGCCGATCGAGCGGGCCGGCGGGCTGCGCGTGGGGATGCCGGTCCGGGTCGTCGACGACACCGGCCGCGTCCTGGCCGACAGCCGCGTGACCTTCGTCTCGCCCCAGGTGGACGACCAGACCCAGACCGTGCTCGCCAAGGCCGCGGTCGAAGGCGGGGGAAGGCTCCGGCCGGCTCAGCTCGTCCGCGTCCGCCTGGTGTGGGGGACGCGCGAGGGACCGGTCGTCCCGGCGCTGGCCGTGTCCCGCATCAGCGGCCAGTACTTCGCCTTCGTGGCCGAGGGCGAGAAGGGTGCGCTGGTGGCGCGGCAGCGGCTCCTGCAGCTGGGGCAGATGACGGGCAACGACTACGTCGTGCTGGCGGGGATCAAGGCGGGCGACCGGGTGATCGTCTCCGGCACTCAATTCCTGCGGGACGGCGTCCCCGTCAGCCCGGTCAGCTAGGGACCGGCCCATGTTCGTCGACTTCTTCATCCGGCGCCCGATATTCGCCACCGTCTGCGCGCTGATGATCATCCTGGCCGGAGCGGTGTCCATCCCCACGCTGCCCATCGCCCAGTTCCCCGCGCTGGCTCCTCCCCAGGTGACGGTGCTCAGCAACTACATCGGCGCGAGCGCCCAGGTCGTGGAGACCGCGGTCACGATTCCCCTCGAGCAGCAGATCAACGGAGCGCAGGGGCTGAAGTACCTGACCTCGAGCAGCGGCAACGACGGCACCAGCTCGATCGTCGCCACCTTCGACCTGACCCGCGATCCCGACCTCGCGGCGGTGGACATCCAGAACCGCGTCAACATCGCGATGGGCCGGCTGCCCAACGAGGTGAAGCAGACCGGCATCAGCGTGGTCAAGAGCGCCAGCAACTTCGTGTTCGGCGCCGCGGTCTACGCGGAGGACGGCCGCTACGACACCGCGTTCATGAGCAACTACCTGGACGTCTACGTCCGGGACGCGCTCAAGCGGGTGAAGGGTGTGGCCGACGTGTTCATCTTCGGCGAGCGCCGGTACGCCATGCGGCTCTGGCTGGACCCGGTGCGCGTGGCCAGCCGGGGGCTGAGCGCCTCGGACGTGGTGGCCGCGCTGCGCGAGCAGAACGTGCAGGTGGCGGCCGGCCAGGTGGGCCAGCAGCCGGCGCCGGCCGGCCAGAGCCTGCAGGTCAGCGTGCGGGCGGTCGGCCGGCTGAGCGAGCCCGCGGAGTTCGAGAACATCATCGTGAAGGCCGCGGGCGACACGAGCGTCCGCTTGAAGGACGTCGGACGGGTCGAGCTCGGCGCGGAGGACTACGCCTCGACGCTTCAGTTCAACGGCCACGACGCGGTGGGCATCGGGATCACTCAGCTCTCCAACGCCAACGCCCTCGAGGTCGACCGCGCCGCGCTCGGGGAGCTGGAGCGCCTGGCCCAGAACTTCCCGCCGGGCATGAAGTACCGCGTGGCCTTCGACACTACCGACGTCGTCAGCGAGTCGATCCGGGACGTGCTCGAGACGCTGGCCGCGGCCATCGTGCTCGTGATCCTCGTCATCTTCCTCTTCCTGCAGGACTGGCGGAGCACGCTCATCCCGGCCGTCACCATCCCGGTGTCGCTCATCGGCACCTTCGCCTTCGTGAACCTCCTGGGGTTCTCGATCAACACCCTCACCCTCTTCGGCATCACCCTGGCCACGGGCCTGGTCGTCGACGACGCCATCGTCGTGATCGAGAACATCGAGCGGCACATCCGCGAGGGACAGCGCGACGCCCACGCCGCCGCCTCCGCGGGCATGAAGGAGGTCACGGGCGCGGTGATCGCGACGTCGCTGGTGCTGGTGGCGGTCTTCGTCCCGGTGGCTTTCTTCCCCGGCACCACCGGCATCCTCTTCCGCCAGTTCGCCTTGACCATCGCGTTCTCGATCGCCATCTCCGCCTTCAACGCCCTCACGCTCACGCCGGCCCTTTCCGCCCGGCTCCTGGGCCGTGAGCACGGGAGGAAAGGCCGGTTCTTCACCGCCGTCGAGCGCTCGATCACGCGCACCACCGAGGGCTATCGCACGTCGCTCCGAAGGGTCCTCGGCCACCGTCGCCTGGCCGTCGCCCTCTTCCTCGTCGGCCTGGGCCTGAGCTATCTCGTGTACCGGACCGTGCCGCGGTCCTTCGTGCCCGACGAAGATCAAGGGTGGGGAATGATCCTGATCCAGGCGCCCGAAGGCGCCTCGCTCGAGTACACGAAGAAGGTCGGGGAGCAGGCGCAGGCGGTCCTCCAGCGGCAGCCGGAGCTGGACACGGTCTTCGCGATCACCGGCTTCAGCTTCGCGGGGACCGCGCCCAACCGGGGGCTGATGTTCTTCGGCCTGAAGCCGTACTCGGAGCGGCGCGGCGCGGATCATTCGGCCCAGGCCTTGATCGCCCGCTTGCGCGGGGCGTTCGGGGGGATCACCGAGGCGATGGTGCTCCCGTTCCTGCCCCCCGCGGTCGAGGGGCTGGGCACCTTCGGCGGCTTCCAGTACGTCGTGCAGGACCAGGGCGGCCACACGCTGGAGGACCTGGCGAAGGTCACCCAGGACATGGTTCAGCAGGGCAACGCGAGCAAGGACGTGACCGGCCTCTTCACCAGCTACACGGCCAGCGATCCGCAGTTCGTGATCACGATCGACCGCGAGCGGGCGAAGGCGATACGCGTTCCGCTCCAGCAAGTCACCGACGCGCTGCAGATCTACATGGGCTCGGCCTACGTGAACGATTTCGACTTCAACAACCGCTCGTACCGCGTCTACGTGCAGGCCGACAAGCAGTTCCGCTCGCAACCGAGCGACATCCGCCAGTTCTACGTCCGCGCGGAGGGCGGGACGATGGTCTCGCTCGACAACCTCGTGAACGTCACCCAGTCCACCACCCCGGGCGTGATCACGCACTACAACCTGTTCCGTTCGGCGGAGATCGACGGGGCGGCCGCCCCCGGCCGCAGCTCCGGGGACGCCATCGCCGCGATGGAGGCGCTGAGCCGCAAGGCCCTGCCGCGGGGCTACAGCTACGAGTGGACGGGGCTGTCGCTCGAGGAGCTGCAGTCGGCGGGGACGTCGGCCCTGCTGTTCGGCCTCGGCGCCCTCGTCGTCTATCTGACCCTGTCCGCCCAGTACGAGAGCTTCGTCCTGCCCTTCATCGTCCTCCTCGCGGTGCCGATGGCGGTCCTGGGCGCGCTCGGCGCGCAGCGGCTGCGCGGCCTGGAGAACGACGTGTACTGCCAGATCGGCCTCGTGATGCTGGTCGGCCTCGCCAGCAAGAACGCCATCCTCATCGTGGAGTTCGCCGAGCAGCTACGGGAGCGCGGGCTCCCCGTCGTGGACGCGGCGGTGGAGGCGGCGCGCCTGCGCCTCCGGCCGATCCTCATGACCTCGCTCGCCTTCATCCTCGGGGTCGTGCCGCTCGTCCTCGCCCGCGGCGCCGGCCAGGCCGGCCGGCATTCCGTGGGCACGACCGTCTTCGGGGGGATGATCCTGTCGACCGCGCTGAACCTCTTCTTCATCCCGGCCCTGTACCTCGTGATCGAGCTGGCGCGGGAGAGGCGCCGGGGTCAGCGGGGGCGATCAGCCGTCCGTTGAAGCGCGCTCTTGGGCCTCCCTCCATCGTCCATCGGCAAGGACAACCGACGTTTCGACCTGTCGCGCAGGGATTGACCAGTATGTCCGGAGCAGGCGATCCTTGTCGCGGTTCGGAACGAGGGTGAATCCGTTCCGCTGATAGAATTCAATGGCCCACGATGCACTCGCCCAGGTACCAATCAAGATCGGCTTGCCGGTGAGGCCTTCCACGTGGCGCAGAAGCCTTGTTCCCACGCCCTTTCTCTGTATGGTTGGCGCGACATACGCGTGGCGCACCAAAGCGACATCTCCCTTGTCCTGAATCCCCATCACCCCTAACAGGCGTCGTTCCTCCTCCGCCATCCAGAAAACGATGCCACCAGAAATCTCTTTCTCCAATTCATCCGTCGACATGTAAGGTTCGCGCCACCGGTCGACCGGTATTACCCCTCGATAGGCCTGCGCAGCGTCGTTGACAAGGGCCAGGATCGCCGCCCCATCCGCGTCCACGCTCTCTCGAATCAGCACCATTCAGCGTTCTCCGACCGCACGAACAACCCCTTCGAACATGCGCCGTCGGTCATGCTTGCAGTTTTCTCCCCTGGCCATTACTTCTTGCCGACCATCTTCTCGGGCTTCACCCACGCGTCGAACTGCTGGGGTGTCACCAGGCCCAGCTCGACCGCGGTTTCCTTCAGGGTCTTGCCCGTCTTGTGGGCGGTCTTGGCGATCTTGGCCGCGTTGTCGTAGCCGATGTGCGGGTTGAGCGCGGTCACCAGCATCAGCGAGTTCTGCAGGTGCTGGCGGATGCGCTCGCGGTCGGGCTGGATCCCCTCCACGCAGTGCTCGCGGAAGCTGCGGCAGCCGTCGGCGAGGAGGCGCGCGCTCATCATGAAGTTGTGGATGAGGAGCGGCTTGAACACGTTCAGCTCGAAGTTCCCCGACGCCCCCCCGATGCCGACGGCCACGTCGTTGCCCATGACCTGGGCGCAGAGCATCGTCATGGCTTCGGCCTGCGTGGGGTTCACCTTGCCGGGCATGATCGAGCTTCCGGGCTCGTTCTCGGGGATCGTGATCTCGCCGATCCCGCACCGGGGCCCCGACGCCAGCCAGCGAACGTCGTTCGCGATCTTGTTGAGCGCGGCGGCCAGGCCCTTCAGCGCGCCGTGCGCGTAGACGATCGCGTCGTTGGCCGCGAGCGCCTCGAACTTGTTGGGCGCGGTGACGAAGGGGCTCCGCGTCAGCGCCGCGATCTTCGCCGCCACCTTCTTGGCGTAGCCGGAGGGTGCGTTGAGGCCCGTTCCCACCGCGGTGCCCCCCAGGGCCAGCTCGCTCAGATGGGGAAGCGCCTCTTTCAGGTGGGCGAGGGCATGGTCGAGCTGGGAGACGTAGCCGGAGAATTCCTGGCCGAGCGTGAGGGGCGTCGCGTCCTGCAGGTGCGTACGGCCGATCTTGACGATGTCCCTGAAGGCCGCGGCCTTCTTGGCCAGCGCATCGCGGAGCGCGGCGACCGCCGGGATCACCTCCCGGCGGACGGCCTCCGCCGCGGCCACGCTCATGGCGGCGGGGAAGACGTCGTTGCTGGATTGGCTCCGGTTGACGTCGTCGTTGGGGTGGACGAGGCGCGTCTCGCCTCGCTCGCCCCCGAGGATCTCGCTCGCGCGGTTGGCGAGGACCTCGTTCATGTTCATGTTGGTCTGGGTGCCGCTCCCCGTCTGCCACACGACCAGGGGGAACTCGTCGTCGTGCTTGCCGGCCAGCACCTCGTTCGCGGCGGCGACGATGGCGCGGCCCTTCTTCGCGTCGAGGACCTTCAGGTCCATGTTCACGAGAGCGGCCGCCTTCTTGACGAGGGCGAGGGCACGGAGCAGGCCGCGCGGCATCCGCTCTCCCGAGATCCGAAAGTGCTCGAGCGAGCGCTGCGTCTGCGCTCCCCACAGCCGGTCGGCGGCGACCTCGATGGGGCCGAACGTGTCCTTTTCCATACGGGTTTTCATGGAGCCCCATTCTAATTCGAGGGGCGGGTCGCGGGTTATCATCGGATATGGGCGTCCCCACCGCTGCCGCGCTCCTGCTGGCCGTCCTCGCCCCTGCGGGGGCTCGTCCCGCGCTCGCCATGGCTGCGCCCCCGGGATCGCCGGAGGCACTCCTGGAGGAGATCGACCGGCTCGGCGCGCACGTGGTGGTGAGCGAGCTCTACGAGGACGACCGGCGCTGGGACGGGGTGCGATCCGGGGTGGCCTCGGGCGCGAAGGCCTGGCTCGAGGTGGCACGGCGGCTGAAGCGCGAGGCGGAGACGAGCGGGCCCGGCCAGGACCTCACGGAGGCCGTCGCCTCCGCCCTCGAGCGCGCGCCCGGCCGCGTGCTCTCCGTGCTCGACGGCGAGTCCTTCGACTCCGACGACGTCTGCTCCCTCAACACGATCGAGGACTCTCTCGGCTCCGACTTCCACGCGGCCCTGCGGACCGTCGAGCGGCGCGAGCGGGCGGTGGCGTCGGTGGCCGAGCGGGCCCTGGCCGTGCGCAAGCGGGAGTGCCTGGGCTTCCTGCGCGAGCTGAAGCGCGAGGTGATCCGCAATCGCGCCGAGTGGTTCCCGGAGAGCGCCGCCCGCTAGCTCCTCTACTTCGCCGTTGGCTTCACCACCACCGCGGGGACGTTCTGCTCGCGGACGAGCGCGTTGAAGGCGGGCACGTCGGTGTCGATCACCTGGCGGAGCCGCGTGAGCTGGGCGTCGATCTTCGCCGCGAGGTCCTCGTAGACGACGTAGGACTGGTCGGTGGGCGCCGCGTCGCCGCCCACGGCCCCGGCCAGCGCCGCGAGCTTGTTGTTCAACCGGATCGGGAAGTTGAGAGGGTCCTGGCTGCTCTGGTTCTTCGTCTGGTACAGCTCCTCCTCGACCGCGGTCACCTTCTTGTCCAGCGCGTCGGCCGCGTCGGCGATCGCCTTGTTTTCCTTCGCCCGGCCGGCCACCCCCTTCACCTGGTCGCGCGTCTCCCGGATGCGGGTGATCGCGTCGTGGGTCTCCGTGACCTTGTCGCGGATCTTGACGAGCAGGTCGTACTGCTTGCGGTAATCCTCGCCGGTGGCCGCCAGGCGCGGATCCTTGCGCACCTCGAGCGGCTGCGTGAGGCTCTTGCCCCCCGCGGTCAGGCGTACCTGGTAGGAGCCCGGCGCGAGGACCGGGCCGCGCGTCACGCCGCCCCAGAGGATCATCCCCTTGAAGCGCGACGCATCCTCCACCCGCAGGTCCCACGGAAAACGGTTGAGGCCCGCCTTGGCCGGGATCGTGCGTGGCGCCGGGGGCGGGCCGAATCCCTCCTCGTCGCCGCTGCCCGCGCCCTCGGCCTTGTCCTTGTCCTCCTTGCTCGAGAGCTTCTTCAGCACCTGGCCGGAGGGGTCCAGCACCTCGAGGGTGACTTCCTCGTTCGCCTTCGGCTCCGCCTTCAGCGTGTAGTAAACGACCGCGCCGGCGGGCGGGTTCTGGCCGACGAGCGGGCTCGGCCGCGTCCCTCCGCCGAAGAAGCGGTAGGCCGGCGCGGGCCTGAAGAGGTGCACGTCGTCCGCGGCGACGTCCCGGCTCATCTGCCGCAGCGGAGATACGTCGTCCAGGATCCAGAACGACCGGCCCTGCGTCGCGACGACGACGTCGTTGTCCTTGACGACCAGGTCCGTCACCGGCACCACCGGCAGCTTGCCGGCCAGCTTCTCGTCCGCGGCGCTCGGCGAAGGTGACGGCGAGGGCGATGGCGCCGGCGACGCGGCGGGCGTGACCGTTCCCGGCAGGGCCATCTGCAGCGGCTGCCAGCGCCCGCCGTCGTCGAACGAGACGTAGACTCCGCGCTCGGTGCCGGCGTAGAGGAGACCCTTGCGCACGGGGTCCTCCCGCACGACACGAACGAAGGCGCCGTCCGGCATCCCGCCCACGATCTTCGACCACGTCTGCCCGTAGTCGCGGGTGACGTAGATGAACGGCCGGTAGTCGTCGAGCTTGTAGCGGTTGACGGCCAGGTACATCGTCCCCGCGTCGTGGGGCGACGGGTCGACCTGGCTGACCATGCTCCACTCCGGCAGGTCCTTCGGGGTGACGTTCGCCCAGTGCGCGCCGGCGTCGCGGGAGACGTGTACGAGGCCGTCGTCGGTGCCCACCCAGAGGAGGCCCTTCTCCCTCGGCGACTCCGCCATCGCGAAGATCGTGCAGTAGTACTCGACGCTCGTGTTGTCCTTGGTGATGGGTCCCCCCGACGGGCCGAGCTTCGAAGGGTCGTTGCGCGTCAGGTCCGGGCTGATCGCCGTCCAGCTCTGGCCGCCGCTCGTCGTCTTGAACAGCACGTTGCCGCCGGCGTAGATCGTCTTGGGATCGTGGGGCGAGGCCACGATGGGAAACGTCCACTGGAAGCGGTACTTCATCCCTTCCGCGCCCCAGCCCATCGGGTTGTCGGGATAGACGTTGACGTTGCGCGACTGGCCGGTGCGGTGGTCGTAGCGCTCGATGACGCCGTCGTAGCAGCCTGCGTACGTGATCATCGGGTCGGAGGGGTCCACCGCGATGTAGCCGCTCTCGCAGCCCTCCACCGGGTACCAGTGCACGCGGTCGATGCCGGCCTCGGCGGTGCGGCTGGCGATGGCCACCGTCGAGTTGTCCTGTTGGGCGCCGAACACGTAGTAGGGGAAGCGGGTGTCGGTGACGACGTGGTAGAACTGCGCGGTCGGCTGGTTGTAGAGCGAGGACCACGTGCCGCCGCCGTCGAAGGAGACGATGGCGCCGCCGTCGTTGCTCTCGATCATGCGGCGCGGGTCGTCGGGGGCGATCCACAGGTCGTGGTTGTCGCCGTGCGGCACCGGGATCGCGGTGAAGGTCTTCCCCCCGTCGAGCGAGCGGTAGAAGCCGGTGTTGAGGACGTAGAGCGACTCCGGGTTCTTGGGGTCGGCGTAGATGTGCGTGTAGTACCAGGCGCGCTGGCGCAGCCGGCGCTCCTCGTTGGTCTTGCGCCAGGTCTTGCCGCCGTCGTCGGAGCGGAACACCCCGCCGTCCTCCGCCTCGATGATGGCCCACACGCGGTTGGGGCTGGCGGGGGAGACCGTGACCCCGATGCGGCCCCACACGCTCTTCTTCGGCAGGTTCTCGTCGGCGAGCTTCGTCCAGGTGTCCCCACCGTCCGTCGACTTGTAGAGTCCACTGCCGGGTCCGCCGCTCTCCATCGTCCACGGCTTGCGCACCGCCTGCCAGAACGCCGCATAAAGGACCCGGGGGTTCGTGGGGTCCATCGCGAGGTCGACCGCGCCCGTCTTGTCGTCGACGAAGAGGACCTTCTCCCAGCGCGCGCCGCCGTCTCGCGAGCGGAACACGCCGCGCTCGGCGTTGGGGCCGAAGGCGTGGCCGAGAGCGGCGACGTAGACGAGCTCGGGGTTGGCCGGATGGACGCGGACCTGGCCGATCGTGCGCGTGTCGCGCAGGCCCACGTGCTTCCAGGTCTTGCCGGCGTCGGTGGACTTGTAGACGCCGTCGCCCTCGGAGAGATTGCCGCGGATGCACGACTCGCCCATCCCCACGTACACCACGTTGGGGTCCGACTCGGCGACCGCCACCGCGCCCACGGAGCCGGTCCCGAGCTGGCCGTCGGAGACGTTGAGCCAGCGCATGCCGCCGTCGGTCGTCTTCCAGACGCCACCGCCGGTGCCGCCGAAGTAATAGACGTACGGCTGGCTCGGGACCCCCGCCACCGCCACGACGCGGCCCCCGCGATGGGGACCGATGTTGCGCCACTCCAGGCCGCGGAGCAGATCGCGATCGACGGCATCGCCCGGGGGGACGGGGAGCGCGGCCCGGCTCTTCTTTTCGGGAGCGGCGGCGGCGATGGATAGCGCGGCCGCGAGCAGGGCGGCCGCGCGGAGGGCGAACCTCGTAGTCATGAATCAATCCTCATTGATTGGAGCGGGGGGCGATTTTATCACCCCTCACCCCGTGCGCTCTTCCTCAAGGGGGAGAGGGAGGCTAGCCCAGGGCGGCGCGGAGGGCGGCGGTCATCTCGGCGGTGGTGGCCTGGCCGCCGAGGTCCGGCGTGCGCGCGCGTCCCTCGCCGAGGACGCGCTCGATGGCCGCCATCACGCGGTCGTGCGCTTCTCGCTCGCCGAGCTGGTCGAGCATCATTGCGCCCGCCCACACCGCGCCTACGGGGTTGGCGATGCCCTTGCCCGCGATGTCGGGCGCCGAGCCGTGGATGGGCTCGAACATCGAGGGGAAGCGGCGCTCCGGGTTGATGTTGGCGCCCGGGGCCAGGCCGAGGCTCCCGGTGAGCGCGGCGCCGAGGTCGGTGAGGATGTCGCCGAAGAGGTTCGAGGCGACGATCACGTCCACCGTGTCCGGGTGGGTGATCATGCGCGCGGCGAGCGCATCGACGTGGTAGCGCTGGACGGTGATCTGCGGGTAGTCGGGAGCCGCGGCCGCGACCACCTCGTCCCACAGCACCATGGAGTGGCGCAACGCGTTCGACTTGGTGGCGCTCGCCAGCTTCTTGCGCGGCCGGCGCCCCGCGGCCTCGAAACCGTAGCGCACGATGCGCTCGATGCCGTGGCGGGTGAAGAGCGCCGTTTCGGTGGCCAGCTCGTGCGGCGTTCCGACGTGCAGGCGGCCCCCCGCTCCCGAGTACTCTCCCTCGGAGTTCTCGCGCACGCAGAGCATGTCGAGGTCGGCCGGCCCGCGGTCGGCGAGCGGACCCTTTACCCCCGGCATCAGCCGCATCGGCCGGAGGTTCACGTACTGCTCGAAGCGCTGGCGGATGGGCAGGATCAGCTCCCACACCGAGACGTGGTCGGGCACGCCGGGCGAGCCGACGGCGCCGAAGTAGATGGCGTCGAAGTCCCGCAGCCGGTCGAAGCCGTCCTCGTCCAGCATCCGCCCCGTGCGGCGGTAGTAGTCGCAGCCCCACGGGAAGTCCGTCGTCTCCAGGCGGATCCCCGAGGCGCGCGTGGCCGCCTCGAGGACGGCGAGGCCGGCGGGGATCACCTCGCGGCCGATGCCGTCGCCGGCGATGACGGCGATGCGATGGCGGTGATCGGCGCTCACATGCCCGGCGGCGTGTAGCGGCCGTCGACGGCCGTCCAGCCTCCGTCCACGAAGAGCACGCTGCCCGTCACGTAGCTGGCGGCGTCGGAGACGAGAAACACGGTCGGGCCGGCGATCTCTTCCGGCCGCGCCCAGCGGCCGAGGATGCTCTTGGCCGCGTAGGCGTCGTACCACTGCTTGTTGGCCTTGACGGGGGCCGTCAGCGGCGTGTCCACGACACCGGGGGCGATCGCGTTGACCCGCACGCCGCGCGGGCCGAACTCGGCGGCGGCCGCCCTCGCCATCTGGACGATCCCGGCCTTGGTGGCGGCGTAGACGCTCTGCCCCGGCTCCACCACGACGGACCGGATCGACGAGAACAACACGATGGCCCCCGACCCCTGCACGGTCATGATGCGGCCGGCGGCGCGGAGCAGGTTGAAGCTGCCCTTGAGGTTCAAGGTCAACACGCGGTCGACCTCCTCGTCGGTGTAGGAGAGGACCGTCTTGCGCGCGTTGATGCTCGGGGTGCAGATCGCGATGTCGAGCCGCCCGTGGCGGCCGCGGAGGCCGTCGAGGACGGCGTCGACGGCCTTGCTGTCCCGCAGGTCGAGCCGGGCGGCCTCGGCCGCGCCGCCCGCGGAGGCGATCCGGTCCGCGACCGCGCGGGCCCGGCCTTCATCGGCATCGAGGCACGCGACGCGAGCGCCCTGGCGGGCGCAGGCCTCCGCGACCGCCTCGCCGATGCCCGATCCCGCTCCCACCACGGCCGCGACCTTGTCGTCGAGGCGAAACGCCGCCTGGTCTCGCATGCGCGGGATCATACCCCCTGCGGCGGAAGCTCGAGGCTGAAGAGAGCCTTGCCGGTGAGGTCGTGCAGCCGGACGGTCAGCGTCCGGGTGCGCCCGTCGAGCTTGAGCGTGCCGAAGAACTGGAGTCCCGCGCTCGGCGGACGGTTCGGCTTCATCCCGGAAGGAATGCCGACGAAGCGGACCTCGGGGCCGAACGTCGCGTCGAGCACGTTGGGGCCGAACGTGCCCGCGTGCAACGGGCCGGCCACGAACTCCCAGAAGGGATCGAACTCGGTGAAGCGCGCGCGGGCGGGATCGTAGTGATGCGCGGCGCAATAGTGGACGTCGCCCGTCACCCACACCACGTTCCGCACGCGCCGCTGCTTGAGGTGGCGGAGCAGGCCCGCGATCTCCATCTCGCGCCCGAGCGGCGCGCCGTCGTCGGCATTGGCCACCGCCTCGAAGTCCGCCGGCCCGTCGCGCACCACGAGCCCCAGCGGCATGTCGCTGGCGACGACCTTCCACGTCGCCGTGGAGGCCGCCAGGCGCTCTTTCAGCCATTCGACCTGGGCCGCGCCCAGTATCGCGGAATCGGGACCGAGCGCGGGCTGCCGGTTGGGCGAGTTCGCGCCGCGATAGGTGCGCATGTCGAGCGCGAAGACCTCGACCGCCGGGCCGTAGCGGTACGCGCGGTAGACGCGCTCCGCGTCCTCGCATCCCGGGCGGATCGGGTGGTGCTCGAAGAACGCCCGCTTCGCCCGCGCCGCCAGCAGCGCCACGCTCTTCACCTGATATCGGGAATCATTCTCCAGCACCTCGGTCGGGTACCAGTTGTCGTGCACCTCGTGATCGTCCCACAGCACGATCTGGGCCACCTCGGCGTTGAAGCGCCGCACGTTCTCGTCCATCAGGTTGTAGAGGTGGTTGCCGCGGAACTCGTCGAGCGTCTCCGCCACCTTGGACTTCGCGGGGGTGACGAGATTGCGCCACATCGTTCCGTCGTCGAGGGTCACTTCTGGCTTGATCGTCTGGTCGGCGTAGATCGTGTCGCCGACGTGGATGAACACGTCGGGCTGGGCGTGCCGCATCGTCTCGTAGAGGCGCAGGCCGCCCCAGTGGGGGTTGATGCCCCACCCCTGACCCACCGTGTCGGCGGACCACGCGAGGACAATGTCGGAGGCGTTCGCGGCCGGCGTGCGGAAGCGGCCCGCGGCGGGCTGGCTCCAGGTCTTCAGGTCCCTGAGGTCCTGGAAGAGGACGCGATACGCGATGCGCTGGCCCGCGGGCAGGTCGGTCAGCTCGACGCGGGCCGTGAAGCCCGTCTCCTCGAGGGCGGCCGGGCCGACCACGCGCCGCGCCTCGCCGAACGAGTCGGTGGTCGCATACTCCACGACCATCCGCGCCGGCCGGTCGGTGCGGCTCCAGACGGTCGCGCGGCCGGCGGTCACGTCGCCGGCCGACGTGCCGCTGGGGATCGCGGGGCGAGCGCCGTCGGAGGTGACGATGCCGGGAGCTCGGCCGGCCCACACTCGGGCGCCTCCGAGCCCTGTGAGGCCGCCCCCAAGCTGCCGCAGGAATTGCCGTCTATTTCGCGAGGTCACGGGCGGCGGGAATCCCGGGCAGGCCCGTGGCCTGGTTGGCCGCGCGCACGATCGCGTCGGCCATCACTTCTGCGGCGAGGGCGCCGACGAGGCTGGCGTTGCCCTCGCCCGCGAGCGTGCCCGTGGCGAGGGCGAAGATCGTGTCGCCGTCGCCCGGCGTGTGCACCGGGGAGATGGCGCGGGCGTAGCCGTCGTGCGCCATCTGCGCCATCTTGGTGGCCTCGACCTTGGTCAGGACGGCGTTGGTGGCGACGACGCCGATGGTCGTGTTCTCGCCGGGGCGCGGCGGCGCATCGGCACCGGGCTTCTTCCGGTCGAAGTCCGGGTCCCGCCGCCCGAGCGCGCCGGAGCGGACGAGGACGCGCGCGTCGGCGAAGCCCTTGCCGCCGGCGTTGCGCACGCCCGCAACCACGCGGCCCGTCGCGGGATCGATGATGTCTCCCACCGCGTTGACCGCGACGAGCGCGGCCACCACCAGGCCGTTCGGGAGCGCGATGGCGGCGGAGCCGATGCCGGCCTTCATCGAGCGGGCCGGCCCGCCCGTCTTGCCGACGGTGGCCCCCGCGCCGGCGCCGACGTTGCCCTCCGCCACCGGTCCGTCCGTAGCCGCCTGCGCCGCGGCGTAGCCGCACTCGGCGGTCGGCCGTATTTTCGGGCTGCCCCCCACGGCCAGATCGAACAGGATCGCCGCGGGCACGATCGGGACCTTGGCCACGAACGCGTCGAAGCCGACGCCCTTCTCTTCGAGGTAGCGCATGACACCGCTCGCGGAGTCGAGGCCGAAGGCGCTGCCGCCGGAGAGCACGATCGCATGAACCTTCTGGACCATGTTCACCGGATCGAGCAGGTCGGTCTCGCGCGTGCCCGGCGCGCCGCCCCGCACGTCCACCCCGGCGACCGCGCCCGCCTCGGTGAGGATGACGGTACAGCCCGTGGGCCGCTCGGTGAGCGTATGGTGTCCGACCTTGATGCCGGTGACGGCGGTGAGTCCCTTGGCCGTGGCGGGCTGCCCGAAGGCAGCGGGCCCGGCCAGCACGGCGGCCACGGCCAGAACGGCGGGGTGAGTTGAGATCCTCATGGCGTTCTCCTTCCTGGCCCCCGCTCGCGGACGCGGTGGACCGGCGTGGGATCCATGGCGCGCGGGATGCGCGACGCGTCTATCTATCCTCACCCGCGCGGGCTTGTCAATCGCCGTTGACTCCACCCGGCGGCGGCGGTAACGTCGCCCTCTCGCGGGAGGCGGCGATGGCGACGAAGACGACGGAAGCCCAGACGGGGCGCGGCGCGGCGCTGTGGAAGGAAAGGGAGGCCGTCGTCTCCCGCGGCAGCGCGGCCTACACGAAGCTCGTCATCGACCGCGCCCGCAACGCCACGCTGTGGGACGTGGACGGCAAGTCCTACGTGGACTTCGCCGCCGGCATCGGCACCCTCAACGTCGGCCACTGCCACCCGCAGGTGGTGGAGGCGCTCCGGGAGCAGGCGGGCCGGCTTACCCACACGAGCCTCCACGTCGCGGCGTACGAGGGGTACATGCAGGTCTGCCGGCGGCTGGTCGATCTCGTCCCCGGCCCGGGGGCGAAGAAGGCCATCCTCTTCAACAGCGGCTCGGAGGCGGTCGAGAACGCGGTCAAGCTCGCCCGCTGCCACACGGGTCGGCAGGCGGTGGTGGCTTTCGACTACGGCTTCCACGGGCGCACGCTGCTCTGCATCACGCTCGACGGCCGCTACAAGCCGCTGCGCCAGGGGTTCGGACCGCCACCGGCCGAGATTTACCACTCGCGGTTCCCCTACTCCTATCGTGCTCCGCGCGGAGTGGACGGGCGCGATCTGACCGCGTACTGCCTGGAGGAGCTGGACCGCCTCTTCCTTACTGACGTGGCGCCCGAGGACGTGGCGGCCATCATCGTGGAGCCGGTTCAAGGCGAGGGGGGCTTCATCGTTCCCACTGCCGGCTTCCTTTCCGGCCTGCGCGAGGTGTGCGACCGGCACGGCATCGTCCTCATCGTGGACGAGGTGCAGTCCGGCTTCGGCCGCACCGGGAAGATGTGGGCGATGGAGCACGAGGGCATCGCCGCCGACCTGGTCACGGTGGGCAAGTCGCTGGGGGCCGGCCTGCCCATCTCGGGCGTCGTGGGCCGGGCCGAGATCCTCGACGCCGCCGCCCCCGGCTCGATCGGCGGCACGTACGGTGGCAACCCGCTCGCGTGCGCGGCCGCCCTCGCGGTCTTCGAGATCTTCGAGAAGGAGAAGCTGGTCGAGGCGGGGGAGCGGATCGGGCGGGAGGTTCAGGCGCGGTTCGACGCGCTCCGCGATCAGCTCGACCTGGTGGGAGACTCGCGCGGCCG
>QHVJ01000553.1 GCA_003222275.1 Acidobacteriota bacterium | reverse complement strand
CGGGATCCGCCAGGACCGGGGCGTCCACGTGAACGACCACCTGATACCGTTCGCAGGGTGTCCCTGGATCGAGACCGTGGTGCAGCGCCGTCTCGGCGAGCAGCGCCAGCGCGTCGGCCTGCTGCTGGCCCCACGTCGGCGTGTCCTCGCCGACGATGAGGCCCGTCACCGGGTCGAGCGTTTCCGCGGAACCGTTTTTGTTTATCACGGTGCCGCGCGCCTCCCGAGCCGCTTCGAGCGCCTTCATCAGCACGGCCCCGGCCTCCGGCTCCAGCCGCCCCCGGACAACCACCATGCCGTCTTCGTCTTGATAGACATGGAGCGCGCGGCGCCGGTGGCGCCGAATGGTTTCCCGCGTCTCCGCGATCCGATCCACCCGCCTCCAACCTCGCACGATGCGCTCTACGTGTTCTGCGGTTCTCGCCCGGCCGACCTTGAGCAGCCGCTCTTCGGTCTCCGGCGTGGCCACGCGAGTGAGCGCGGGGACCTTCGAGTACGACAGCTCACCGCGGGCCAGCGCTCCGGCCAGCAACGGCAGCATGCCGAGCGCCCGCGCCACGCGAACCCGCTCGCGGGCGGCGCCCGGGTCGAGCCCGACGCGCCACGTCAGCTACGCGGCGCAGGAGCGGAAGCCGTTGCCCCAGCCGCCGCGGAGGTCGAAGTCGCGGATGAGATCGAGCAGCCGAGCGGTCGCGGCGTCGTGATGGGCGGACAGCTCGGCGATGTCATCGCCAAGGCGCTCGAGCTCTGGAGTGTTCATCGGCGCGTCTCCCCTGTTATTTGCTGCGCCGACTCTACACCTGGGTTTTCGACGGCCCCCCGCGACGCCAGGACGCGCGATCGCCGCGCGAGCCGGAATTTTCGGCGGACACGACCCGACGTCTCGCATGACGTCAACGCGCGCCGCTGCGGCGGAATTCCGCGGCGATTGCGCACGCTGAGCAGGGGTTCAGCCGAGACGCTGTCAAGAGTGGAAAATCAGATACACGTGCCACCGCAACACGGCACGCGCGCTTCGACTCACACGTCCCGCGCCAGCCTCACGCCGTAGTCGGAGTAGCGCAGCGCGGGCGGCAGCGACGAGCGGTGACCGACGGCGCTCCACGGATCGGCGTGCCGCCAGGCGCCGCCGCGGCTGACGCGACGCGTGCCCGTCGGCGGCCCGATCGGATTCATGGCCGGCGACCGCGCATAGTAGTCGTCGGCGTACCAGTCGGCGCACCACTCGTGGCAGACGCCGGAGAGGTCGAAGAGCCCGAGCGGATTGGGCGGCGTGGCGCGCACGCGCGGCGGCTGCGTGAAGCGCTGCGCCGGCGCGGCGCCCGGCCAGGGCAGGCGGCCGTGGGCGCCGCCGCCGCGCGCGGCCTTCTCCCACTCGGCTTCCGTCGGCAGCCGCGCCCCCGCCCACGTCGCGAACGCGCGGGCCTCGTCCCACGACACGC
This sequence comes from Acidobacteriota bacterium, assembly GCA_003222275.1. GTDB lineage: Bacteria > Acidobacteriota > Vicinamibacteria > Fen-336 > Fen-336 > AA32. Next base: position 4,797 of record QHVJ01000553.1, on the reverse strand, counting down.
CGACCACCGGCTGCTCGGGATCGTCGAAGCCGGCCTCGCGCCAGAAGGCGGGTGGCGCCGCGCCGGTGGCGGCGAGATAGCGCGCGTAGGCGGCGTTGGTGACGGGCGTGACGGCGATGGCGAACGCGTCGAGCCGCACGGGGTGCACGGGCCGCTCGCTCGGTGGCCCGTCCGCGTCGCCCATCAGGAACCCGCCGGCGGCGACCTCCACGAAGTCCACGAGGATATAATGCGCCCCATGAACGTCGCGGAACGGATGGGACGGCTCGGGACCGAATCGGCCTTCGAGGTGCTCGCGCGCGCCAGGGCCCTGGAACGGCAGGGCAAGCAGGTCATCCACCTCGAGATCGGCGAGCCCGACTTCGACACGCCGGAGCACATCAGGGACGCGGCCAAGCGCGCCCTCGACGCGGGCGCGACGCACTACGGGCCGTCGGCCGGACTGCCGGAGCTACGCGAGGCCATCGCGAAGCACATCACCGAGACGCGCGGCGTCCCTGTGTCCCTCGAGCAGGTGGTCGTCACGCCGGGCGCCAAGCCGATCATGTTCTTCACGATCATGGCGCTGGCGGGCCACGGCGACGAGGTCATCTATCCGAATCCGGGCTTCCCGATCTACGAGTCGGTCATCAACTTCGTGGGCGCGACGGCGGTGCCGATCCCGCTGCGCGAGTCGAGCGAGTTCGGCTTCGACCTCGAGCTGCTCGAGAGGTCCATCTCGTCGCGCACGAAGCTGATCGTCATCAACTCGCCGGCGAACCCGACGGGCGGGGTGCTGGACCGCGCGCAGATCGATCGCGTCGCGGCCCTGGCGGCGGCGCGGAACATCCCCGTGCTGTCGGACGAGATCTACCGGCAGTTCCTCTACGACGGCGAGTTCGTCTCGATCTACAACCGCCCGGGCATGGCCGAGCGCACGATCATCCTCGACGGCTTCTCCAAGTCGTACGCGATGACCGGCTGGCGGCTCGGCTACGGCGTCTTCCCGCCGCCGCTCGTCGAGCACATCACGCGGCTGATGGTGAACTCGGCCTCGTGCACGGCGTCGTTCGTGCAGCTCGCCGGCGTCGCCGCGCTCCAGGGCGAGCAGGCCGGCCGCATGGTCGCCGAGTTCAAGCGGCGGCGCGACATCCTCGTGGACGGACTCAACAAGCTGCCCGGCGTGAAGTGCCTGCGGCCGCGCGGCGCGTTCTACGTGTTCCCGAACATCACCGGCACCAGGCGCTCGTCCGCCGAGGTCGCCGAGCGCCTGCTCAACGAGGCCGGCGTCGCCGCCCTGTCGGGCGCCGCGTTCGGCGCCCACGGCGAGGGCTACCTCAGGTTCTCCTACGCCAACTCGGAGGCGAACCTCCGCGCCGCCCTCGACAGCATGCGCCCGGTCTTCGAGTCGCTCGCGCGCTGAGTCGTCACCCGACGCAGCACCCGGACGTCGACGCGCTGCTCGATTTCTTCCTGTCCGACGTGCAAGCCATCCTTGGACGCGGCTTCGTCGGACTCTATCTCGAGGGTTCCATCGCGCTCGGAGAGTTCGAAGCCGATCGTAGCGATATCGACTTCGTCGTGGTGACCGACGGCGACCCCTCGGGGGAGACGTTTCTCGCGCTGAAGGCGCTGCATGCGCGACTCGCCGCCGCCGAGCCGAAGTGGGGCCTGGAGCTCGAGGGTTCGTACGTCCCCCGGCACGCGATCCGCCATCATGACCCACGGCCCGCCGCGCAGCCCTACATCGATCGCGGCACGGGCGAGCTGGCCATCGTGCACCAGGAGAGCGGCTACTGGATCATTCACCGTTCCCTCCTGCGCGAGCATGGCGTGGTGCTGGCGGGACCAAACCCAAAGACGCTGATCGACCCGGTGCACCCCGACCATGTGCGTCAAGCCGCGTCGGACGTGTTGCGCGAATGGTGGGTGCCGATGCTCGACGATCCGACGCGCTTGCAGAGCTGGGGGTATCGTTGCTACGCCGTTCTCACGATGTGCCGGATGCTGTATACGCTGCGGCACGGGACCATCGTCTCCAAGAGGTTCGCGGCGCGCTGGACGCAGGACACGCTCGACCCGCGGTGGACGAGTCTCGTTCGCGACGCGCTGGCGTGGTCGCCCGCCGCGCGGCCAGACCTGAAGGAGACGCTGGAGCTCATCCGGTATGCGTCGCGGCCGCTGACATGAGCCGCAGCAGTGTCGCGGCGGTCGTCGCGGACGGTGTCGCTCGCGCGGGGGTCCCGCGCGTGTTCGCGTCACCCGGCGCCTCGGTCCCCATCGGCGACGCGGCGATCGCGCGCGGCCTCGCGGTCGTCCAGACCGCGGGCGCGACCGCAGCCGGCGTGATGGCCGCCATCACCGCGGAGCTGGTCGACGCGCCGGGCGTCGCACTGGTCTCGTTCGCCGGCGGTCTCGCGCCGGTCCTCGACGGCGCGGCGCACGCGACGCGCGACCGCGCCGCGGTGATCGTGATCTCCGAGGGCGCCGCCGACTCACGGCTCCTCGAGCCGGTGGTGAAGGCGACCGTCGTCGCGGATCCCGCCTCCGCCGGCCACTGGATCGCCCACGCCGCGCAGCTCTGCATGACCGATCCCCGCGGGGCCGTTCACCTCGTCGTCCCCGCCGGCGTGGCGGAGGCGCCGGCGCTGCCCGTCGTCACCGCGTGTCGCCGCGCGGCGGTGCCCGCGCCGGTGGCCGACGCGCTCGACGCGCTGGCCGACTCGATCGCGCGCGCGGCGCGTCCCGTGCTGGTCGCCGGCCTCGAGACGGGACCCGACGACGCCAAGTGGCTCCGCGCGCTCGCCGAGTCGGTGCCCGCGCCGGTTCTCACCACGCCGAAGGGCAAGGGCGCGTTGCCGGATCCACATCCGCTCGTCCTCGGCCTGCTCGCCGCCGAGCACCCGTTGCTCGCGCAGAGCGATCTCTTGATCGTGGTCGGCGTCGATCCGGTGGAGGTGAGTCCCGGGGTCTGGCCCGCCGGCGTCCCGCTCGCGCGTGTCGGCCGCGCGCCGGGCAACGGTGTGGTCGGCGAGATCGCGCTGGTCATCGAGGAGCTGGCGCCGCGCCTGCGCGGGCGCGCGCGCGCCGACTGGGACGTCGCCGCGCTCGATCGCCTCAAGCGCGGGCTCGGCGCGGCGGCGCCGGGGCCCGGGCTCGCGCGGCGCCGCGTGGTCGAGATCGCGCGCGAGCTGACGACTGCGGGCACACGGCTCGCGCTCGACGTGCCGCTGGCGGCGGCGTGGCAGTCGGTCGCGCCGCGCGAGTGCCTCGTGCCCAACGGCGTCGCGACGCTCGGGTTCGCGCTGCCGGCCGCTCTCGCGGCTGCCATGGCCCACGACGACGCGCGCGTGGTCGCGATCGGCGCCGCCGCGGGTTTCGCGGCGATGGCGGGCGAGTGGCCCACGGCGGCGCGGCTCGGCGCGCCGGTCGTCGCCGTCGCGCTGAATCAGGGCGGCGCGACCGACGTGACGACCGCCGCAGGCGCGGCGGGCGTCGCAATAGCGACCGCCGGCGACGAGGCGTCGTTTCGCTCGGCATTCGAGCGAGCGTGGCGCGCCGGCACGCCGATGTTGGTGGACGCCCACGTCAGCCGGTAGCATGGGCCCATGACACGCCTCAGCCTCGCCGTGGCGCTGGTGCTGGCCCTGGTCCTGCCCGCGGTCGCCGCCGACCACCCGCTGCTCGTCACGCCGGCCTGGGTCGCCGAGCGGCTCGGCCGGGCGGACGTCCGCATCATCGATCTCTCCGACGCGGAAGATTACGCGAGGGGCCACATTCCCGGCGCCGTGCACCTCGACTTCACCGATACGCGGCCGCAGGCGAGTGAGGGCGTGTTCCGCGCGCCGACGGCCGAGGAGGGCCGCCGACTGTTCGTGCGGCTCGGCATCACACCGGACACGACGGTGATCCTCTACGACGACGAGGGTGGCCTGCACGCCGCGTGGCTGTTCCTCGTGCTCGACGTCCTCGGCCACCCGCGCGTCTCTGTGCTGGACGGCGCTGGCGCGCCGGCGGCGGCGCGTGGACGACGGACGTGCCGCGCGCCCCCGCGTCGAGCAGGGTGCCCGTGCCGCGCGTCAGCGCCGACCGTCTCGCCGGCGCCGCGTGGGTGCGCGAGCGCCTCGGCCGGCGCGACGTCGCGCTGGTGGACGCGCGCACGCCCGAGGAGTTCGATGGCCGCGACGTCCGCTCGCGCCGCGGCGGTCACATCCCCGGCGCGCTGAACGTCGAGTGGAACCGTCACCTCCGGCCCGACGGCACGTTCTGGCCGCCGGCGGAGCTACGGCAGATGTACGTCGCGCAAGGGATCACACCGGACAAGACCGTCGTCACCTACTGCCAGACGCATCACCGCGCGGCGCACACCTACTTCGTGCTGCGCCTGCTCGGCTATCCGCGCGTCGTCGCCTACGCCGGCTCGTGGGCCGAGTGGGGCAACCGCCCCGACCTGCCGATCGCGCGGTGAGCGGAGGGTCCGCTGGGCCGCATCGTTCGTGATCAACGGGAAAAGGCCAAAGCGGGCAAGGGCAAGCGGCCTCTCAAGCAGCTGGCCGGATCTGTGGGCGGGCCGCGGGACCTCTCGTCCCGGAAAGGCTTTTTCACCCCCGCGAAGGCCGTCACGAAGAAGACGAGTGGAGTGCAAGCTGAAATGCCGAGACCGATTCCGCCTCGCTCCGTCGTCGAGCTGATTCGAGCCGACAAAGGCACCCCGGAGTGGAAGCAGCAAATCGGTCGCCAGTTTCGGATCGGGTACTACTCGCCGCAGGACGGGCTCGATGTCGTGTGGCTCGTGGACGCGGCAGGTGAGTATTGTCA
>QHVJ01000031.1 GCA_003222275.1 Acidobacteriota bacterium | reverse complement strand
ACTTGACGGTACCTTCGATCATGAAACGTCGGGCCTCCTTGGCCCTCGCCTAGTTGACAGCGTTACCTGCAGGCGTGAACGAAACGGAGGCCGGACAGAATCGAACGACCCGTCTTCGTACGCCGCGCGAACGGCAACTATGCAGGAAGGAATTGTATCACAACCGCCGCGCGGCGGCTAGGTGCGGTTCGGCTGGACCCGCTCCGCGGCCACTTTGGCGGCGGCGGCCGCGGCCGCGCCGCCGACCGTGAACCCGCCCCGGCTGCGGCCGGGGGTGGTGTGTGCGGTCACGTAGGCGGCCAGCTCCACGTCCGTGACCGTGAGGTCGTCGGCCCCGGGCGTGGCGCCCGCCGCCTGCGCCTCCAGCTCGCGGACGAGCTTGAGGTAGCAGATCTCCGGCCCGTCCTGGAAGCGCGCGCGTCCCGCCGAGAAATCGGCGAGGGCGATGCCCACCGTGTAGTCGCGGATCTCGGGACCGAAGTGCGAGCGCAGCAGGTACTCGCGCCTCTTCGTGCTCGTTCGGAACCCCACGTACTCGATGGTGATCTTGTTCATCCGGGCCTCCGCGGCATCCAGGTAAGCTCGTGGAGGGACCGGGTCGGTCCGCGCGGCTCAGGAGAGGCACCATCTTACCACGCTCCATCGCACCGTGCCGAGATCCCGGGTTAGACTGGCGCCCGTGCATCGCGCCTCCCGACGGATCGCCGGCCGTAATCACGCGTTCGCGCTCGTCGCGGCCGCCGCGTGCGCCTGCGTCGTGGCGACGCCTCGCGCCGACGGACAGGAGCTGGGGGAGTTCGAAGCCCACGGCGACGTCGGCGACGTCAAGCAGCCGGGGTCTGTCCGCTTCGACGCCAAGAGCCGCGAGTACCGCATCACGGGCGGCGGCGAGAACATGTGGGGAACGAAGGACGCCTTTCATTACGTCTGGCGGCGCCTGTCCGGCGACCTGGCCCTGACCGCCGACGTGCGCTTCCCCGAGGCGCAGGGCCAGCCGCACCGCAAGGCGGGCTGGATCGTTCGCCAGGGGCTCGAAGCGGATGCGCCGTATGCCGACGTGGCGGTGCACGGCGACGGCCTCATCTCCCTGCAGTACCGGCTGGTCAAGGGCGGGCCGACCTTGGAGGCGAAGTCGCCCGTCAAGGCTCCGGCCACGGTCCGGCTGGAGCGCACGGGAGACCTGTTCAGCCTCTTCGTGTCGCGAGACGGCCGGCGCTTCGCGCCTGCGGGCGCGGTCAGCGTGCCCCTGACGGACCCGGTGTACGTCGGCCTCGGCGTCACCGCGCATGACCCGGCGGCCATGGCGACGGCCGTTCTCGCCGGGGTGGCGCTCGCAAACTCGGGCCCGGTGGCGGAGGCGGCGCGAGTGCTGGAGAGCAGCCTCGAGGTGATCTCGATCGATACCGGCGAGCGGGAGGTCGTCTACAAGACGCGCGACCACATCGAGGCTCCCAACTGGTCCCGGGACGGCCGGTTCTTCCTGTTCAACAACCGCGGCCGCCTGTACTCGTTGCCGCGGGAGGGCGGCCAACCCCGGGCCGTGGACACGGGGACGGCCGACCACCTCAACAACGACCACGGCCTCTCGGCCGACGGGAAATGGCTGGCCGTCAGCCACTCGCCGAAGGGAGAGTCGCTCATCTACGTCCTGCCGGCGGCGGGCGGAGAGCCCCGCCAGGTGACCGCTCTCGGCCCGTCGTACTGGCACGGCTGGTCGCCCGACGGGAAGACCCTCGCGTACTGCGCTCGGCGCAACGGCGAGTTCGACGTCTATACGATCGCCGCGGACGCCGCCGGCTCGGCGGACGAGCGGCGGTTGACGACCGCCCCGGGCCTGGACGACGGCCCGGACTACTCGCCCGACGGGCAGACCCTCTACTTCAACTCGGAGCGCACCGGCCTCATGAAGATCTGGCGCATGAAGCCGGAGGGATCGGATCCGCAGCCGGTGACTTCGGGCGAGGAGTGGGCGGACTGGTTCGCGCATCCGTCCCCGGACGGAAAGTGGCTGGTTTTCCTCTCGTTCGACAAGAGCGTGAAGGGACATCCCCCGAACAAGGACGTCGCGCTGCGGATCATGCCCGCGACGGGCGGCGAGCCTCGGGTGCTGACGCGCCTCTTCGGCGGGCAGGGAACGATCAACGTGCCTTCCTGGTCGCCGGACAGCCGGTCGGTGGCCTTCGTCAGCTATCGCCTCGTGAAGCCGTAGGCCGATCCCCGAATCATGGAGCTGCTCCTCTGGCGTTGGAGCACCGCGGTCCAGGCGACGTCCCTGGTGATGATCACGGTGTTCTTCGGATTGCTGGCGCGGTCGGTGCCGCTGGCCGCGGTGCGGTGGTGGGTGCGCGCCTGGGCCTGCAACCTGGGCGCGCTCGCCGTGACGCTGTTCTTCTGGTACTTCGAGCCGCCCGCGACCCTGTTCGCGCTGGTGTTCGGCCCGCCCCGCCGGGCCCGTTCGCGGCGGACGCCGCGGGCACGTTCCTCGCCGCGTCGTCGTCGTTCGACAGCGGCGCCGAGTGGCTGCTCGCCCTCGGCGGCGTGCTCGCGCTCTCCGAGCGCATCCAGGGAGAGCTGCGGCAATCCAACGCGGGTCTGCTCACCGCGCAGGAGGACTTGCGGAGGGTGGCCGACCGCGACCCGTTGACGGGCCTGGCGAACCGGCGGCAGCTCCCCGAGACGTTCCGCGCCGTCCAGCCGCAGGGCGCGCTCCTGCTCTTCTTCGACCTCGACGACTTCAAGCAGATCAACGACCGTTATGGCCACCAGGCGGGCGACGAGTGCCTGAGACGGTTTGCGGCCAACCTGCGCGAATGCTTCCGGCCGAGCGACGTCCTCGTCCGGTACGGCGGCGACGAGTTCCTGGTGGTGGCGTCGGGTCTCGACGAGGCGGGAGGACGAGAGCGCGTGGGGCGCCTCCGGGAGCGGCTGCGCTTCGTGACCGGTGCCGGTCCGGCCATCACGTTCTCGGTCGGCCGCGTCCAGCATCGTCACCAGGCGGGAGAGGAACTCGGCGGCGGTCAAGGGTCGACGAGTGTCCGGCCCGGCCACGCGGCTCGAGTCAGCGCGTCGCCGACGACCAAGCGAAGGAGCGCACGGCGGACCTCGTCGTCGGTGTAGTCCGGATGCCGCTGCCCGACGCCGGAGCAGCCGGAGGTCCGCGCGGGCTATACTCCGACCTTCACCGAGCCGAGGAGGCGCACATGCGAAGCGGCTGGCCCCCGGACCCAGGCGGCGTCGGCCGCGCCCCCATGCAGGTGCGCTTGCCGCCCATGCCGCGGCTGCCCGCCGGCTCGGGCTTCGCGCTCCTAGCGATCGCCGGTGCGCTCATCCTGTTCGTCGCGGGGTACTACCAGGTCGAGCCGGACGAGGTCGGCGTCGTCCAGCGGTTCGGCGCCTATGCGCGCACGACCGAGCCCGGGCCGCACCTGAAGATACCGTTCGTGGAGACCGTGACCAAGGTGCCCGTGCAGCGACAGCTCAAGATGGAGTTCGGGTTCCGTACCTCGCGCGCCGGCCAGCGCTCCGAGTTCGCTCCGGACTCGGCGGAGACGCGGGCGGAGGCGGTGATGCTGACCGGCGATCTCAACGTGGCCGTAGTCGAGTGGATCGTGCAGTTCCGGATCAAGGATCCCCGCGCCTACCTCTTCCACATCCGCGACGTGCCGGAGACGTTCCGCTACATGTCGGAGGCGGCGATGCGGCAAGTGGTGGGCGATCACAGCGTGGACGAAGTCCTCACCATCGGCCGGGAGACCATTGCGCGTCAAGCGAAAGAGGAGCTGCAGCGGCTGTGCAACCTCTACGGCATCGGCATCGAGGTGCAGCAGCTCGTGCTGCAGGACGTCAATCCCCCCGACCCGGTGAAGCCGGCCTTCAACGAGGTGAACCAGGCCATCCAGGAACGGGAACGGGCCATCAACGACGCCTGGGCCGACTACAACAAGGCGGTGCCCCGGGCCAAGGGCGAGGCCGAGCAGGCCGTGCGGGCGGCCGAAGGGTACGCGGTCGAGCGCGTGAACAACGCGGAGGGGGACGCGCGGCGCTTCGTGTCCTTCTACGAGGAGTACCGTAAGTCGCCGGCGGTCACGCGCAAGCGCGTCTATCTGGAGACGATGGGCACCCTCATCCCGCGGGCCGGCCGCAAGCTGATCCTCGACGAGAAGGCCCGCGGCATCTTGCCGCTGCTGCAGCTCGAGGGGTCCCCGGCGGAGGTGAAGCGGTGAGCCGCCCGCTCGTCGCGCTCGTGGCCGCCGTCGCGCTGCTGCTCTTCGCCTCCGTCTATACCGTCTCCGAGACCGAGCAGGTCATCCTCACGCAGTTCGGAAGGCCGCTCGGCGGCGTCCTCAAGGAGCCGGGCCTGCACGCCAAGGTGCCGTTCATCCAGACCGTGCATCGGTTCGACAAGCGCTGGCTGGAGTACGACGGCGATCCCAACGAGATCCCCACCAAAGACAAGAAGTACATCTGGGTGGACACCTACGCCCGCTGGCGCATCGCCGATCCCCTGCGCTTCTTCCAGGCCGTGCGCGACGAGCGCGGAGGCCAGAGCCGGCTCGACGACATCGTGGACGGCGAGACGCGAAACGCGGTCGCCTCCTTCGACCTGATCGAGGTGGTCCGTTCGAGCAACCGTCCCTTCCAGTTGACGGAGGAGCTGGCGGGCATCGGGTCCGCGGAGGCCATGGCCCCGGTGGCCGTGGGGCGGAGCAAGATCGCCCAGATCATCCTGGAGAAAGCCGCCCGGATCACGCCCGAGTTCGGCATCGAGCTGGTGGACGTGCGCTTCAAGCGCATCAACTACGTCGACACCGTCCAGCAGAAGGTCTTCGAGCGCATGGTTTCGGAGCGCAAGCGCATCGCGGAGCGCAGCCGGTCCGAAGGCCAGGGGCGGGCGGCGGAGATTCGCGGCCAGAAGGAGCGCGACATGCTCTCGGCCAGCTCCGCCGGGTACAAGACGGCCCAGGAGATCAAGGGCGCCGCGGACGCGAAGGCGACCACGATCTACGCCAGCGCCTATGGCCGTGATCCGGACCTCTACCAGTTCCTCAAGTCGATGGAGACGCTCAACGCCAGCCTGGACGAGAAGGCGTGGCTGATCCTGTCCACCGATTCGGAGCTGCTGAAGTACCTGAAGTCGGCGGGCGGGCGCTAGACGCCGGCCTCGGTCCCAGCAACACTCGGGATGGGGAGGGAGATCGATGAAGAAGGATCGGACGGGCCGCCGCGCGTTCCTGAGGTCGTCGATCACCACCGCCGGCGTCGCGTGGGCGGCGGCACGCTCGGGCAGCGTCTCCGCGCAGGAGAGCGCGCCGCCCCCGAAGCCCGCGCGCATCCGGTTCGCGGCGATCGGCTTGAACCACGGCCACATCAACGGCCAGGTCGACTCGGTGATTCGCGGCGGCGGGGAGCTGGTCTCCTTCTTCGCCAAGGAGCCGGACCTGGCGGCCGCGTTCGCCCAGCGGTACCCGCGGGCGAAGCGGGCCCGGAGCGAGCGCGAGATCCTGGACGATCCAGAGGTCAAGCTCGTCGTGAGCGCTTCCATCCCCAACGAGCGGGCCCCGCTCGGCCTCGAGGTCATGCGCCACGGCAAGGACTTCATGGTGGACAAGCCGGGGATGACGACCCTCGAGCAGCTCGCAGAGGTGCGCCGCGTGCAGGCGGAGACGAAGCGCATCTATTCGATCCTCTACAGCGAGCGGCTCGAGAACCGGGCGACGGTCAAGGCCGGCGAGCTGGTCAAGGCGGGCGCCATCGGCGGGGTCATCCAGACGATCGGCCTCGGTCCCCACCGGATGACCCCCCAGACGCGGCCGGCGTGGTTCTTCCAGAAGGAGCGCTACGGCGGCATCCTGTGCGACATCGCCTCGCACCAGTTCGACCAGTTCCTGTTCTTCACCCGATCCGACACGGCGGAGGTGGTCGCCTCGCAGGTCGCGAACGTCCATCATCGGGACACGCCCGAGCTGGAGGACTTCGGCGACGTGATGCTGCGCGGCAACGGGGGGAGCGGCTACATCCGCGTCGACTGGTTCACCCCGGACGGTCTCAACACCTGGGGTGACGGGCGGCTCACCATCCTCGGCACCGACGGCTTCATCGAGATCCGCAAGAACGTCGACATCGCCGGCCGTCCGGGCGGGAGCCACCTGTTCGTGGTCGATCAGAAGGAGACGCGCTACGTCGATTGCAGCCGCGTGGCGCTTCCCTACGGCGAGCACCTCGTCGACGACGTCCTCAACCGGACCGAGACCGCGCTGCCCCAGGCGCACTGCCTGCTCGCGATGGAGCTGGCGCTCACGGCGGAGAAGAACGCCCGGCGGTTGACCCTCGAGAAGTAGCCGCGGTCAGGGGGTCTCGGGCGTCCGCGGAGCCGCATCCGTCCGCGGCGCATTACGGACGAGGGTGGCCGCGATCGCCTTCCCGAGCAGGACCTGGAGGCGCTCGCGGCGGGGCGCCGGCAACGCGCGCACGCCGCGGGCGTAGAGACGGAGCACGCGCGCGTCCTCGCCGAGCATCAGGTCGCGCCCCACGGTGACGCGGTCGTAGGCCAGGACGCGCTCCCGGTCGATGGGGCGCAGCGCGCCCACCGCCGAGCTCTTGAGAGAGCGCAGCTCCCGCGCCTCGTCTTCCGTCAGCGCGGACACGCCGCGGGTGGCGGCGACGTCGGCACGACGGAAGACCTCCGGCGGGTCGGGCGGCCGGCCGAGGTCGATGCTCGAAGCCACGAGCCGGATCGTCTCGGGGGCCAGGTGGGGAAGCTGCTCGGCGGCGAGTTGAAGCTCCGGGGGCAACGGGGGCGCCGTTTCTTGCGGGCGCGGCGTCAACACGGGGGCGGGAGCCGGTGCCTTCCGGGTGAGCCATTCGAGCCTCGGCAGCCAGGCGACCGCGACCGCGACCAGCCCGAGGCCGCCCAGGACCGCGGCGACGATCAGGAGCTGTCGCTTCGGCCAGGGACGCCTCGGACCGAGGTCTTCCTCCAGCGGCGCGAGGCGCAGGATCGGCAGCTCGCTGAGGGAAGGCGGAGGCGGCAATGGCTCCCGCCCCGGCGGGCGGGGTGCGGTCACTCGCGTGAGCCACGAGGACGCGCTGTCGAGCAGGTGCTGGGCCGCCGGCGGTATGTGGATGTGCGGCATGTGGATCTGCGGTATGTGGATCCGGACCGGCTGCTTCTCTTCGATCAGGTCCAGCTCTTCCAGCTCCTCTTCCGCCGGCTCCTCCTCTTCGAGCGGCCGGAACGGGATGATCGGCATGCCGTCATCGGGCACGGACGGCCGCATCGAGCGGGGCGGCGTGAAACCTACAAACGGCGCGGTGACCACGCTCCGGGCCACGTCGCCGAGGTCGAACGGCTCCAGCGGACGAGGCCGCTCCTCTTGACGGGGCGGCGCCGTCTTCGGGGGAGCAGGGGCGGCGGGCGGCCTGGCGGCGGCGGCCGGCGGCTTCGCCACCGCAATGGGCGGTTTCGGGACCGCGACGGGCCGCTTGCTGGCGATGGGGGCGACCGGCTTCGCGACGACCGTCGCCAGTGGCTCTACCGGCGTGCTTCGCGCCAACGCGGGCAGTTCCGTCGGCTCCGTCGGGATCGCCACCTCCTCGTCGGGCGGGATCGCGAACTCCTCCTCTTCGGCCGGGATCGGAATCTCCTCTTCGGCCGGCCCGGCGGCTCCCGCGATCTCCTCCTCGAGCCCGTCGGGCGGGAGGATGGGCATGTTGTGCCCCGGTTTCGCGACGGCGTCGTCGGGCTTCGGGACGCTAGCGTCCGGCGGTCGCGGTGGCTCCGGCTTTGGCGTCGGAGGCTCCGAGGGCCGGGGACGCGCGGCGTCGGCCGCCGCCTTCGCGGTCTCCGCCTCGATCATCTCCTTGAGGGTGCGCCAGCGCCGGGAGCCGACGCGCTGCACCCGTGCCTTGTCGTCGTGGAGCCAGGCCCGCAACCCGACGAGGTCGACCGCCAGGAGGGTGCCGTCTCCGAGGCGCACCTTGTATTGACGAGCCATGCCCCTCCCTGGGGACCGCGCGTGGGCAACTATAGTCCCGCCCGCGGCTGAGCGCGAATGTGAACGGCGTCACATCGTCAGTGCTTTTGCGCCCCCGGCGAAGGGGTGGCCCCCGGCGCGGGGCTGGCGGCGCGCATGGCGTGGCCCTTCGCCGTGTTCTGGATCAGGGCGACCTGCCATCCGCTGCCCGCGCGCTCGAAAATCACGGTCGCCATGCCGGGCCGCGCGTGCTCGATTCCGCTGAGCATCCAGGCGAAGCGCGCCCAGGCGGTGTCGCCCTTCCCGCCGGTGGCGAGATCGCTGATCTCGAGATGGGGCTTCTGCGCGCCGCCGAAGATGCGGGTGAAGAGCCGCATGACGCGCTCCTTTCCGGCGAAGACGGCGCCGTCGTCGGCGATGTAGACGGCGTCGGGCGCGAGGGCGGAGTCGTAGTAGGCGAGGTCCTGCGCGTTGTAGGCGCCCAGGCCGCGGCCCACTTCGGCGGCGATCTCCGGACGGGCCTGGGGGGATGGCGTCGGTGACGGGCTTGGCGCCGCCTGCAATGCCACGAGCAACACGGCCGCGATCGGGGGCACGGGCACCTCCTTAGGTTCTTCGATGGATCCTATAATGCGCAGTGGGCGCTCACCACTGAGGAGGAACGGATGACCGGCTCCCGAAGCGCGGCCGACGTCCTCGAGGAGGTCCGCCGCTCGCCCGCGCAGAAGGTCAAGGTCGCGATCACCGACGTGGACGGCATCCTGCGCGGGAAGTACATGCACAAGGAGAAGTTCCTCTCGGTGGCGGAGTCCGGCTTCGGCTTCTGCAACGTCGTCTTCGGCTGGGATTCCTCCGACGTCTGCTATGACAACGCGAGCTACACCGGCTGGCACAGCGGCTATCCCGACGCGCTCGCCCGCATCGACCTCTCGACCTACCGCACGGTGCCGTGGGATGGAGGAGTGCCCTTCTTCCTGGCCGATTTCGAGGACGGCCAGGGGAAGCCCCTCGGCGTGTGCCCGCGGCAGCTCTTCCGGCGGGTCCTCGCCCGCGCCGAGGCGCGCGGCCTGCTGCCGGACGCGGGCCTGGAGTACGAGTGGTTCAACTTCCAGGAGACGCCGCAGACCTGGGCGGCCAAGGGTCACACCTCACCCCAGCCGCTCACGCCCGGGATGTTCGGGTACTCGATCGTACGCCCCGCGCACAACCGCCCGTACTTCACCGCGCTCTTCGACGACCTGGCCGCCTTCCGCGTGCCCCTCGAGGGCTTGCACACGGAGACGGGCCCCGGCGTTCTCGAGGCCGCCATCCTCCATGCCCCGGGCCTGGAGGCCGCGGACCGCGCGGTGCTGTTCAAGACCGCGGTCAAGGAGATCGCGCAGCGCTTCGGCGTGATGCCCACGTTCATGGCGCGGTGGAGCCGGGAGCTGCCCGGCTGCGGCGGCCACATGCACCAGAGCCTCTGGCAGGACGGCCGGAACGTGTTCCACGACGACAAGGATCCGTACCGCATGAGCAAGGCTTTCAAGAGCTACCTGGCCGGCCAGCTCCGCGCGCTCCCCGAGCTGCTGCCCTTCTTCGCGCCGACCGTGAACAGCTACAAACGCCTGGTCGAGGGCTTCTGGGCGCCCACGCGGGTCACCTGGGGCATCGACAACCGCACGGTCGCGTTCCGCGTGATCCCGGGAAGCGCGAGCTCGACGCGGCTGGAGGTGCGGGTCGGCGGTGCGGACCTCAACCCCTACCTGGCGATGGCGGCGTCGGTCGCGGCCGGCATATGGGGGATCGAGCAGGGACTCGAGCTGAGCGACGACCCGGTGACGGGCAGCGCCTATCGGGCGGAGAAGGCGGTGCGACTGCCGCGAACGCTGCAGGAGGCCACCGATCGTCTGCAGCGGTCGAGCCTCGCCCGGGAGCTCCTCGGCGAGGAGTTCGTCGACCATTTCGTCCGTACGCGCGATTGGGAGTGGCGCCAGGCCCAGCAGGCCGTCACCGATTGGGAGCTGAAGCGCTACTTCGAGATCATATGAAAGGCATCCATACCTTCAGCTTCCCGACCCGCATCCACTTCGGGCCCGGCGCCCGCCTGCGCATCCGCGAGGACCTCCAGGCGCAAGGGCGGGCGCGGCCTCTGGTCGTCACCGACCGCGGGCTGGCCGCGCTGCCCGTCTTCGCCGAGGTGCTGGAGTCCCTGTCGCCGCTCGAGGCGGCGCCTTTCTCGGGCGTCGCCGGCAACCCGGTCGCCTCGCAGGTGGTCGCCGGCGTCGAGACGTTCCGGGCGCACGACGCCGACTCGATCGTCGGCATGGGCGGGGGAGCCGCCCTCGACGTGGCCAAGGCCGTCGCGCTCATGGCCGGCCATCCGGGCGAGCTGTTCGAGTACGAGGACGGCCTGGCGAACGCACGGCCCGTCAACCAGCCGGTGCCGTACTGGGTGGCGGTGCCCACGACCGCCGGCACCGGCAGCGAAGTGGGGCGCAGCGCCGTGATCTCCGACGACCGGACCAAGGTCAAGAAGATCATCTTCGCCCCGCAGCTCCTCGCGCGCGCCGTCTTCGCGGACCCGGAGGTCACCCTCGGCCTGCCGAAGGCGGTCACGGCGGCCACGGGCATGGACGCGCTGACCCACTGCATCGAGGCCTATCTGGCCAAGGCCTACCACCCGATCTGCGACGGCATCGCGCTCGAGGGCCTGCGGTTGGGGGCGGGCGCGCTGCCGCGCTGCGTGGAGACGCCCGGCGACGTCGAGGCTCGCGGCGCGATGATGATGTCCTCCATGATGGGCGCGATCGCGTTCCAGAAGGGGCTCGGGGTCGTGCACTCGTGCGCCCATGCCCTCTCGACGGTGGCCGACCTGCACCACGGGTTCGCCAACGGCCTCATGATCGAGCCTGCGCTTCGCTTCAACCTGGAGGCGGTGCCGGAGCGGTTCCGGATCCTGGCCCAGACCGTCGGGCTGGACGGCGACGGCGAGGCGTTCCTGCGCTGGCTGGCCGACCTGAAGCGGCGCATCGGGATCCCGCGCGGGCCCGCCGAAGCCGGCGTGAAGCCGGCCGAGGTGGGCCGCCTCACCGAGCTGGCCTTCGCGGACACGTGCCACCTCAACAACCCGCGGCCGTGCACGCCGGAGGACTTCCGCCGCCTCTGGGGAGAGGCGTTCGCCCCCGCCCGGCCCGCGTGAAGGTCACGAACCCCGCCACGGGTGCGGTCCTGCGCGAGGTGGCCGAGGACGGTCCCGAAGAGGTCGCCCGCAAGCACGAGCGGGCCCGCCGTGCGCAGCCGGGCTGGGCGGCACGTCCTTACGAGGAGCGGGCCTCGGCGATCCGTCGCTTTCGCGACCTGCTCGTCGAGCGGCGCGACGAGCTGGCGCGCACGCTGACCTCGGAGATGGGCAAGCCCATCACCCAGTCCCGGAACGAGCTGGAGGCGACGCCGGGACGGATCGACTTCTTCCTCGAGACCACCCCGGCGGTCCTGCGCGAGGAAACGGTGCTGCGGCGCGAAGGACTGGAAGAATCGATCACGCTCGAGCCGCTCGGCGTCGTGGCCAACGTCTCCGCGTGGAACTACCCGTACTTCGTGGGCTCGAACGTCTTCATCCCGGCCCTGCTCACCGGCAACACCGTCCTCTACAAGCCGTCCGAGCTCGCGACGCTCACCGGCCTCGCGATCGGGGATCTGATGCGTGAGGCGGGTGTCCTGGAGGACGCCTTCATCGTGGTGACCGGAAGCGGGGAGACGGGCGCGGCGCTCGTGGGCCAGAAGGTCCAGGCGATCTTCTTCACCGGCTCCTACGCGACGGGCCGGCGCATCGCGTCGGAGGCGGGGAGCCGGCTCATCCGGCTGAACCTCGAGCTGGGGGGCAAGGACCCGGTGTACGTCGCCGACGACGTGGACGTGAAGACGGCCGCGGCCTCCGTCGCGGAAGGCGCCTTCTACAACACGGGCCAGAGCTGCTGCGCCGTCGAGCGCGTGTACGTGCACACCCAGGTCCACGACCGTTTCCTGGACGCGTTCGTGGAGTCGGTCCGAGGCTATGTCGTCGGGGATCCCCTGGACCCGCACACGTTCATCGGCCCCCTCGCGCGGTCGGCCCAGGTCGCCTTCCTCGAGCGGCAGGTCGAGGATGCGCGCGCCAAGGGCGGACGGTTGCTCCTGGGCGGCAAGCGCGTCGACCGTCCGGGCGCGTGGTTCGAGCCGACGGTCGTGGCCGAGGCGAATCACTCCATGGACCTGATGCGGGACGAGAGCTTCGGCCCGCTGATCGGGATCCAGCGCGTCTCGGACGACGAAGAGGCCGTGGGACTGATGAACGACACGCCGTACGGCTTGACCGCCGGCGTCTATTCGCCGGACCGCGATCGCGCGCGGCGCATCCTCTCCCGCGTCGACAGCGGCTCCGTCTACTGGAACTGCTGCGACCGCGTCAGCCCCCGCCTGCCCTGGTCTGGCCGGGGCCACTCGGGCATCGGCTCCACCCTCGGCCGCGACGGGATCCGCGCCTTCGTGCAGCCCAAGGCCTGGCACTTGCGCCGTCCCTCCTGATATATACTCCGCGGCCAAGCGAGAACCCAATTCAGGAGGCAACCATGCGCTGCCATTCCCTTCGCGGCAACTGGGGAAACGTCTCTCTAGCCGCGCTCACCGGCCTGGCGCTCACCGTCTGGGCCCCCGCGGCCCGTGCCCAGTCGACCTACGGCGCCGTGGTGGGGGTCCTCACCGACACCACGAAGGCCGTGGTGCCCGGCGCCCCGGTGACGCTCACGGAGGTGCAGACCAACGTCAAGCGCACCATGACCTCCGGTCCGGACGGCCACTTCGAGTTCCTCAACCTGACGCAGGGCCGCTACCAGGTCACGGTGGAGGCGAGCGGCTTCAACAAGCGCGCCTCCGAGCCGTTCCCCGTCGCCGCCCGGCAGACGGTCCGCATCGACATGGAGCTGCAGACGGCCGGGCGCTCGGAGGAGGTCACGGTCAGCGGCGCCGCCCCCCTCATCAACACCGAGAACCCGACCATCTCGGGCAGCAAGACCAACCGCGAGCTGCAGCAGCTCCCCTTCACCTTCCGCACCTCCAACACCTCGCCGGTCGACACGATCGCGGTGCTGCCCGAGGTGCAGAAGGGGGCCACGCAGTCCGACTTCTCGCTCTCCGGGGGCCAGGTCTACCAGAACGAGGTGTCGGTGGACGGCATCTCCACGACGAACGTGCGGCGCAACGGCATCGGCGACGGCGGGCGCAACGTGTTCCCGTCCGTGGAGGGCATCGAGGAGATCCGGGTCAGCTCGATCAACAACAACGCGGAGTTCGCCCAGACCGGCGACATCACCACGATCACGAAGCCCGGCACGAACAACTGGAGAGGGACCGCCTTCTTCAACTTCAACAACGAGGGCCTCAACGCCAACCCCAACTACTTCTCGAAGAGCATCCCGAACAAGTCCGACAACAAGGACTACGGGGCGAGCCTCTCGGGCCCCATCATCAAGGACAAGACCTTCTTCTTCCTGACCTACGAGCGGCTGCACATCGCCCGGACGGGTGTCGCCAGCGCCACCGTGCCCGAGGCGGACTTCCGGTCCGGCAACTTCTCGCGGCTCGGGAGCGCGATCATCGACCCGACGACGGGCCAGGCCTTCCCCGGGAACGTCATCCCGACGAGCCGCATCAACCCCGTGAGCGCGATCATCCTGTCGAAGTACATCTCGGCACCCAACGAAGGGCTGGCGCTGAACCGCTACTCGATCGACGCCACCGAGGTCAGCAACCAGGTGGACCTCCGGGTCGACCACAACTTCAGCCCCACCCACACCGCGTTCGTGCGGTTCAGCGGAAAGAACTGGCGGAAGATCAGCCCCACGACGTACCAGGCCGCGGGCCCGCTCACGAACGAGAACCCCACCCGCACCCTGGCCTTCTCCGACAACTGGGCGGTGAGGCCCACCGTGCTCAACGAGCTCCGCTTCGGCTACAGCACCTCGGACCTCACGAACCGCACCGGCCTCAAGGGCCGCGACTTCGTGCAGGCCACCGGGCTGCGCCTCATCTCGCAGAGCCTGCCCGACATCACGGGCACGACGTACATCGACATCGCCGGATACACGCGTTTCGGCGAGGCCAAGGAGGAGCCGCTCACCACCCGGGCCATCCAGTTCGGCGACAACGTCACCTGGAGCACCGGCCGCCATACCTTCAAGGGCGGCGCCGACGTGCGCCATTACAACTGGACGAGTCCCCTCAACTTCACGGGAGCCGACGATTTCGGCGTGTTCCGGTTCCGAGCCACCCAGACGGGGGGAACCGGCAATGCCCTCGCCAACTTCCTCCTGGGCGTTCCCACCGAAGTGGATCAGACCGCCACGGGACCGGGGGTCGACGGGATCGCCACCCACTACGGGTTCTTCGTGCAGGACGAGTTCCACGCGAACAAGCGCGTCACCCTCAACCTGGGCGTGCGTTACGACCTCTATCCGGGCTTCAAGGACGGGGAGCTGAACATCACCAACTTCCTGCGCGACACGCCCAACGGCGACGTGGTGGTGCCCAACGAGGCGTCGCGCCAGCTCTCCAAGCCGGACTTCACCTCCGGTCTCGGCAGCTCGAAGATCTTCACCGCGGCCGAGATCGGCTATCCCGAGGCGCTCCGCTTCACGGACTACAAGAGCATCGCGCCGCGGATCGGCGTCGCCTGGCGGCCCTTCGACGACAACCGCACCGTCGTCCGCGCCGGCTTCGGGATCTACTACACCCGCATGCTGGGCGCGATCTTCAACTCCCTCACCGGCATCCACACCTCCGACAACCAGACCTACGGCAACTCGTTCGACCCCGCCACGCGGACGTTCGGCATCGTGCTGCCCAACACGTTCGCGGGGACGGCCGGCCGGGGCGGGGCCGCGGTCGGCAACCAGAACTTCTCCACCGCCAACGACCCGCACTTCAAGGACCCGCAGACCCAGCAGTGGAGCCTCAGCCTCGACCGCGAGATCGGCCTGCACAACGCCGTCCGCTTCACCTATTCCGGACGCCGCGACCGTAGGCTGACCCTCGCTCCCGACCTCAACCAGATCCTGCCGAACACGATCGGCTTCCGGAATCTCCCGCGCACGGCCCGCCCCTTCCCCAACTGGAACCGGGTCAACACCCGGGACAACGGCGGCTCGGCCGACTATCACGACCTGACGTTCCAGCTCCGCGGCGAGGCCCGCACGGGGCTCTTCTACAGCGCCACCTACAAGTGGGCCCACGCCATCTCGAACATCGAGCAGACCCGGGCGCGCGTGGACTTCGTGGGCGAGATCAACGACCGCACCGACGACCGCTTCGACCCCGAGTACACACGCGGCAAGGTCACCGCGATCCCCGACCACCGCTTCACGGCGACGATCATCTGGGAGCTGCCTTTCTTGAAGGGAAACCGGGCCCTGGGCGGCTGGACGCTTTCCAGCATCGTGACCGCCCAATCCGGATATCACCTCACCCCGCTCTACAGCAGCCACTGCGGATCGGGCACCAACTGCTACAACGCCGAGAAGGCGGACGCGGTCTCGGGTCAGGACCCCAACAGCGGGCCCAAGACGACCGACCAGTGGTTCAACACCGGGGCCTTCAGCAATAGGGCGTTCTTCAACGCGGCCGGACAACCGATCTTCGCGGGCCGGTTCGGCAACGCGCAGAAGGGAAGCATCCTCGGCCCGGGCCTGTACACGATCGACATGGGCCTCTTCAAGGACTTCAGGTTGCACGGCGACACGACGCTGAGGTTCCAGGTCCAGGCGCAGAACGTCACCAACCACCCGAATCTCGGAATCCCCGAGACCGATCTGTCGAGCCCGAACTACGGCCGCATCACGACCCTGGCGGGCGGCGAGGGGAGCCCGCTCCGGAGCCGCATCGTCGTGGTAGGGGCGAGGCTGACGTTCTAGCGGCGCGCGCGCGTGCGCTCCTGGCCTGCGGCTTGACCGCCCTGGCCGGGAGCGCGCCGCGCCTTCCCGAGCCGGCGGGGCCGAGCCTGGAGTTTCGCGCTCCCGCCGGAGACCGTTTCGCCCACATCGACCGCGAAGGCGAGACGATCCTGCCGAACGGCCGGCTCCTGACGCCCCGGGGCCGCCAGATCATGACGGCGCCGCATCCGTTCGGGATGGCGCTCAGCGGCGATGGCAAGGTGCTGGTAACCGTCAACGGAGGCATCGAGCCCTTCTCACTCACGGTCATCCACGGCGCCGACGGCGTGTCGCCTCAGACGAGGCAGATCCCGTCCGCGGCGCGGACCGACAAGCAGGCGATGCCGTCGGCTTTCGTGGGCGCGGCCGTCGACACTGCGCGCCGGCTCCTCTATGCCTCGGGCGGCGACGACGGCCGCATCGCCGTCTTCGGCCTCGATGCCGGTGGGCCCGCCGGCTCCATCTCGCTGTCGACGCCGGCGCGGCCGGACGCCTTTCTCACCGACATCGCGCTTTCCGCCGACGGGCGGCTCCTCTACGCGCTCGACCTTGCCCATTACCGGATGGTCGTCGTCGACGCGGTCGAGCGCGTGGTGCTCTCCTCGATCGGCGTGGGCCGCAATCCGTTCGCGCTCGCCCTGACCCGCGACGGGCGCCGGGCGTACGTGGCGAACATGGGGACGTTTCAGTACCGCCTGGTGGAGGCGGGTTCCGGCGGCGATCCTCGCGGGCTGGGCTTTCCCCCCTTCGGCTACCCGTCGCGCGAGGCGCGGGAGGGAACGGTCGCGGAGGGACGGAAGGTGCCCGGCCTCGGCGATCCCAACGTGGACGAGGCCTGCTCGGTGTGGGGCATCGATGTCGCCGATCCGCGCCGTCCGGCGGTGGTGGTGCGGCTCAAGACCGGCTTGCCCGTGGGTCCCGCCGTGGGCGGGAGCAGCCCGGCCGGCCTCGTCGTCTCCACCGATACGCTCTTCGTGAGCAACGCCACCAACGACACCGTCGAGGCCTATGACTTGAGCACGCACCAGCGACGCTGGAGTGCGCTGCTGGCCCCGGAGCCTGCGCTGGCGTCACTGCGGGGCGTCCTGCCCTTCGGCCTCGCCCTCTCGCCGGACGGCGCGCGGCTTTTCGTCGCGGAGTCGGGGATCAACGCCGTCGGCGTGCTGGATGCAACGACCGGCGCGGTGCTCGGTCATGTCGCCACCGGCTGGTATCCATCGCGCGTCGCCGTCTCTCCCGACGGCCAGCGGCTGTACGTGTCGAACGCGAAGGGCTTCGGGGCGGGGCCCAACGGTGGGCGCGGCTACGTCGAGGGACCGGAGGGGAGCTACGTCGGCAACCTGATGAAGGGGACCGTCTCCATCATGGACGTGCCCGTCGATGCCGAGCTGGCGGCACTGAGCGAGCGCGTGAGGGCCAACAATGGCTTCATGCCGCTACGCGAGGAGAGGCCGGCGGGGCACCCCGTGCCGCTCTCCGGCCCGTCGGAGCGGCTCCGCCACGTCGTCCTCATCGCCAAGGAGAACCGGACCTTCGACGAAGTCTACGGCGACCTGCCGAAGGCCAACGGCGAGCCGTCGCTCGCGCGCTTCGGGATGACGCGCACGGTGGGTACGCACGCGAACGTCACCGTGACGCCGAACCACCGCGCGCTGGCCGAGCGCTTCGCGCTCTCCGACAACTTCTACGTCGACAGCGACGTCTCCGCCGACGGCCACCGCTGGCTCGTGGGCGCCTACGCGAACCACTGGGTGGAGACGGTCACCGCCGCCGGCTACGGCAAGGGGGCGCGGTGGACGTTCACCGCGCCGGGTCGTCTCGCCCTCTTCGAATCGAATTCCTCCCTGACGCCCGAGGACTACCTCGAGCGCGGATCGATGTGGGAGCATCTCGAGCGAGGCGCCGTGCGGTTCCGGAACTACGGCGAGGGATTCGAGTTCGCGGGGATCTCGGAAGAGGCCGGCGAGGAGCCCACCGGCGCCCGCCTGCCCGTCAACGTGCCGATGCCGGAGGTCCTCTTCTCGGCGACGTCGCGCGAGTTCCCGGGCTTCAACATGAACATCCCCGACCAGTACCGTGCGGACGTGTTCCTGAAGGACCTGCGCGAGCGGTACGTCTCCGGCCGCGAGCCGTTCCCGTCGTTCCTCTACATCCTGCTCCCCAACGACCACGGCGCCGACGCGAAGCCGGAGCGCGGATACCCGTTCCTCGAATCGTACGTGGCCGACAACGACCTCGCCCTCGGCCGCGTGGTGGAGGCGCTGTCGCACACGCGGTGGTGGGGCGAGACGGCGATCTTCGTCACCGAGGACGATGCCCAGAGCGGGGTCGACCACGTGGACGCGCACCGCAGCCTGTGCCTCCTCGTCAGCCCGTGGGCGCGCCGCGGCCACGTCTCGCACCGGCACGCCAGCACCGCCGGCATCCACAAGACGATCTACCGCATCCTCGGCCGGCCGCCGCTCCACCTGTTCGACGCGGTCACGAATGACCTGGAGGACCTCTTTTCGGCGGCGCCCGACCCGGAGCCGTACGCGGCCCGAAAGGTCGACCGGCGGCTGTTCGACCCCGCCACGGCCGGGGACGCGTCGGACCCGGAGTACCGGCGGGCACGGCAGCACGCCACGGAGATGGACGCGCCGGCGGAGGCCCGGCGCCAGCTTCCCGTCCGGCCTTGAGGAAGACGGGCGCGTGAGGGACCTCGTCCTGGGGGTCGACCAGGGCACCACGAGCACGCGGGCGTGCGTGATGGACCGTCGCGGCCGGGATTTCTCCCATGCGCGGCTCCCGCATCGCCAGATCTACGCGCGCGAAGGCTGGGTGGAGCACGACCCGAGCGAGATCTGGGAGAACGTCAAGCGGGCGATCGTCGACGCGGTCGAGCGCGCCGGGGCCGGGTCGCGGCTGGCGGGCATCGGGATCGCGAACCAGGGAGAAACCGTGCTCGTCTGGGACCGCGCGTCGGGCGTCCCGCTCGGCCCGGCCATCGTCTGGCAGGACACGCGCACGCAGGAGGAGATGGAAAGGCTCGCCCGAGACGAGCCGACCGCCCGCCGGATCCGGGAGGCCACGGGGCTCGCCGCCGACGCGTACTTCTCCGCCTCGAAGATCCGCTGGCTGCTCGACCACGTCCCCGAGGCGCGCCCGCTCGCCGAGCAGGGCCGGCTCTGCGCCGGCACCGTCGACGCGTGGCTCGTCTGGAAGTTGACGGAGGGAGCGTCTTTCGTCACCGACGCCTCCACGGCCGCGCGCACGCTGCTCTTCGACATCCACGCCCTTCGCTACGACCCCTGGCTGCTGGGGCTGTTCGGCGTGCCCGCGTCCGTGCTGCCGGAGGTGCGCCGTAGCGACGAAGCGCTGGGGTCGGTCCGTGGCCTGGGCCCGGCGATCGACGGCACTCCCATCGTGGCCGGTCTCGTCGACCAGCCCGCCGCGTTGTTCGGGCAAGGCTGTCTGGCCGCGGGCCAGGCCAAGGCCACCTATGGCACCGGCTGCTTCGTCTACCTCAACACCGGCGGCTCGCCCCGGCCGAGTGCTCACGGCCTGCTCACCACGATCGCGTGGCAGCGGGCCGCCGGCACCGTGTACGCTCTCGACGGCGGTGTCTTCGCGGCCGGCTCGGTGGTCGAATGGCTGGCCCGGCTGGGCCTTCTCTCGGACCCGGCGGGGGCGGATGCGCTGCTGGCTTCCGTGCCCCGCTCGTCGGACGAGGTGACGTGCGTGCCCGCGCTGGCGGGCCTGGCCGCGCCCTACTGGGACCGCTCGGCGCGCGCGACCTGGCTGGGGATGGGGCTCGGCACGGAGCGGGCGGATCTGGTGCGCGCGGCGCTCGAAGGCGTCGCCTGCCGCGTGGCGCAGGTCGTACGGGCGATGGAAAAGGACGCGGCTCTCCCGATCGGCTCGCTGCGCGTCGACGGCGGCCTCACCGCCTGCGCGTCCTTGATGCAGATGCAGGCGGACCTGCTCGGCGTTCCCGTCGAGGTGGCGGCGGAAGCGGAAGCGACGCTACGCGGGATCTGCTTCCTGGCCGCTCGGGCCGCCGGTCTGTGGAAGGACGACGCCGAGGCCCTCGGGATGCGGCGGGCAGGACGGATCGTCGAGCCCCGCGCGTCGGAGACGGAGCGGCGCGGCCGGCGGGAGCGGTTCGAGCGCGCGGTGGCCCTGGTGCAGGAGTGGCATGGCCGCCCCGTTTGACGTCGCCGTGATCGGCGCCGGTGTGGTCGGGGCGGCGGTCGCGCGCGCGCTGTCGGCCTTCGACCTGCGCACGGTTCTCATCGAGGCGGGGCCCGACGTCGGGACGGGGACGAGCAAAGCCAACACCGCCATCCTGCACACGGGCTTCGACGCGGCGCCGGGATCGATGGAGGCGCGGCTGGTCGCGCGCGGGTACGCGCTGATGAGCGCGTACGCGGCGGAGGTGGGCATCCCCGTCGAGCAGACGGGCGCCTGCCTCGTCGCCTGGAACGAGGACGAGGTCGTCCAGCTCCCGGTAATCGAGGAGAAGGCGGCCGCCAACGGGTGCCGCGGCCTGCGCCGGTTGAGCGGGGACGAGCTGTACGCGATGGAGCCGCACCTCGGGCCGGGCGCACGGGCGGGCTTGCTGATTCCCGGCGAGGGCATCGTGTGCCCGTTCACCGCGCCCCTCGCGATGGCGACCGAGGCGGTGGTGAACGGCGTCGAGCTGCGCCTGGACAGCCGCGTCACCTCGATGGAGTCCGATGGCTCGATCCACGTCCTGGGGTGCGGCCCGGATCCCATCGCCGCGCGCTACGTGGTGAACGCCGCCGGGCTCCAGGCCGACACGATCGAGGGCTTGTTCGGACGGCACCGTTTCCGGGTCCGGCCGCGGCGCGGCGAGCTGATCGTCTACGACAAGATGGCGCGCCGGCTGCTGAGCCACGTGCTGTTGCCGGTGCCTACGAAGACGACCAAGGGCGTCCTCGTCGCGCCCACGGTCTTCGGGAACGTGCTCCTCGGGCCGACGGCCACGGACGTCGACGACAAGGAGGACCGCTCGACCACGCGGGAAGGCCTGGAATACGTGCTGGCCAAGGGCGGCCGGGTCCTGCCCGCGCTCGTGAACGAGGAGGTCACCGCCACGTATGCGGGCCTGCGCGCGGCCACGGAGTCGAGCGACTACCAGATCCACTTCGATCCGGTCTTGCGCTACCTCTGCCTG
The DNA here is from genome assembly GCA_003222275.1 of Acidobacteriota bacterium. Classification (GTDB taxonomy): domain Bacteria; phylum Acidobacteriota; class Vicinamibacteria; order Fen-336; family Fen-336; genus AA32. The sequence continues at coordinate 13,912 of QHVJ01000031.1, read as the reverse complement.
GGCGGGATCCGCTCGACGGGCCTCTCGGCCTCGCTGGGCATCGCGGAGCACGCCGTCGAGCTGCTCGCGGGCCCGCTGCCCATGACGCTCAAGCGGGATCGGAAGAAGGTGCGCATGCCGCCGGTGGGGGAGGGCATGGTGCGCGCCTACGAGGACGCGTCGCTGATCGCCCGGGATCCCGAATACGGCCGCATCGTCTGCCACTGCGAGAGGGTCACCGCGGGCGAGATCCGCGACGCGTTGCGCTCGCCCGTCCCCGCCCGCGGCCTGGAGGGGCTGCGCCGCCGGACCCGCTGCCTGCAGGGCCGCTGCCAGGGCTTCTATTGCCTCGGCGGCTTGGTGTCGCTCGTCGCGCGGGAGACCGGCCGGCCCGCGGCGGCGTTTCTCGAGGCGCTCGCCTGAGCGGCGCCGACTTCGACGTGGTCATCGTCGGCGGCGGACCGGCGGGCCTGGCCGCGGCCGCGGAGCTGCGGCGGCGCCAGGTCGGGCGCGTCCTGGTGCTCGAGCGGGAGGGGGAGCCGGGAGGCATTCCCCGCGATTGCCATCACGCGGGCTTCGGCTGGCCGGATCTCAAGCGGATGATGAGCGGACCGGCGTATGCGCGGGGCTGCGCGGCGCGTGCCCGCGCGGCCGGCGCGGAGATCTGGACCGAGAGCTCCGCCACGCGTTGGAGGGGAGCGCGCACGCTCCAGGTGACGAGCCCCCACGGGCTCTTCGACGTTTCGGGCCGCGCCGTGCTGCTCGCCACCGGCTGTCGGGAGCGCCCCCGCGCGGCGCGTCTGGTTCCAGGCACGCGGCCGGCGGGCGTTTTGACCACGGGCGCCCTGCAGCGGATCGTGCACGGCGCGCGCGAGCGGGCGGGCCGGCGGGCCGTGGTGGTGGGGGCCGAGCACGTGAGCTACTCGGCGGTGCACACGCTCACCGCGAGCGGCACGGAGGTCGCGGCCATGATCACGGACCTTCCGCGCCACCAGACGTACGGACCCCTCGCCTGGCTCGCGGCCGGCCGCCACGGCATTCCCCTCCTCGCGCAATCGGAGCTCACGCGCATCTCCGGGAAGGGCCGGGTCGACGGCGTCGAGGTCACCCACCGGACCACGGGGGCGACGCAATCGATCGCGTGCGACACCGTGGTCTTCACCGGGGACTGGATACCGGACCACGAGCTGGCGCGGGCCGGCGGGCTCGCGATGGATCCGGGCACGCGCGGGCCGCGGGTGGATGCGTCCTATCGGACGTCGGGCCCCGGCGTGTTCGCGGCCGGGAACCTGCTTCATGGCGCGGAGACGGCGGGCATCGCGGCGCTGGAGGGCCGCGCCAGCGCCGCCGGCATCGCGCGCTTCCTGGCCGACGGCGCCGGGTGGGGCGCACCGGTCGTCCCCTTGAGCGTGACGCGCCCGCTCGTCTGGATCTCGCCGAATGCGCTCGGCCTGCCCGAGGCCGCGCCCGTCGATCACCCGTTCGTCCTGCGGGTGGCGGAGTTCCTGCGCGACGAGACGGTCGACGTCCGGCAAGGCGCGCGCATCCTTCATCGGGAGCGGTTCCGGGCGCTGGTGCCCAACCGCTCCATCCGCCTGCGCGGCGGCTGGACGCGCGCGGTCGTGGCCGATGGGGGTCCGGTCCTGATTTCGACGGCGAGCCGGCCGAGGGAGGGAGAGGCGCGATGAGGGAGAAGCCGGTCGAGAGCGACGTCATCGCGGAGGACGTGCGGACCCTGCGGAGCCTCGGCTACCAGCAGGAGCTGGCCCGCAAGATGGGCGGCTTCTCCAACTACGCGATCTCGCTGTCCATCATCTGCATCCTGGCCGGCGGAGTGACCTCGTTCCATCAAGGGCTCTCGAGCGTCGGCGGCGCCGCGTTCGGCCTCGGCTGGCCGCTGGTGTGCCTCTTCTCGCTCGCGGTGGCGGCCACGATGGGGCAGGTGGCCTCCAGCTTCCCGACCGCCGGCGGTCTCTACCACTGGGCGTCCATCCTCGGGGGCAAGGGATGGGGATGGACGACGGCGTGGCTCAACCTCCTCGGGCTGGTGGCGGCCATCGCGGCGATCAACCTCGGCGCCCTGCGCTTCACGCTGGACTCCCTGGGACCGCCGATCGGCCTCGAGCCGTCGCGCTGGACGCCCGCGACGCAGACCGCGGTGGCCATCGCGGGCGTCTTCGCGATCTGCGCCTCCCAGGCGCTCGTCAACCACCTCGGCATCCGCCTCACCACGCGGCTCACCGACTTCAGCGGCTACTGGATCCTGGGCGTGGCGGCGCTGCTCACGGCCGCGATGCTCTACTTCGCGCCGTCGCTCCACCCGGCGTCGCTGGTGACCTTCTCGAACTTCAGCGGCGCGCGCGGCGGGGACGTCTGGCCGGAGACGAGCAGCATCGCGCTGCTCTTCGCGCTGAGCTTCCTGCTGCCCGCGTACACGATCACGGGTTTCGACGCCTCCGCCAACACCGCGGAGGAGACGGTCGGGGCGGCGGTCCGCGTGCCGAAGGGCATCGTGACCGCGGTGGCCGTCTCGGGCCTGTCCGGCTGGGTGATGCTGTGTGCGGTCGTGGTCGCGATTCCGGACATGGGCCAGGCGGCCTCGATGGGCCCGAGCAGCTTCGGCGGGATCCTGGGCCGCGTGCTGCCGAAGGGGCTGGCGTACTTCATCTTCGCGGGCATTGCCGTGGCCCAGTACCTGTGCGGCCTGGCCGCGGTGACTTCGGTCTCGCGCATCGCGTATGCGTTCGCCCGCGACGGCGGGCTGCCGCTCTCGCGCAAGCTCCGGATGGTGTCGGCCCGCTACCAGACGCCGGCGATCGCGATCTGGACCGTGGCCATGGCCGCGGCGATGGCGACGGTCTACACCCCGGTCTACGAGATCATGGCCGCCGTCACCGCCATCTTCCTGTACATCTCCTACGTGCTTCCGACCGCGCTCGGCCTGCGGGCCTATGGCCGGCGCTGGACGGTGATGGGCCCGTGGCACCTCGGCCGCTGGTATCGGCCGCTGGCGGCGGTCAGCGTGCTCGGCTGCGTGGTCCTGCTCGTCATCGGCATGCAGCCGCCCAACGAGAAGACCGCCTGGATCGTCGGCGGCGTGCTCCTGACGATGGCGATCATCTGGTTCGCGCGCGCGAAGGACCGATTCGCCGGTCCGCCCGAAGTCCTGATGCAGAAGGCGGGCGCCACTCCGGACGCCGCCTAGCCCCGTCGGCTCTTGCGAGGCACCCCGGATGGACGCACACTCGTGGACATGAGCACTGCCATTGGTCGTCCGCAGCGAAGCGAGGCCGCGCCTTACTACTTCGGCTACATCGACCGCATCAAGAGTGAGGACGTGGTCGGCGTTTTCGAGCAGCAGCTCCGCGACACGTCGCCGCGGCTGGATGCGATCTCCGAGGAGCAATCCCTGGCCCGCTACGAGCCGGGCAAGTGGAGCATTCGCGAGTTGCTCGGCCACGTCAGCGACGCGGAGCGGGTTTTCCTCTCCCGCGCCTTCTGGTTCGCCCGCGGATTCGACACCCCGCTCCCCAGCTTCGATGAGAAGACGTGCGCCGGCGCGGCCCACGCCGACCAGGTGCCGTGGTCGCGCCACGTCGACGAGTTCCGCGCCATCCGCGAGGCGACAGTCGCGTTCTTCCGCAACCTGCCGGACGAGGGCTGGAAGCGCAGCGGTACGGCGAGCGGAAACGTCTTCACGACCAGGGCCCTGGCCTACGTCATCGCCGGGCACCTCGAGCACCACCTGGCTATCCTGCGGGAGCGGTACCTGCGCTGATCTCGATCAGCATCCGGTGCACGCGGTCGTCGCCCGCGATCTCCGGATGGAACGTGGCCGCCAGGACGCGCCGCTGGCGGACGAGCACGGGCTCGCCGCCCCGCCGTGCGAGCACGTGTACCTGCGGCCCGATCGCGGTGAAACGCGGCGCGCGAATGAAGACGCCGAGCAGCGGGTCGTCGAGGGCCGATGCGTCGAGCTCGGCCTCGAACGAGTCCACCTGGCGGCCGTAGGCGTTCCTCGAGATGGAGACGTCGAGCAGGCCGAGGCTCGGCTGCGCGGGATCCACGTCGCGGGCGAGGAGGATCGCACCCGCGCAGGTGCCGAGCAGACCGCCCCCGCCGCCGTGGAAGGCGCGGAGCGCATCGAACCAGGGCCCGCCGTCCATGAGCCGCAGGAGGGCGGTGCTCTCGCCGCCGGGCAGGACGAGCGCGCGCAGGCCGGCGAGGTCCGTCCACGACCGCACCTCGAGGACCGACTCGCCCAGCCGGCGCAAGACGGCGGCGTGCGCGGCGAAATCTCCCTGGAGGGCCAGGACCCCGACCGCCATCACCAGCCGCGGGTCTGGAGCCGCTCGGCGGGGGAGAGCGCGGCTACGTCCAGGCCCCGCATCGGCTCGCCCAGGCCGCGGGAAGCCTCGGCCACCGCCTTCGCGTCCTGGTGATGGGTCGTGGCCTTCACGATCGCCCGCGCCCGCGCGGCAGGGTCGGACGACTTGAAGATCCCCGACCCCACGAACACCGCCTCGGCCCCGAGCGACATCATCAGGGCCGCGTCGGCGGGCGTAGCGATCCCGCCCGCGGCAAAGTTCGGGACGGGAAGCCGGCCCGCGGATGCGACCACCCGCACCAGCTCGTAGGGCGCGCCCAGCGACTTCGCCTCGTGCATCAGCTCTTCCGGCCCCAGCGTGCCCAGCCGGCGCACGGCGGCGGTCACCGCGCGCAGGTGGCGGACGGCCTCGACGATGTCGCCCGTGCCCGCCTCGCCCTTGGTGCGCAGGAGCGCGGCGCCCTCGCCGACGCGGCGCAGGGCCTCGCCGAGGTCGCGGCACCCGCAGACGAACGGCACCGCGAACGCGTGCTTGTCGACGTGATGCTCCTCGTCGGCGGGGGTGAGGACCTCGCTCTCGTCGATGAAGTCGACACCGAGCGCCTCGAGCACCCGCGCCTCGGCGAAGTGGCCGATGCGGCACTTGGCCATGACGGGGACCGTGACCGCTTCCATGATCGCCGAGACCACCGCGGGGTCCGCCATCCGCGCCACCCCGCCCTCCTTGCGGATGTCGGCGGGAACGCGCTCGAGGGCCATCACCGCCACCGCGCCCGCATCCTCGGCGATACGCGCCTGGGCGGCGTCGATCACGTCCATGATCACGCCGCCCTTGAGCATCTCCGCCAGCCCCGTCTTGATGCGCAGGGTGCCCGTCGCCGCGGCCTTCATGCCTTGCCCCCTTCCGTGCGGGCGGCGGCCAGGATCGCCTCCGCCGAGCGGTCGATGTCGGCCTCGGTCGTGGACCAGTTGGAGACGGAGATCCGCATCGCGTCCATCCCGTGCCACTTGCTGCCGGCCATCCAGCACGTGCCCTCCCGCTGCACGCGGGCCACGACGGCCTTCGTGAACGCGTCCCCATCGCCGGCCCCGGCCGACTCGAACCGCACGAGGACCTGGTTCAGGACCACTTCATTGAGGATGCGGACGCCGGGAGCCGCGGCCAGCCGGTCGGCCATCCGCCGCGCCAGGCGGCAGCAGCGCTCGACGAGGGCGGTGACACCGTCGCGGCCGAGGCTCTTGAGCGCCGCATACACGGCGAAGCCCCGCGCGCGGCGGGAGAACTCCGGCGTCCAGTCCTGCGGATCCCGCTCGGCCCCGCTGGACTGGACGAGGTAGGAAGCCCGGCCCGTCATCGCGGTCTTGTGGGCCGCCGCATCGCGCACGATCGCGATCCCGGAGTCGTAGGGGACGTTCAGCCACTTGTGGCCGTCGGTGGCCCATGAGTCCGCTCGCTCGACGCCGTGCACGAGGTGGCGCAGCGCGGGGCTGGTCGCGGCCCAGAGCCCGAACGCGCCGTCCACGTGGACCCAGCCGGCCCGTTCATGGGCGATGTCCGAGATCTCACCCACCGGATCGAAGCCGCCGGTGTTGACGTTGCCGACTTGCGCGCAGACGATCGTCGGCCCGTCGAGGCGAGCGAGCGCCGTGCGTAGCTCTTCGGGCCGCAGGCGGCCCTGGCCGTCGGCGGCGACGCGGACGACGCGGCGGCTACCCAGGCCGAGCATGCGCAGCGCGGTGAGGATCGTGACGTGAGCCTCCTCGCCGACGACCACGTTCACCGCGGGCGCCCCGACGAGGCCGTCCTCCTCGACGTCCCAGCCCGCGCGCTGGAGCACGGCGTGGCGGCCCGCAGCCAGGCCGGTGAAGTTCGCCATCTGCCCGCCGGTGACGAAGCCGACGCTGGCCGTCGGCGGCAAGGCGAAGAGGTCGAGGAGCCACCCGGCGGCGACCTCTTCGACCACGGCCGCGGCCGGCCCGCAGGCGTACAGGCCGGCATCCTGGTCCCATGCGGCGGCCAGCCAGTCGGCGGCGAGGGCGGCGGGCAGGCTGCCGCCGATGACGAAGCCGAAGTAGCGCGGGCCCGCGCTGGCGACCAGGCCGGGCTCGGCCGCCGCCGCCAGATGCTCGATGACGGCCCCCGGCTCGCCCCCCCTCGCGGGCAGCGCCCCGCCGAAGGCGCTCCGGAGCGCGGCCAGGTCCGCCCGCGCCCCCACGGGACGGTGGGGAAGCGTGTCCAGGAACTCGCGGGCGAGATCGGCGATCCGGCTGAGCAGCGGGGCGTCGCTCATTCGACCTCCCAGCAATGTATCAATACAATCGTCAGATATGTCCTCATCTCGCCCGCACGATATACTTGACTTGTCCCGGTCGTCAAGGACAACATTGTCACCATGACAAGCTGGGCGCCGGAGATCCGCCAGAGAAAGGGGCCCCGGTACCTCGCGATTGCCGAGGCGCTGGCCGACGATGCCGGCGCGGGCCGCCTGCGTCCGGGCGCGCGCCTGCCGACGCATCGCGAGCTCGCCGACCGCCTGGGGTTGACGGTGGGGACCGTGACGCGGGCCTACGCGGAGGCGGCGCGGCGCAACCTGATCTCCGGTGAGGTAGGCCGGGGGACGTTCGTGCGCGGGCCAGCGGCGCGGTTCGCGACCGCGCCGGGTGGCCTCCACGCCGATCCGGGCCTGATCGACCTCAGTGCCAACCACCCGCCGACCGGCCCGGGAGATGGCGAGGCCGTCACGCTCGCTCGCGCCTTGAAGGCGCTGGCGGGCCGGAAGGACCTGGCGCGGCTTCTCGACTACCCGCCCCCGGGCGGCGCGCACGAGCATCGCGCCGCGGGCGCGGAGTGGGCCCGGCGCTCCGGGCTGGAGGTGACCGCGGACCGGGTGCTGGTCTCGAGCGGCAACCAGCACGGCATGACCGCGGTCCTGGCCGCGCTCCTCAGCCCCGGGGATCTGGTCCTCACCGAGGCGCTCACCTATCCCGGGATGAAGAACCTGGCCGGCCTGCTCTCGCTGCGCCTCCAGGGCGTGGCGCTCGACGAGCAGGGGATGCGTCCGGACGCGCTGGCCGCCGCCTGCCGCGCGCGCTCGCCGAAGGCCCTCTACTGCGTGCCGACGCTGCAGAACCCGACGACGTCGATCATGTCCGAGGAGCGCCGCCGGCAGATCGCGGCCGTCGCCCGCGAGCACGGCGTGCTGATCGTCGAGGACGACGTCCACGGCCGCATCCCCGAACGGGCGCCGCGCCCGCTGTCGGCCTTCGCGCCCGAGAGGGCGGTGTACCTGACCGGCACGTCGAAGGTGCTGGCCCCCGGCCTGCGCGTCGGCTTCATCGCGGCGCCGGAGGCGCTCGTCGACCCCATCGCGGCCGCGATCCGCGGGACCACGTGGATGGCGGCGCCGCTCATGGCCGAGATCGCCGCCATGTGGATCAGGGACGGCACCGCGGAGGCAATCCTGAAGCGGAGGAGACGAGAGGCGATGGCGCGCCACCGTCTGGCCGGGAAGGTGCTCGGCCGCACCGCCGGCCGGGCGCACCCGGCCGCGTATCACCTCTGGCTGGGCCTGTCGAAGCCGTGGCGGGGCGAGACCTTTGCCGACGCCGCGCGCCGCCGGGGCGTCGGCGTGACGCCCGCGTCCGCCTTCGCTACCGGCCGAACGGCGGTGCCGGACGCCGTCCGCGTCTGCCTGGGCGCCGCCCGCGACCGCGACCAGCTCCAGCGTGCCCTGCGTGTGCTGGCCGAGCTTCTCGCGGCTTCGCCGGAGCCGGCGCCGCTGCCTTCGGGTCCCTGACGATCGGGGCCCCTTTCGCCGGAGACGCCGGTATCCTTCTTCAATGATCCTGCTCCATGCCGCGCTGGCGGAGCAGCAGCTGCGCGTCTGGGGCGAGAGCGCACCGACCTCGCCGCCACGCCGGCACGCGGCCGCGCGGGCCGCCCGGCGGGTCGAGCCGCAACGATCGCCCTACGACACCGACGCGTCGCGGCTTTCCGCGGCGCTCGTGGACGCGGTGCCCGGCCTCTCGATCGCGGGCGGGGACGCGGAGCGGCGGGTGGCCTGGCTGCCCACGGTCGCGGGTCGACCGCTGCCCTCGAGCCCTCTCCTGACGGCGGGCGCGAGCGCGCCCGCCGATGGCGCCGCCGCCTCTCGCCTCGTGCCGTGGATCCTGTCCACGGTTGCGCTGTCGCCGGCCCAGGCGGTGATCGTCCTGTGTGCCGCCGTCGGCCGGGACACGCTGGCTCCCGGGCTCGTCGTCTCGAAGGACCTCGCCTTCTGGGCGCTCGTGCTCCGCTTCGCGGGCGCGATCGTCGCGCGGGAGCGCTTCCTTCCCGGGATCGTCGAGACCGAAGACGGCTGGCGCGCCCGATGGACGCCGGTTCTCGACGGCGCGGATGCCCAACGCCGGCTGCAGCTCGCGTCCGCGATGCCGGGCGCTTGCCGGGCGTTCTCGCGCGCCGCGGCCGCACCGCCACGAGGCTCGGCCGTCGAAGCCCTCGACCACGTCGTGGCGGTGCTCGTGGACCAGCTCGTGCGTACGGCCGCGGGCGCCATGCCCGCGCTGAAGCCCGAGAGCGGGCACGAGGCCTGGCTGCGCGCGCTCGCATTCCGGGAGGGCGTCATCGATGGAGCACCGGCAGACCTGGCCCGGCTCGCGGCCGCGGTGCGCGAGTGGCGCCGGCCGGTGGCCGTGTCCAGCGACGCGCCTTTCCGCCTCTGCTTCCGGCTCGAGGAGCCCACCGACGAGGCCAAGGGCAACGGCCGTCGGCCGTGGTCGGTGAGCTACCTGTTGCAGGCCAGGCGCGACCCGAGCCTCCTCATTCCGGCCGCCAAGGCCTGGGAGGGCCACGCGGCCGAACGACTCCTCGGCGCGCCGCGGGTGCGCGAGCATCTGCTCGCCTCGCTCGGCCAGGCGGCCGGCCTGTGCCCACCCGTCGAGCAGAGCCTTCACGGCCCCGCGCCCTCCGGCTACACGACCGACACGCACGGGGCGCACGCCTTCCTGACGCAGTCGGCGGCCGCCCTCGAGCAAGCGGGCTTCGGCGTGCTCCTTCCGTCGTGGTGGACCGGGAAGGGCACGCGCCTGCGGCTCGGCGTGCGGGCCCAGGTGCGCAGCCCGAAGATGAAGGAGAGCGGCGCGGGAGTCGGGCTCGAGGAGCTGGTCCACGTCGATTGGCAGGTCGCGCTCGGCGACGATGCGCTGACGCCGGCCGAGCTGAAGGCGCTCGCGAAGATGAAGGAGCCGCTCGTTCGCCTGCGCGGGCAGTGGGTCCACATGACGGCCGAGGAGATCCACGCCGCCCTGGAGCTGTGGCGAACGAAGCCGTCGGCGACACCGATGCGCGACGTCCTCCGCATCGCCCTCGGCGCGACGACCACGCGGGGTCCGCTGGCCGTCGAGGGCGTCGAAGCCACGGGCTGGATCGGGGAGGTTCTCGAGCGGCTCGAGGGCCACGGGGGCTTTCGAGACCTGCCGCCGCCGCCCGGCCTGCAGGCGACCCTGCGGCCTTACCAGCAGCGCGGCTACTCGTGGCTGGCGTTCCTCAGGGCCTGGGGCCTCGGCGCGTGCCTGGCCGACGACATGGGTCTCGGCAAGACCGTCCAGACCCTCTGCCTGCTGCTCGCCGAGCGAAGCGCGGGCGACGAGAGGCCCGCGCTCGTCGTGTGTCCGACTTCGGTCATCGGCAACTGGCAGCGCGAGGCGGAGCGCTTCACGCCGGCCTTGAAGGCGCTCGTCCACCACGGCGTGGGCCGCGGCCGGGGAGAGGCGTTCCTGAAGGCGGCGCGCGAGCATGCCGTCGTCATCACGAGCTACGCGCTGCTGCTGCGCGACCTCGAGCACTTCGGGGCCGTCGGCTGGTCCACGGTCGTGCTCGACGAGGCCCAGAACATCAAGAACCCCGAGACCAAGCAGGCGCGCTCCGCCCGCGCGCTCCCCGCCGCCCACCGCATCGCGCTCACCGGCACGCCGGTCGAGAACAACGTCGGCGACCTGTGGTCGATCATGGAGTTCCTGAACCCCGGGCTCCTCGGCTCGCAGGCGGAGTTCAAACGGACCTTCTTCGTGCCGATCCACGCCAGCCGCGACGCGGCGGCCATGGCGCGGCTGCGCCGGCTCACCGGCCCCTTCGTCCTGCGCCGGCTCAAGACCGATCGCTCCGTCATCGCCGACCTGCCCGAGAAGATGGAGATGAAGGTCTTCTGCACGCTGACGCGCGAGCAGGCCTCGCTCTACCAGGCCGTGCTGAGCGATGCCGAGAAGGCGATCGCCAAGGCGGAGGGCATCGAGCGCAAGGGCGTGGTGCTGGCGACGCTGTCCAAGCTGAAGCAGGTATGCAACCATCCCGCGCAGCTCCTCGCCGACAACTCGCCGATTCCGGGCCGCTCCGGCAAGCTGGCGCGGGTGACGGAGATGATGCAGGAGGTGATCGAGTCCGGCGAGCGCGCGCTCGTGTTCTCGCAGTTCGCGGAGATGGGTGCCCTCCTCACGACGCACCTGCAAGAGACGTTCGGCCGCGAGGTGCTCTTCCTCCACGGCGGCGTGCCCAGGGGGCAGCGCGAGCGCATGGTCGAGCGCTTCCAGTCCGAGCCGGACGGGCCTCGCGTCTTCGTGCTCTCCCTGAAGGCGGGAGGGACGGGGCTCAACCTGACCCGCGCGAGCCACGTCTTCCACTTCGACCGCTGGTGGAATCCGGCCGTCGAGGCCCAGGCCACCGACCGCGCGTTCCGCATCGGCCAGACGCGCCGCGTCCAGGTGCACAAGCTCGTCTGCCTGGGTACTCTCGAGGAGAAGATCGACGCCATGATCGAGTCGAAGAGGGGCGTGGCCGAGCAGGTGGTGGGCACGGGTGAAGGCTGGCTGACGGAGCTGTCCACGGCGGAGCTGCGCCACGTGCTCGCGCTGCGGCCGGAGGCGGTGGGGGAATGAAGGGCCCCTTCTTCGAGGACTTCCCGCCGCCGTCACGCCCGCGAGACGTGAAGGGCGGCATCCGGGCCCGCTCGCGCCGGGGCGCCTTCGGCCGGAGCTGGTGGGCTCGACGCTGGATCGCGGTCCTCGAGGGCCTGGAGCTGGGGGGCCGCCTCGGCCGGGGCCGGTCCTACGCGCGGCGCGGGCAGGTGGTATCGATCGCGATCGACAAGGGACGCGTCGAGGCGGTGGTCCAGGGCTCACGGCCGGAGCCGTATCAGGTCACGCTGCAGGTCGAGACCCTCTCCGCGGCGGCGTGGCAGCGCGTGGCGGCGGCGCTGGCGCGCGAGGTGCGTTTTGCGGCCGCGCTCCTCGCCGGCGAGATGCCTCCGGACGTGGAGGAGGCGTTCGGCGCCGCGGGCCTCTCGCTCTTCCCGGCGCGGCGAGAGGACTTGCGCACGGCATGCTCGTGTCCCGATTGGTCGAACCCGTGCAAGCACATCGCCGCGGTCTACTACCTCCTCGGCGAGGAATTCGACCGCGACCCGTTCTTGATCTTCCGGCTGCGCGGGCTGGACCGCGACGAGCTCGTGCGGCGGCTGGACCGCGCCGCCGCGACCGCGCCCGTGCCAACGCCGGCGGCCGGCGCGGCCGAAGGCGGGCCACCGGCAGCGCTCTCGCCGGAGCCGTCCGAGTTCTGGCGGGGCCGCGATCTGCCCGAAGGCTTCCTGGGCGAGGTGGAAGCGCCGCCGGTGACGGCCGCCCTGCTCGGCCGGCTCGGCCAGTTCCCCTTCTGGCGCGGCCGGCAGCCGCTCGGGGAAGCTCTCGCTCCGGCGTATCGAGACGCCTCGGCCCTCGGCCTCGACGTGTTCCTGGGCGAGGCGGTGCGAGTGGGCGAGCGCGTCAAGAGTTGAATGGGGCCCCGCGTGGCGGTCGTCGGCGCCGGCGCGGCGGGCCTGATGGCCGCCATCCACGCCGCGCGCCGCGGGGAGTGCGGCCCCGTCGTCGCGCTCGACGGGGCACGGACGCTGGGCGCGAAGATCCTGGTGTCGGGCGGCGGCCGCTGCAACGTCACGCATCACGCCGTCGACGAGACGGCCTTCGCCGGCTCCACCCGGCCCGCGATACGCAAGGTCCTGCGGCGGTTCGACGTGGCCCGCACGGTGGAGTTCTTCGCGGACCTGGGCGTCGCGCTGAAGCGGGAGGAGACGGGGAAGCTCTTCCCGGTGAGCGACCGCGCGCGGACGGTCCTCGACGCGCTGGCGCGCAGTGCCCGCGACGCGGGCGTGGCCGTCCGGCATCCGTGGCGCGTAGAGGCCGTCGAGCGCAGGGACGGGGCGTTCGTCCTGCGCTCGGCCTCCGGTGAGCGGCTGGAAGCGGACCGCGTGGTGCTCGCGTCGGGCGGGTGCAGCCTGCCGAAGACCGGCTCCGATGGCCACGGCTACGCGATCGCTCGCCGCCTCGGCCATTCCGTCACCCCGCGCGTATTCCCGGGGCTCGTGCCGCTGACGTTGCCGCGCGATCATCCGCTCTGCGCGCTTTCCGGACTCTCCGTGCCGGCGCGCCTGGAGGTGCGCACGGCGTCGGGGCGGCGCCTGGCCCGCATGGCGGGCTCGCTCCTCTGCACGCATTTCGGCCTGTCGGGGCCCGCCGCGCTGGACATCAGCCGTTACCTCATCGATGCGCGGTTCGACGACCGCGGAGCCACGCTGGTGGTGAACTGGCTGCCCGCAATGGCGCCTGACGCTCTCGACGCCGCGCTGCGCGAGCTCGGCCGGCGGACACCCGGCACTCTCCTGGAGAGGTGGCTGCCCGATCGCCTCGTGCGTACGCTGTGCGCCGTCGCCGGGATCGATGGGAGCCGTCCCGGCCATCGGCTGACCCGACCCGAACGCGTGGCCCTCGCCCGCGCCCTGATGGACATGCCCCTTCCCGTCACGGGTGACCGCGGATTCGGTTACGCCGAGGTCACCGCCGGTGGCGTGCCGCTCTCCGAAGTGCGGCTCGAGACGATGGAGTCGCGGGTGTCACCGGGCTTCTACCTGTGCGGCGAGATCTGCGACGTGGACGGCCGCATCGGGGGCTTCAACTTCCAGTGGGCCTGGGCGAGCGGATACGTGGCCGGGGTGTCGGTGGGTGCGTGCTAAGCTGCGGCGCCATGTGGATCCTGCCCGTCGTGGTGCTCGCACTCGCATCCGCCGGCGCGAGTGAGGAGCGCCCGAGCTCACCCCTGCTGGCCCCCGGGTCGTCCTGGCAGAAGGTCGTGGGAGGCCTGGGGTTCGGGGAAGGGCCGGCGTGGCATCCGGACGGCTACCTCCTCTTCGAGGACGTCGCGAACAACCGGACGCTGAAGCTCGACCGGGCCGACCAGGTTTCGGTCTTCCGCGAGACCACCGACGGCGCGAACGGTCTTGCCTTCGACGCCGCGCGACGGCTCGTCGCGTGTGAAGGCCACGCGGCCGGGCGCGGACGCCGCCTGGTGCGCATAGAGAAGGACGGCACGCTCACCGTGCTCGCGGAGCGCTACGGCGGCAAGCGCCTCAACAGCCCCAACGACCTCGCCATCGACCGTCGCGGACGCATCTACTTCACCGACCCGCGCTACAGCAAGCGCGAGGACCTCGAGCTGGATCGGGAAGCCGTCTATCGGGTGGATCCCGACCGCACCGTGGCCCGGGTCATCGACTCCCTCACCCG
>QHVJ01000030.1 GCA_003222275.1 Acidobacteriota bacterium | reverse complement strand
GACCTCGCCGCGCGGTTCGCGACGCGGGCCACGCTGCGCGAGGGCGTGGGCGCCGTCTCGGCCATCGGGGCGGGGATCAACGCCCGATTCGCGAACCTCCGCCGTGCCCTGGAGACGCTGTCGTCGATGGGCGCAACGGTGCTCGGGGCATCCACGTCGAGCTTCCGCATCAGTGTCCTCCTCGCGGAGAAGGACGTGCCCGAGGCGGTGCGGCGCCTGCACGTCGCTCTCGTCACCGAGGGGGAGCGGCCGAGATCCCCAGCCGACTGATCTTCGCCACCAGCGCCTGGCGGGTGAGCCCGAGCGAGCAGGCGGTGCGCGCGCGGTTGCCGCCGTGGCGGGCGAGGGCCCGCGCGATGTGCTCGCGCTCGAAGGCGAAGACCGCGTGCTTCAGCGGCGCCCCGGCGTCGGCGGGCGGACCGAGCAGCGCCGGCGAGAGGTGCTCGCGTCTCACCGGCGCGCGGCCCGCCCGCAGCACGATCCGGCCCATCTCGTTCTCCAGCTCCCGTACGTTTCCCGGCCACGAATAACCTTCGAGGGCGCGGATGACATCGGCGGGCAGCGACGGCGCGGGCACGCCGGCCTTGGCCGCCTCCGCCCTCAGCACGTGACGAGCCAAAAGCGCGATGTCCGCGCCCCGCTCGCGCAGAGGCGGCAGGGTGAGGACGATGCGGTTGAGCCGGTACATGAGGTCCTTGCGCAGCTCACCGACGGCGGCACGCTCCTCCAGCGTCACGTTGGCGGCGGTGAGGAACCGGACGTCGGCCTTCCGCGGCCGGGACTCGCCGAGCCGTCGGTACTCCTTCTCCTGGAGCAGGCGCAGGAGCTTGCCCTGGGCGCGCGGGCTGAGGTCCGTCACCTCGTCGAGGAAGAGCGTCCCGCCTTCCGCCTCGGCCAGGTGGCCCGCGCGATCCGCCACGGCGCTCGTGAAGGCGCCCTTGACGTGGCCGCACATCTCCGATTCGAAGAGCTCGTCGGTCAGGGACGACGCGTTGACGGCGACGAAACTCCCCCGGCGCCCCGACTGGCGATGGAGCGCCTCGGCGATGCGCTCCTTGCCGGTGCCGGTCTCCCCGTGCAGATGGACGGCCGAGTCGGAGAGGGCGACCCGGGCCACCGTCCGCAGCAGCTCGATCATGGCTGGGCACGCGGCCACCAGGCCCGGAAAGCCGACGGTATCGCCGGCGGGGGCGCCCTCGTCGGAGGGATGGGCCGCCAGCAGGCGGGCCAGCTCGCTCGCGAGCGCCAACTCGCCCTCCGAGAAACCGGGCTGTCCGTCGCGACGGTCGAGGTATAGCGTGCGCCCGGCGTCGATCGGCGCCACCAGCGCAAGGTCGAGGATGGAAGGTGAGGTGTGGTCGCCGGCAATGGCCCGCGCGGGATGGGATTCAGGCAGGGGCTCGGCGCCGGCTTCCGTCATCACCAGCCAGCCTCGCCGCTCGACGAGGGCGGCCCGCCACCACGGCATCGCCGGCCGCAGCGCCCTCACCGCGGCCGCCCACCGCGCCGGCCAGTCTCCGGGACCGGCGAGCGCCACCGCCGCGTCCACCATGATCGCCGCCCCGCGCCATTCCGTCGGCGGCACGAGGCCCGAGGAGCCCTCGGCGACCAGGCCGAGACCCATGCTCACGCGGACCTCGGCGAGACAATCCGCGAGCACGCGCTGGTCGCCCCAGGCCTCGAGGCCCGCGAGCGCGCCGCGCACTTCGGGATGGTCGCGCCCCGCGCCTTCGCAGAGAGCGCGGCCCAGACGGGCCGCGTGCTCGAAAACCGGACGGCCGTCCGCGCAGGCGAGGGCGCGCTCGAAGACGACCCGGGCCTCGCCGGATCGGTTGCGCAGGAGTGCCCGGCCGAGCGCGATGTGCGAGAGCGCGAGGAGGTCCGACCGGGAGGTGGGCGCGGTCCGCACGGCCCGGCGGCCCTCCCCCACGGCCTCCCCCGACCGCCCGAGGGCGAGGAGGGCGTGGACCCGCCGCACGCGGCTGCGGCACTCCCCGCCCCGGTCGCGCGCGGCGCCGAACAGTCCGAGCGCCTCGACCGCGGCCGCCTCGGAGGCGCGCGGGTCGCCGGCGGCGAGGTGGAGGTCGGCGGTCACGAGCAGCGTCTCGCCCGATGCGCGGGGATCCCCGTGGGCGTCCGCTTGCCGGACGCGCTCGAGCGCGGAGCGCGCGGACGCCAGCTCACCGGTCGCCAGGTGTACCGCCGCCCGCGCCACTGCCGAGCGCGCGGACCACCTCGGATCGGCCGGCTCCCGGACGAGCGCCGCCGCCGCCTCCAGCTCGACGCGTGCTTCCTGCCACCGGCCGAGCGAGGCGAGCAGGCTCCCCCGGTCCGCCCGCGCGAGCGCGACGTCTTCGACGCGGCCGAGCGTAGAGACGAGCGACAACCGCCGCTCCTGGAGCCGTAGCGCCTCGGAGAGCCGGCCGGCGTCGCGGAGCACGCCCGCTTCCTTTTCCAGGGCGCGGGCGACCCCCTCCACGGAGCCGTGCGCTTCGTAGATCCGCAGGGCCTCGTCGAGCAGGCGCCGCGCGTCCTCCAGATCCTGGGCCTTCCAGGAGAGCAGGCCGAGCGTCTCCAGCGCGCGCGCCCGCGTGAGTGGCTCGGTGGCCCGGCTCAAGCCTCGTCGGACCTCGGCCTGCCCGGGCCGCACGCGCCCCGAAAGCCACAGCGCATGGCCGCGCAGCACCCGCAGCCGCGCCTCCTCGTCGGCTCCCACCGGCCGCCTCAGCAAGGCCCGGGTCAGGAGGGCCACCGCCTCCGGCGCACGCCCGCAGCCGATGAGGGCGTCGCCCTCCGCGAAGGCGCCGACGACCCCGCTGCTCGCCGCCGGGCGCAACTCGGCCCGGCGGCTCTTCTCGTCCATGCACATCCTCCTTGATCCTTCATCAAGCTGGGGGGTGCTAGCGGCGCACCCCCCAGACCCCCCGCTCGCTCCGCGGGAGTGAATCCCGCTACGCTCGCAGCTTGTGGCTTCCTATGGGTGCTAGCGGCGCACCCCCCAGGGTCCGAGGTGCGACGCTGTCGCGTCGCGTCGTATACGCGAGGTTGGCGCTCGTCTCACTTCGTTCGACTTCGCGCCCCTCGCGCCCACCCACTCGCTTCGCGGGAGTGAATCCCGCTCCGCTCGCGGCTTGGCTTGGAATTGTGTTCCGGGGATATCGACGTGGGTACCGGGTGCCGAGTGAGGAGCCAAGGTTACTGGCAAGGGCTCGGAAGACGCCGGCCTGCTGTCACACAAACCGCGGTGTCACAGCCGCCGCAAGCAAACGAAGCTCGGCGCGGCGGCTTTTCCCTCTCTACAGGGCTTTTCCCTGGGTTTGACACGGTTCGGGGCGTGACCTAGGCTGCCGATCGAGCGCCCCCCGCCATGCTGCGACTCCTTACCGCCGGCGAATCACACGGCCCCGCCCTCACGATCGTCGTCGAGGGTCTTCCCGCCGGCGTGCCGGTCGACCGCGCCGCGATCGACGCGGATCTGCGGCGCCGCCAGGGAGGCTACGGCCGGGGCGGCCGTATGAAGATCGAGAGCGACGTCGTGGAGATCCTCTCCGGGGTCCGGCACGGCGCCACCCTCGGCAGCCCGGTCAGCTTCGTGATCCGCAACCGCGACCACGAGAACTGGAAAGACGTGATGTCGGCCGAGCCGCAGCCGCCGGAGGCGAAGGCGCGGCGAGCCCTCAAGCGGCCACGGCCCGGCCACGCCGACCTCGCGGGGGCGCTCAAGTACGTCACCGACGATCTGCGCAGTGTGCTCGAGAGGGCCAGTGCCCGCGAGACGGCCTCGCGCGTCGCGGCGGGGGCGCTCGTTCGCGGCCTGCTCGACGCGGCCGGCGCGCAAGTGAGGAGCCACGTGGTCCGCATCGGCGCCGCGGCGCTGCCCGCAGGGCCGCCGGTGGCGTGGGAAGCATTGGATCGCATCGAGGAGAGCCCGGTCCGGTGCGCCGACGCGCGCGTAGCCGAGGCCATGATCGCCGAGATCGACAAGGCGAAGCGCGCCGGCGACACCGTCGGCGGCGTCTTCGAGGTCGTGGTGCGCGGCCTGCCCCCCGGCCTGGGGTCTTTCGGGCAATGGGACCGCCGGCTGGACGGCCGGCTCGCCCAGGCCCTCATGTCGATCCCGGCGGTGAAGGCCGTCGCGCTGGGCGCGGGCTTCGAGGGGGGCGAGCTGGCGGGCTCCGCCTTCCACGACGAGATCTTCTACGACGAGAAACGCGGCCTGCACCGCGGCAGCAATCGCGCCGGGGGCCTCGAGGGCGGCGTCACCAACGGCGAGGAACTGCGGGCGAGGGCGGTGGTCAAGCCCATCCCCACGCTGCTCGTCCCGCTGCGCTCCATCGACCTGCGGACCAAGGAGCCCGAGGCCGCGTCCGTGGAGCGCAGCGACACCTGCGTCGTGCCGGCCGCCGGGGTGGTGGGCGAGGCGATGGTGTGCTGGGTGGCGGCCGACGCGCTGCTCGAGAAGCTGGGCGGCGATTCGCTGGCCGAGTTCCTCGACCATCTCGACGCGAGCCGCGCCCAGTGGAAGGCGTTCCTCGAGAAGCGCTAAAGAAGCGAGCAGCGAGCGAGGGATTCACTCCCGAGCGAGCGACCGGGGGGTTCGGGGGGTGCTGATGCTGGTACCCCCCGACATTGACGATGAACGCGAGGGATTCACTCCCGAGCGAGCGACGCGGGGGAGAGCGCCTACTGAACCGCGGCGGTGAAGACCTCCTCCATCAGGAACGGACGGCGGCAGCCCGAGGCCGGCTCGAGCTGGCGGCGGCTGTCGGTCCAGACCGGGTATGAGATGCCGCCGAACGAGACGAGGCCTTCGTAGTCGCCCTGCTGGTTGCCGTAGTTGATCGCGACACAAGGGAAGGTCCCGTCGCAATCGTGCTCGTTGGAGCTCACGTCGCTGACCCGGGTGTCGGCCAGCCAGCTCACACCGTCGGAGGACCGCGCCAGGTAGTAGTCGGTCTGGTAGCGGTTGCCGGTCGTGTCGTTGCGCGTGTCGTAGAAAGCGACCGTCACCTGCCCGGTCACCGGATCGACCGACAGCCAGTGGTTGAAGCGGTCCACCCTCGCGACGCGATCTCCTAGAGGTGCCGCCGGCGACCAGCTCCCTCCCCGGTCGTCGGAGAAGGACAGCATGATCCCGGTCGTGATGCCGTCGGCGTTCAGATCGAGCCACGAGCAGTACAACCGCCCGCGGTGCGGACCGCTCGACCGGTCGGCGTCGCAGGCGGGGTAGACGAGCGCTCCGCGGAAAGACTCGGCGGGGATGCCGATGTCGAAGGGGATGTGCTTGGCGGCGACGACGCTCGGCGTTCCCCAGGTCGCCGCGCCATCGAAGGAGCGATTGAAGCCGATCGTGTTCGCCTTGTAGTCGTTCCAGGCTACGTACACCTCGCCCGCCGGACCCACGAAGGGCACGGCCCCGATCGCCTTGCCAGGGCCCTTGGGATCGTCGGCGCGGTTGACCGAAAAGCTCGCGGCGTGGTCGGTCGACCGGCCCATGCGCACTCCGCCGCCGCCGCTTCCGCCCACCGCGGCATCCCAGGCGACGTACACGTTGTCCCGAAACGGGCTCTTCGCGTTGGTATCGGCCGCGATCATCGGCTTGTCGTTGAAACGGCTGGAGCCGGTCTCGAAGTTGAAGTAGGTCACGGAAGGATAGGTCCGGCCCCCGTCGGTGGAGCGAGCCACCGCCATCTCGGTGCCGTTGACACCTGAGCCGTTGCCGAAGAACACCACGATGTAGCTGTAATAAAGATTGCTCCGGGTATCGAAAGCGAGGGACGGGTCGGAGCCGAAGCGCTGGTCGTTGGTTCCTTGCCGCGGCGCCGGGAGTGGGAGGTCGACGCCGCCCCAGGTCGCTCCTCCGTCGGAGGAGAAGTAGCCGCGCATCGGGTCGCGGAAGATCTCGTTCGAGCCCGCGGCGAGGACGCGGGGCCGCGAGGGGTTCAGAGTGATGTAGGTCTCGCTCTGGGGACCGCACTCCGCGGAGACGTCGACGTTGTCGCCGACGCTCGCCGACGTGCTGGTTCCCGGCGCGGAGTCGGAACCGTTCTTGGAGAGGTAGAGATATTTGTCCCACCAGGTGGGATTGTTCGCGCTCTGGGTCGTTTGGGCGCCGGCAAACGACGCGGATGTGGCCGCAGTGAGGATGGCGGCGACAACGAGCCGGGTGACCGTCATGGAACACCGTCCTTTCGGGATGAGCGGATGCTACATCGAATACCATTGATCCCGTGGCGCTGCGGCCGATAGTCAGGTGGGGCGACCCCGTGCTTCACGCTCCGTCGGCTCCCGTGAAGGAATTCGACGGCGCGCTCGCCACCCTCGTCAGGGACATGGTGGAGACGATGTACGCCGCCCCCGGCATCGGCCTCGCCGCTCCCCAGATCGGCGTGCCCCTCCGGGTCATCGTCATCGACCTGTCCGTCGGCGAGGAGAAGGGCGCGCTCATCACCGTCGTGAACCCGGAGTTCGTGGAGCGGGAGGGCGAGCAGCGGCACGAGGAGGGATGCCTGTCGGTGCCCGGCTTCGGCGGCACCCCGGTGCGCCCGGCGCGGGTGGTCGTGAAGGGCCTCGACCCCGACGGCCGGGAGCGCGTCTACACGGCGACCGACCTGCTGGCGCGCGCCTTCTGCCACGAGATCGACCACATCGACGGCCTGCTCTTCGTCGATCGCCTCACCCCGCTGAAGCGCGACCTCATGAAGCGCAAGCTGCGCAAGAAGGTCCGCAGCGACGATTGGGATGAGTAGCCCATGCGCGTGGTGTTCCTCGGCAGCGGGAGCTTCGCCATCCCCTCGCTCGAAGCGCTTCTCGCCGCCGGCCACGACGTCGCCGCGGTGGTCACCCAGCCCGACCGCGAGAAGGGCCGCGGACGCGAGCTCTCGCCGCCGCCGCTGAAGCCGGTGGCGGCCGCCCGCGGCCTGAAGGTCCTTCAACCCCGCCGGGTCCGCGAGCCGGAATCGGTCGCCGCCCTGGAGGCGCTCGTGCCCGAGGTCCAGGTCGTCGTCGCCTACGGCCAGATCCTGCCCCGCCGCGTGATCGACATCGCTCCGCGCGGCACCGTCAACGTCCACGCTTCGCTCCTTCCCCGCTATCGCGGCGCGGCGCCGGTGCAGTGGGCGATCGTCAACGGCGAGGCCGAGACCGGTGTGACGACGATGCTCATCGACGAGGGGCTCGATACCGGGCCGCTGCTCCTTGCCGAAGCGACGCCCATCGGCGCGGAGGAAACCGCCGAGGTCCTCGAGTCGCGCCTCGCCGCCCTGGGCGGCGAATTGCTCGTGCGCACGCTGAAGGGACTGGAAGAAGGTGCCATCGTTCCGCGGCCGCAGGATCCCGCCCGGGCGAGCCTCGCCCCCCTCATAAAGAAGGAAGACGGCCTCATGGACTGGCGGCTCCCGGCCCCCGCCCTGGCCCGCAGGGTCCTCGGCTTCCACGCCTGGCCGGGGGCGCACACCCGCCTGCGCGGCCGGGGTCTGCGGGTCCTGCGCGCGCAGGTCGAGGCGGCGAGCGGGACTCCGGGCACCCTGCTCCGGGCGGGTCGCGACGGGCTCGTCGTCGCCTGTGGAGAAGGCACCGCCTTGCGGCTGGTCGAGGTGCAACCGGAGAGCCGCCACCCGATGCCGGCCGCGGCCTTCGCGGCCGGGGCCCGTCTCAAGCCGGGCGAGCGGCTCGGATAGGCGGGTGGCCACGGCAACGCGCCAGGTCGCCCTCCGCGTTCTCCTCGACACGGAGCGCGGGGGCCCCACCCTGGCGGACCGGCTCGCGGCCGACGACGTCGAGAGGCTCTCCGGACGCGACCGGGCCTTCCTTCACGAGCTGGTGCTCGGCACGCTGCGCCGCCGCGCCGCGCTGGACTTCGCCTGTGCGCGTCTGCTCGACGGCCCCTTCTCGCGACTCGAAGCTCCGTTGAAGGCGATCCTGCGCCTGGGCGCGTATCAGCTGATGCACCTGCGCGTGCCGGCGCGGGCCGCCGTCTCCGAATCGGTGGAGCTGGCCCGAGAGTCGGCCCCGCGCGCAACCGGCCTCGTCAACGCCGTTCTCCGGCGCCTGGCCCGCGAAGGCCCGCCGGTGTTCCCCGATGCGGTCACGGATCCCCTGGGCTGGCTGACGACCACGGGCTCGCTCCCGCGCTGGCTGGCGACGCGTTGGCGGGCGCGGCTCGGACCGGCGACGGCGGTGGCCCGCGCCCGGGCGCTCCTCGATCCGCCGCCGACCGTGTTCCGGCTCAACCCGCGAGTGCCGGACGCTCAGGAGCGCGTGCGCGCCGAGGGCCTCGAGCCTCGTCCTCTCACCGTCCCCGGAGCGTGGATCGTGGAGGGTCGGGCGCCCACGCTCTCCGCGGAGGGCACGATCTATCTTCAAGACCAGGGGTCGCAGATGGCGGCCCACCTGGCCGCCGAGGGCGCGCTCCTCCTCGACGCGTGCGCGGCGCCTGGCGGCAAGACGACGCTGCTCGCCGATCTGCTGGGCGAAAAGGGTCGTGTGGTCGCGGCCGAGGCGTCGCTTCCCCGCCTGCAGCGCATGGCCGGCCTCGTGGAGCGCTGGGGCGCGACCTCGGTCCGGCTCGTCGGGGCGGATGCGCGCCGGCCGCCCTTCGGACGCCTCTTCGACTCCGTCCTTCTCGACGCGCCCTGCACCGGGCTTGGAACGCTGTCCCGCCATCCCGACATCCGGTGGCGAACCATGGAGCGCGACGTCCTGCGTCACGCCCGCCGGCAGCGGGAGCTCCTCGAGAGCGTGGCCACGCTCGTCCGGCCCGGCGGCAAGCTCGTTTATTCCGTCTGCTCCGGGGAGCCCGAGGAGGGAGAGCAGATCGTCCGGGCCTTCCTCGACGGGCATCCCGAGTTCAGCCTGGCGCCGCTGGCCGGCTGGGTCACGCGGTTCGCGGACGGCGGCTATGCTTCCACGCGCCCCGAACGAGACGGGGGCGACGCCTTCTTCGCCGCCGTCGTCATCAAGCAGGGGGGCGCTGCGGCGCGCCCCCTTGAACCCCCCTCGCTCGCGCCGAAATGAATCCGGCGCTCGCTCTGCGTTGTCTCAGGCCCTGACGCTCTCCCGGGTCAGACAGCCTTTGTGGTACGCTTTCGCTTCGTCCCGCGGGGGCGGAGCAAATAGGGACCTCCTTGAGCGTCAAGCGCTTCGCCGTCCTCCTCCTGAAGTACGGGCTGTTGATGCTCGCCCTGCTGGTGACCGCGGCGCTGTCCGCGGTGACCACGATGCGGGTCGTGCTGACGTCGCAGGAGGTCGTGGTGCCCTCGCTGGTCGGCAAGCGCGTCCCGGAAGCGGGACCGCTGGCGGCGCGCCATCGCCTGCTGTTGCGGGTGGAGGGCCGGCGGCACGACCCGAAGGTCCCCGCGGATCGGGTGGTGGCCCAGGAGCCGCCGGCCGGCTCCACGCTCAAGAGCCAGCGGAGCATCCGCGTCTGGGTCAGCCTCGGGCCGCGGCGGATCACCGTGCCGTCGGTCGTGGGCGAGAGCGTGCGGGGCGGCCGGCTGAGCCTCGAGCAGGCCGCGGTCCCCGTGGGCCGGGTGGTGGAAGCGAACGATGCGTCGGAAGAAGGAACGATCTTGATGCAACACCCGCCCCCGGGGGAGACGGAGACCCTCGGCCAGGAGGGGGCCTCGCTGCTCGTCAGCCGGGGCCCGTTCGGGCGCGAGTACCTCATGCCCGACCTCATCGGCCGCAAGGCCGGCCAGGCCCTCGACGCGCTGCGTCTCGCCGGCCTCAAGGTGGGCGACGTCCGCTACCGCGTCTACCCGGGCGTCCCGGCCGGAGTCGTCCTGCGCCAGGAGCCCGCCGCGGGCCACCGCGTGAACCCGCGGACCGCGCTCGCCCTCGACGTCAGCAAGGAAGGGCCGTGATCCTCGCCCCTTCCATCCTCGCGGCGGACTTCGGCCACCTCGCCGAGGAGATCGCCCGCGCCGAGCAGGGCGGGGCCCGTCTCGTCCACCTCGACGTGATGGACGGGCATTTCGTCCCCAACCTCACGATGGGCCCGGCGGTGGTGAAAGCCGTCCGGCGCGCGACCCGGCTGCCCCTGGACGTGCACCTCATGATCCAGAACGCCGACCTTTACGTCGACGCTTTCGCCGACGCAGGCGCGAACTGGGTCAGCCTGCACGTCGAGGCGCTGCCCCACCTGCAGCGGGCGGTCGCCCACCTGCGCGAGCGCGGCCTCAAGGCGGGTGTCGCCCTGAATCCCTCGACACCGCTCGTGAGCGTGGAGGAGATCGCACCCGAACTGGACTACGTGGTGGTGATGTCGGTAAACCCGGGCTTCGGAGGACAGAAGTTCCTGCCCGGAAGCCTCGACAAGGTACGCCGGATGCGGGACCTGCTCCGCCGCCGCGGCCTGGCGGCCCAGATCGAGGTGGATGGCGGCGTCGACGAGGGCAACGTGAAGCTGCTCCTCGAGGCCGGGGCCGACGTGCTCGTGGCCGGGACGTCCGTGTTCGGCGGGGGCGACCCGGCCGCCAGCGCGCGTCGGCTCCTGGAGGCCGCGCGTTGAGCCGCAGCGGCTCGACGAGCGTTCGCGTGCGTTACGCCGAGACCGACCAGATGGGCATCGCCTGGCACGGGGAGTACCTGGCCTGGTTCGAGGTGGGCCGCACCGATCTGCTACGGGGATGCGGCTGCACCTACCGCGAGCTGGAGGCGCAGGGCCTGCGCCTTCCGGTCATCGAGGTCCAGGCCCGGTACCTGCGACCGGCGCTCTACGACGACGTCCTCCAGATCCACACGCGGCTCATCGGCGTCGGCGGGGCGCGGGTCAGCTTCGACTACGAAGTGCGCCGCGAGGGGACCGAGGGCCCGCTCGCCACCGGCTCGACCTCGCACGCGGCCATCGACCTGCGCGGCCGGCCGCGACGGATCCCCGAGGACTTGCGGCGGAGGCTGGCGTGAAGGTGGTGGTGACGGGAGCCGCCGGCTTCATCGGTTCCCACCTGGTCGATAGGCTCCTTGGCGAGGGCCACGACGTGGCGGGCGTGGACGCGTTCGTGGACTTCTACCCGCGTGCGGCGAAGGAGGCGAACCTCCGTGCCGCCCGCGACCACCCGCGTTTCCGGCTCGTCGAGGGCCGACTTCAAGACATCCCTCTCGACGGGCTGCTCGAAGGCGCGGGCCAGGTCTATCATCTGGCGGCGCAGGCGGGCGTGCGATCTTCGTGGGGACGCGACTTCCAGGTCTACACGGACCACAACGTGCTCGCCACCCAGCGCCTGCTGGAAGCGGCGGTGCACGCCGGCGTGCCCCGGCTGGTCAATGCGTCCTCGTCGTCGGTCTACGGCGACCGCCTCGAGCTTCCCCTGCGCGAAGACGCGGCGTGCCGGCCGCTGTCGCCCTACGGCGTGACCAAGCTCGCGGCCGAGCACCTCGCGAGCCTCTATGAGCGCAACCACGGTCTGCCCGTGGTGAGCCTTCGCTACTTCACGGTGTACGGCCCGCGGCAGCGGCCGGACATGGCGTTTCACCGCTTCCTGTCGGCGGCCCGCGACGGGGCGCCCGTCCACGTCTTCGGGGACGGCAAGCAGACCCGCGACTTCACGTACGTCGACGACATCGTCACCGCCACCCGGCGGGCGGGCGACTCCGGCCGTCCCGGATGCGTCTATAACGTTGGGGGGGGCCAGCGCGTCTCGCTGGAAGAGGTGTTGCGGACGATCGAGCAGGTCACGGGAGGGAAGCTGGCCGTGACGCGTGACGAAGCCCAGAAGGGAGACATGCGGGACACCTTTGCCGACACGACCGCCGCCAGGCGAGACCTGGGCTTCCGCTCCACCGTGACTCTGCCGGAGGGCCTGGCGCGGGAGTGGGATTGGATCCGGGGGGAACGGTGAAGTCGCGACTGCTGCTGCTGGCCCTGCTCGCCGGCTGGGGGTGCGCTCATGGCGGCGAGGCCGACATCGCGACGCTGGCCAGCAACTCGGACCAGGTGATCTGGGAGGCCGGGCAGAAGGCCCTCGAGAAGCACCAGTACGAAGCGGCCCGTCAGCACTTCAAGCGCATCATCGACGGCTTTCCCCAGAGCGAGTACGGGCCGGCCGCGCGGCTGGCCCTGGGCGACAGCTACTTCCAGGAAGCGGGGACGGCCAGCTACATCCTCGCCGTCGCGGCCTATCGCGAGTTCCTGACGATATACCCTTCCCACCCGCGCAGCGACTACGCGCAGTTCCAGATCGGCGAGTGCTACGTCAAGCAGCGCAACAGTCCCGACCGGGACCAGACGCCGACGCACAATGCCCTGGAGGAGTACCAGCGGCTGCTCGAGCTCTACCCGTCCTCGTCCTATCTCGAGCGGGCCCGTACCCGAATCAAGGAATGCCGCCAGAGCCTGGGTCGGGCCGAGTTCCTGGCCGGCTTCTTCTACCAGCGCACGCGCCAGTCCTGCCACGCCGCCATCGCCCGCTATCAGGCCATCCTGAACGAGTATCCCGACTACGACCAGCTGGACGAGGTGCTGTATCGGCTGGGCGAGTGCCTCGGCCTATCGGGCCGGCCCGCGGAGGCCTTGCCGCATCTTGGCCGACTGATCGAGGAATTCCCGAAAAGTGACCGCGCCGACGATGCCCGGCAACTGATGGAGGATCTCAAGAGCCGAGGGGCTCCCGCCGTGCCTTCACCCTCACCCTCACCGGCGGCCTCCCCGACCCCGCCAAGCCCCATCCCCACCCCGCCCCCGGCTCCCACGCCACCCTCGTAAGCTCAAGTGACACTTTAGAATCTGCAAAAAAGCTCTTGACGAGCCGTCCTTTTTCCTGCTAGCATCCGCCAAATCTCCGGGTCGCCTCGAAGCGCTCGTGGGGCTCTTTAGGGAGTTGAAACGCGGGCACTCATGGAGTTTGGGGACGGTTTCGGGCCCGTCCAGGAGGTAAGGCAGTGAGATCGAAGGGTATGGGGCTTCTGTGTGGGATCGCCGCGCTCTCCCTCCTCTTCGGCAGTGCGGAGGCCCAGCAGACCGCTCCCCCGCCACCTACGGGCCTCAGCATCGGGCCTGCCACCGTGCCCCGGCATTGGTCCAAGTACAGGTATCCAGAGACGATCCCGGATGGCGCCACTTATTACATCATCGTCAGGGGCGACACCCTCTGGGATCTGGCGGGCAAGTATCTCGGCAATCCTTACCTCTGGCCGCAGATCTGGGACCAGAACCGCTACATCACCGACGCGCACTGGATCTATCCGGGTGATCCCCTGATCATGCCGAAGGTCGCACTCGTCAGCGAGAGGGCCGGCGAAGCGGGCGGTATCGCGCCCGGGGCCGAAGAGGCCGCCGGAGCGGGCGTTGCGGGGCAGGTGATCGCGAGGCCGGGGGCGGGCGAGCAGCTCGTGCCGGCCATCGAGGAGATGGCCTTGCAGTGCGCCCATTACGTCGTCTCGGACGGCGAGGACGACAGCCTGTATGTCCTCGGGTCCGAGATGGGCGCCACGAAGGTCGCCTTGTCCGAGCGCGACATCGTCTACCTGAGCAAGGGAAGCAACGCCGGCGTGAAGGCGGGTGACGTCTACACCCTCCATCACCCCTCTTACGACGTCAAGCACCCGCAGACCGGCCGCACGATCGGCCACAAGGTCGAGACGACGGGCTGGGTGCGGGTGATCCTCGTCCAGGAGAACTCGTCCACCGCCGTCATCGAGCGCTCGTGCCAGGACGCGCACAACGGCGACTATCTCAAGCCCTTCGAGAAGGTGTCGGTACCCCTGATCGTCAAGCGCCCGCCGCCCGATCGGCTCACGCCGCCGAGCGGCAAGATCGAAGGCTCCATCGTCGACATCGGCGACGACTCCATGATCGCCGGCCAGAGCCAGCTCGTGACGATCAACCTGGGCACCGCGAACGGCATCGCTCCCGGCAACCGGCTCACCGTCTTCAAGATCATGTACCCCTCCGTTCCCACCTCGCGCAACGTCGTCGGCGAGCTGGCGGTGGTGTCGGTGCGGGACAGGACGGCGACCGCCGTCGTGACCTACAGCGGCGACGCCATCATGAACGGCGACCGCGTGGAGTTGCGGTAGAGACGCTAAGGCAGCGCCCGGCGTTGGGGAACGTCGGGCGGCTGCGCTCTTTCGACCGCTGGCGGTTCGCCCTCCGCATGGGCAGGGACGGCCACCGGTCGGGCTGAGGGCTTGAGCGCTTCGCGCCAGAACAGCCTGAAGTAGTCCACCGCCGATACGAAGGCGAGCACCACCACGACCCACAAGACGATCATGCCCGGCCGCTGCAGGATCGCGTACCTGCGTCCCAGCAGCAGCAGGAAGATCGAAATGACCTGCGCGACCATCTTCCCCTTCCCGAGGCCGGAGGCCGGGATGAGCAGCCCTCGGCCCGCGGCCACGTTTCGCAGGCCCGTGACCACGAACTCGCGCCCGAGGATGATCATCACCATCCAGGCCGGCACCGCGTCCAGCTCCACGAGCGACAGGAAAGCGGCCGCGGTCAGCAGCTTGTCGGCGAGCGGGTCGAGGAGGATCCCCAGCCGCGTCACCTCGTTGCGCCGCCGCGCCAGGTAGCCGTCGAGGTAGTCGGTGAGGACGGCGAGGCCGAAGATCGCGGTGCCGAAGAAGACGTGGCCTTCCGCGCGGGTCAGCAGCACCACGACCAGGACCGGGACGAGGAAGATGCGGAGCAGCGTGAGAGCGTTCGGCAGGTTCACCGGGCGGGACCTTCCCGGAATGCTATCATGCGCTTTCGCCCATGGTGAGTTGGTGAAGGCCGTCATCCTGGCCGGAGGCGAGGGCACGCGCCTGCGCCCGCTGACGTTGACGTTGCCCAAGCCGGTCGTCCCGGTGGTGGATCGTCCCTTCCTCCGACACCAGCTCGACCTGCTCGGCCAGGCCGGGGTGACCGAAGTGGTCTTCTCGGTCGCGTACCGCCCCGAGAGGGTGCAGGCGATCTTCGGCGACGGCAGCGCTCTCGGCAAGAAGATCCGTTACGCGATGGAGCCCACTCCCCTCGGGACGGGGGGCGCGGTGAAGAACGCCGAGCGGTACCTCGACGACGTCACCATCGTCCTCAACGGCGACGTCCTCACCGACGTGGACCTGGCCGAGGTCGTGAGGCGGCACCGCGAGAGCGGGGCGGCGGCGACCCTCGTGCTGGTCCCGGTCCCGAACCCGGCCGCCTACGGCCTCGTGGAGACTGACGGGGACGGGCGCGTGCGGCGGTTCATCGAGAAGCCTCAGCCCGACCAGGTCACGACCGACACGATCAACGCCGGCATCTATGTTCTCCAGACCTCCACCCTCGAGTTGATGCCCGTGGGCGTGAACCACTCCATCGAGCGCGCCTTCTTCCCCGCCCTCCTCGGCCGCGGCGACCACGTGGCCGCGCACGTGCACCGCGGCTACTGGATCGACATCGGCACGCCCGAGAAGTATCTCCAGGTGCACCGCGACGTCTTGAACGGACGCTTTCCCGTCCGCGTCGAGGGACGGCGCGTCGACGGGGGCTGGATCCACGAGGGCGCGGTCGTCGAGCCGGGGGCGGAGCTGCGGGCGCCCTTCTATGTCGGTCCGGGCAGCCGCGTGTCGGCGCAGGCCGAGGTGGGGCCCGACGCGGTGCTCGCTTCGCGCGTGCGCGTGGACGCGGGGGCTCGCATCCGCGACAGCGTCTTGTGGGAGGGCTGCCACGTCGGAGAGAGCGCCGTCATCGACGGAGCGCTCCTGGGCGCCGGTGTCCGCGCCGGACGCCACGTGGTCATCGGCCCGGGGGCGGTCCTCGGGGAGGGAGCGTCGCTTTCCGATTACTCGCGGACGGCCTGAGGCTAGAATCGCTGATATGACGCCCGACCCGAGCATCTTCAAGGCCTACGACATCCGCGGCCTCTACCCCGGCCAGATCGACGGCGAGGTGGCCCGCCGCATCGGGCGGGCGTTCATCGATTACCTGGGTGCGCGCCGCATCGCGGTCGGCCACGACATGCGCGCGTCATCCCCGGAGATCGCGGGCGGCTTCATCCGCGGCGTGCGCAGCCAGGGCACCGCGGTCGTCGACATCGGCACCGTCGGCACCGACATGCTCTACTTCGCGGTCGCCCACGACCGCCTCGAAGGCGGCGCCATCATCACCGCCTCCCACAACCCCAAGGAGTGGAACGGCATCAAGATGGTGCGCCGCGGGGCGGAGGCGCTCTCCGGCGACGCGGGCATCAAGGAGATCAAGGAAGCCGTCCTCGCCGGCCGGTTCGCCGACGACCCCGGCGACGTCGGCCCGCCTGTGGAGAGCAAGGACATTCGCGCGGATTACGGCCGGCACTGCCTGTCCTTCATCGACACCGGCCGCGTGCCGAAGATCAAGGTCGTGCTCGACGCCGGCAACGGCATGGGCTCCGTGGGCGCCGAGACCATCTTTCCCCGCCTGCCCCTCCAGCTCGTCAAGATGTTCTTCGATCTGGACGGGAACTTCCCCAACCACCCTCCCGATCCGCTCATCGAAGCGAACCGGCAGGCGATCATGTCCCGCGTGGTGGCGGAGAAGGCGCAGCTCGGGATCGCGTGGGACGGCGACGCCGACCGCTGTTTCTTCATCGACGACACCGGCCACTTCGTCCCCGGCGACTTCGTGACCGCCCTTCTCGGCGAGGCGTACTGCCGGAAGGAGCAGGGGGCCAAGATCGTCTACGACGTGCGGGCCTCGCGCGCGGTGGTGGACCGGGTCGGGGCCGCGGGAGGCACCGCGCTCATGAACCGCGTGGGCCACGCCTTCATCAAGAAGAGGATGCGCGAGGAGAACGCCGTGTTCGGCGGCGAGGTCTCCGGCCACTTCTACTTCCGCGAGAACTCATACGCGGACAACGGCATGATCCCCGCCCTCCTGGTCCTCGAGCTGCTGGGCACCACGCAGCAGGCGTTCAGCCAGCTCCTCGCCCCGCTGCGGAGCCGGTACTTCCTCTCGGGCGAGATCAACTCCACGGTGAAGGATCCCGAGGCCGTCTTCCCCCGCATCGAGGAGCGCTATCGGGACGCGCGCATCCTGAAGCTGGACGGCATCAACGTCGACTACGACGACTGGCACTTCAACGTGCGCGCCTCGAACACCGAGCCCCTCGTCCGCCTGAACCTGGAAGCCTACGCGCGGGCCGAGATGGAGCGGCGCCGCGACGAGGTCCTGGCCCTGATCAATGCATGACGCGGCCCCCCGCGAAGCGCTCCGGGCAATGAATGGCTTGACCGGCCTTCACCCTCGCGCCTATCATGGTCGACGAACGCGTCGGGCGGGCGTAGCTCAGTTGGTAGAGTACGAGCTTCCCAAGCTCGGTGTCGCGGGTTCGAACCCCGTCGCCCGCTCCATCATCCGCGATGCTCCCGAGCCGGAACGACTTTACTGCTCTGCGAGCCGAGCGGGATTCAGTCCCCCCGGAGTCGCGAAGCGACCCCGCTCGGTGAGCGGCGGCGAATTCATTTCGTCGCCGCGGAAGCCGCGAGCGGGGGTCTGGGGGGTGCGCTGCTAGCCCGCCATGAGGCACGGCTGCGAGCGGAGCGGGATTCATTCCCGCGAGCGAGCGGGGGGGTCTGGGGGGTGCGCTGCTAGCCCGCCATGAGGCACGGCTGCGAGCGGAGCGGGATTCATTCCCGCGAAGCGAGCGGGGTCTAGGGTGCGCTGCTAGCGCGCCATGAGGCACGGCTGCGAGCGGAGCGGGATTCATTCCCGCGAAGCGAGCGGGGGGTCTGGGGGGTGCGCCGCTAGCACCCCCCAGCTTGACGACGACCAGGAGGTACCATGTCACTCTTCGGGAAGCCTGAAACGAAGCCGGCGGAACCGCCGCCACCCCCGCCGCGGCCGAGCGCCGCCGCTCCCCCGGTCGCCGCCCGCACCAGCTCCACGCCGTGCGTGATCGGCCCCAAGATCAAGATCATCGGTGAGCTGTCCGGCGACGAGGACGTCCTCGTCGAGGGCCAGATCGAGGGGGAGATCCGCATCACCCGCGATCTGCGCGTGGGCCCGGGCGGGGTGGTGAAGGCGAAGGTCTCCGCCCAGTCGATCATCGTCAGCGGCGAGATCATCGGCGACTGCGAGGCCGTCGGCCGCGTCGAGCTGCAGTCGACGGGCAAGCTGACCGGAAACATCCGCGCCCCCAAGATCGTGATCGCCGAGGGCGCGATGTTCCGCGGCAACAGTGACATGTCGGGCAAGAAGGACGAGCGCAAGGAACGGGTGGTGGCCTATTAGCCGTTCGGCCGCAAAAGCGGCGCGGCCCGCCCCCCGGCCCCGCCGGCAGGAGTCGTCGGTTCCCGCCTGGGGCAACTACGTCGGGGGGCGCTGGGTGGACGCGGTCTCCGGCCGCACCTTCGAGAACCGCAACCCGGCCGACACCCGTGAGGTCGTCGGCACATTCGCCGAGTCCGGCCCCGAGGACGTGCAGCGCGCGGTCGCCGCCGCCCGCGACGCCTTCCCCCGCTGGCGCGCGGTCGCCGCTCCCAAGAGGGGCGAGATCCTCTTCCGGGCCGCGGAGATCCTCGTCAAGAGGAAGGAAGAGATCTCCCGCGACATGACGCGCGAGATGGGGAAGGTCCTCGCCGAGACCCGGGGCGACGTACAGGAAGCCATCGACATGACGTACTACATGGCCGGCGAGGGACGGCGCCAGTTCGGCCAGACGACCCCGTCGGAGCTGCCGGACAAGTTCCAGATGTCGGTGCGCATGCCGGTCGGCGTGGCCGGCCTCATCACGCCCTGGAACTTTCCCATGGCGATTCCCTCCTGGAAGATGATGCCCGCGCTCGTGCTGGGCAACACGGTCGTGATCAAGCCCGCTACCGACACGCCGCTCTCGGTGGTCAACCTCGTCAAGGTCCTCGAGGAGGCCGGGTTGCCCGCCGGCGTCGTCAACATGGTCACCGGCGGCGGGGCCGAGGTCGGCGAGCCCCTGATGCGCCATCAGGACGTGGGGGTCGTCTCCTTCACGGGATCCACCGGCGTCGGGCGCAAGGTGTCGGAGGCCTGCGCGCCCGCGTTCAAGCACTGCCACCTCGAGATGGGCGGCAAGAACATCATCATGGTCATGGACGACGCCCGGCTGGACCTCGCCGTGGACGGCGCCGTCTGGGGAGGCTTCGGTACCACCGGCCAGCGCTGCACGGCGGCGAGCCGGATCGCGGTGCACAAGAAGGTCTACCCGGAGTTCGCCGCCCGCTTCGTGGAGCGGACGAAGGCGCTGCGCGTCGGTAACGGCCTCGAGCCCGGCATCGACATGGGTCCCTGCATCAACGAGAGCCAACGCCGCACGGTCGAGAAGTACGTCGAGATCGCGAAGGGCGAGCGCGCGAAGCTCCTCTGCGGCGGCCACCGGCTCGAAGGGGGCGCGTGGACCCACGGCTTCTTCCACGAGCCCACGATCTTCGGCGACTGCTCGCCCGCGATGCGCATCTCGCGGGAAGAGGTCTTCGGACCCGTGGTGGCGGTGATCCCGGTCGACTCCCTCGAAGAGGCAATCGAGGTGGGAAACTCCGTGGAGTACGGTCTGTCCGCCTCCATCTACACGCAGGACATCAACAAGGCCTTCACCGCGATGCGGGAGATGTACACCGGCATCTTCTACGTCAACGCCCCGACCATCGGGGCCGAGACCCACCTGCCCTTCGGGGGCACGAAGAACACCGGCAACGGCCACCGCGAGGCCTGCGTCCAGGCGCTGGAGGTCTTCGGCGAGTGGAAGTCGATCTACATCGACTACAGCGGCCACCTGCAGCGCGCCCAGATCGACACCGGCGAATAGGACGCCCGCGATGGTGGTAGGGACGGTCCGGGAGATCAAGGACAACGAGTATCGCGTCGGGCTGGTGCCGGGCGGGGTCAAGACGCTCGTCGACTCCGGACAGCGGGTGCTCGTGGAGACGCAGGCGGGCGAGGGGTCCGGCATCTCCGACGACGAGTACCGCCAGGCGGGGGCGGAGGTCGCCGCGTCCGCGGCCGAGGTCTGGAAGCGGTCCGAGATCCTGGTCAAGGTCAAGGAGCCGATCGAGCCCGAGTACGGCCACCTGCGCGAGGGGCAGATCCTCTTCACCTATCTCCATCTCGCGCCCCTGCCCCAGCTCACGCGGGTGCTCCTGGAGCGGAAGGTCACCGGCGTCGCCTACGAGACGATCACCGGCCCGGACGGCTCGCTTCCCCTCCTCACCCCCATGAGCGAGGTCGCGGGCCGGATGTCGATCCAGGTCGGGGCCCGGTACCTCGAGCGCATCAACGGCGGCCGCGGCGTCCTCCTCGGCGGCGTGCCCGGGGTGCCGCCCGCGGAGGTGATCATCATCGGGGGCGGGGTCGTCGGCATCAACGCGGCCAAGATGGCGCTCGGCATGGGAGCGCGGGTCACGATCCTGGACCGCAGCGTCACGAAGATGCAGTACATCGACGACGTCTTCGGGGGGCACGTGGCGACCCTCATGTCCAACCCGATCGCCATCGCGCGCGCCGTGGCCCGCGCCGACCTCCTCGTCGGCGCCGTCCTCATCCCCGGGGCCGCCGCCCCCAAGCTCGTGACGCGGTCCATGGTCAGCGGCATGAAGAAGGGGTCCGTGATCGTGGACGTCGCCGTCGATCAAGGCGGCTGCATCGAGACGACGCATCCCACCACCCACAGCGACCCGACCTACGAGGTGGACGGCGTCGTCCATTACTGCGTGGCGAACATGCCGGGCGCGGTGCCGCGGACGTCGACTTTCGCGCTCACCAACGTGACGTTCCCGTACCTGCTGCGCATCGCACGGAAGGGGTTGAGGCAGGCGCTGAAGGAAGACCCTGCGCTCGTGTCCGGCGTCAACACGTATGCCGGCAAGCTGACCTGCGCTCCGGTCGCCGAAGCGCAGGGCCTGCCCTACTCGCCGCTCGAGTCGCTGCCTTAACACGGATGCGGCGCGCTTCGCTCCGCGCTGGAAGTCATCAAGCGTCTCGCGCCGGGATGAACCCGTCGCAAGACGACAAGGAGACGCTCCGCTTCGCGCGCCGAACGCTGGCGCCGGAGAGGTATTCAGCGGCAGCCTAAAGGCTTGCCCTTCCGCGCGATCCGGGTATAATTCCCAGAGGTGCGGATTCTTCAAATTTCAGCAAGACATGGCCAGCCCCGTTCTGGATGAACGCAGCCGGGACGTCCTGAAGTCCCTCATCCAGCTTCACATCGCCACGGGGGCACCCGTAGGCTCGGAGAGCCTTTCTCGCACCCTCGACCGCCCCCTGTCCTCCGCCACGATCCGCAACATCATGGCGGACCTCGAGCGCATGGGCTACCTCGACCACCCTCACACGAGCGCGGGAAGGATGCCCACCGACGAGGGCTACCGCGTGTACGTCGACAACCTGATGAGCCACCAGCCCCTTCCATCGCGCGAGGCGGCGGCCATCGCCCACGAGTTGTACACCTCGGGCGTCTCCCCTCACGACGTCATGGACAACGCCTCCCACCTGCTCTCGCGGCTCTCCCGCCAGGTGGGCTTCGTACTCGCCCCCGAGATGCAACGGAGGAGCTTCCGTCACATCGATCTCGTGCGGCTCCCCCACCCGCGGGTCCTGGTCGTGATGGTCTCGGGCGCCGGACTCGTCACCCACAAGGTGATCGAGATGGAAGAGGAGCTGACGCAGGACGACCTCCAGGCCTGCGCCAACTACCTGAACACCCATTTCACGGGCATGACGCTGGCCACCATCCGTGCCCGCCTGCTCGAGATGATGGGCGAGGACGCGGCGCTCTACGACCGGCTGCTCAAGCGGGTCGTCAGCGTCGGCGAGCGCGCCTTCGCCGCCACCGGCGACGGCGTCAGCGTCTATCTCGACGGGGCGTCCAACATGCTCGAGCAGGCGGAGTTCGAGGACGTGCGCCGCATGCGCTCGCTCCTGCGCACCTTCGAGGAGAAGGACCGGCTGGTGAAGATCCTGAACGCGTGCCTCTCCGGAGGCGGTGTGCGGGTGATCATCGGCCACGAGAACCCGGACCCCGAGCTCAGGGGCATGACCCTCGTGACCGCGAGCTATCCGGCCGAGGGAGAGGCGACGTGGGGCCTCGGCGTGATGGGATCGACGAGAATGGAGTACGCGCGGGTCATGGCCCTCGTGGACCACGTGGCGCGCACCTTGGCGCGAACCCTGCAGGAGCTCCGGGCATGACGAGACATCACCGAAAGAACGAGAGCGATCCCCCGGTGGCGACGCCGGAGGCCCCCGAGCCGGCCGCGGGGGCCCCGGAGGGTCCCGGTTCCTCCCCCGACGAGCGAGGGCTCACCGGCGTCGACGTCGAGTGTCTTCCCCCCGCCACCCGGGAGGAGCTGGAGTCGCTGCGCCGCGAGCGAGACGAGCTCAAGGAGCAGCTGCTCCGCCGCCGGGCGGAGTTCGAGAACTTCCGCAAGCGCATGGAGCGCGAGCGTGAAAACGCGCGAACGGACGCCATCGCCACCGTGCTGAAGGCGCTCGGCCCCGTGCTCGACAACCTCGATCGCGCGCTGGGTGCCGAAGGCAGCGACGCCTCCCTGCGCGAGGGGGTGGAGCTGACGCGCCGCGAGCTCCTGGCCATCCTGGAATCGCAGGGCGTGAAGCTCGAGGACCCGCAGGGCCAGCCGTTCGACCCCGAGCGCCACCAGGCCCTCGCCCACGAGCCGGTGCCGGGTGTCCCCGAAGGCACGGTGGTGGAGGTCTACCGCAAGGGCTATTCTTACCGCGACCGGCTCCTGCGCCCGGCGCTGGTCAAGGTCGCCGCCCCCGCCGGGGCGCACAAGGTTCACTGACGCGGTCGAGGGACGTCCGAGCGGAGGTCAGGCTCGTGAGCGAGGTGCGGCGTGGGTAAGGTGATCGGAATCGACCTGGGCACGACGAACTCCTGCGTCGCGGTGATGGAGGGGGGCGCGCCCCAGGTCATACCCAACCAGGAGGGCGCGCGGACGACACCGTCGATCGTCGGCTTCACCGCGAAGGGAGAGCGCCTCGTCGGCCAGATCGCCAAGCGCCAGGCCCTCACCAATCCGAAGAACACCGTCTTCGCCGTGAAGCGCCTGATCGGCCGGAAGTTCAGCTCCACCGAGGTGGACACGGCCCGCCGCTATCTTCCCTACGGCCTGGCCCAGTCCGCGAACGGTGACGTGCACATCCAGATCGAGGAGAAGATCTACTCGCCGCCGGAGATCTCGGCCTTCGTGCTGCAGAAGCTCAAGGCCGCGGCGGAGGACTACCTCGGCGAGCCGGTCGAAGAGGCGATCATCACCTGTCCCGCCTATTTCACCGACCCCCAGCGCCAGGCCACCAAGGACGCCGGCCTCATCGCCGGCCTCAAGGTGTCGCGCATCCTCAACGAGCCGACGGCGGCCGCCCTCGCGTACGGGCTCAAGAGCGCCCGCGGCCAGTTCGTGGCCGTTTACGATCTCGGCGGGGGCACCTTCGACATCTCCATCCTCGAGATGGCGGAAGGTCTCTTCCAGGTCCGCTCCACCGGCGGCGACACCTTCCTCGGGGGCGAGGACTTCGACCAGCGCGTCATCGACTGGCTGATCGCCGAGTTCTCCCGCGAGACCAGCATCGACCTGCGCCAGGACCGCATGGCCCTCCAGCGCCTGAAGGAAGCCGCCGAGAAGGCGAAGTGCGAGCTCTCCACCTCGCAGCAGACGGAGATCGTGCTGCCCTTCATCTCCGCCGACTCGTCGGGGCCCAAGCACCTCAACACGATGTTGGCACGCCAGAAGTACGAGTCGCTGACCGACGACCTCATCGAGCGCACCATCGACCCGTGCAAGCGCTGCCTGGCCGACGCCAACCTCAAGCCGGAGCAGATCGACGAGGTGCTGCTCGTCGGCGGCCAGACCCGAGCCCCGAAGGTGGCCGAGGTCGTGCGGCGCGTCTTCGGCAAGGAGCCGAACCGCGCCGTGAATCCCGACGAGGGGATCGCGATGGGGGCCGCCATCCAGACCGGGATCATCGCCGGCGAGGTCAAGGAGCTCGTGCTGCTCGACGTGACGCCGCACACCCTGGGCATCGAGACGCGGGACGGCACCTTCACGCCCCTCATCGAGCGGAACAGCACGATCCCCACCCGCAAGAGCCGGATCTTCACCACCGTCGCCGACAACCAGACCAAGGTCGAGGTGCACATCCTGCAGGGCGAGAGCGACATGGCCGCGTACAACAAGAGCCTCGCCAAGTTCGAGCTGACCAACATCCCCCCCGCCCCCAAGGGCGTGCCCCAGATCGAGGTCTCCTTCGAGATCGACGTCAACGGCATCGTATCCGTCTCCGCGCAGGACCAGGCCACTGGCCGCAGCCATTCGATGGTCATCCACGCGTCGGGCGGCCTCAGCCAGTCCGAGCTCAGCCGGCTCGTGACCGAGACCCGGGTCCAGGAGCAGTCGGAGAAGAGCCGCAAGGAGCAGGAAGCGGTCGTGCGGCAGCTCGACGGCCTCGTCACCAACACCATGCGCTCGGTCCAGGCCCTCGAGGGCAAGCTGACGTCCGAGGAGCAGAGCCGGATCCTCGCCGCCATGGAGCGGGCCAAGAAGGCGCGCGGGGGCGGGGACCTCGACGAGCTGAAGTCGCGGCTGCTCGAGATGGAGAAGGCGGCCACGCTCATCGGCCAGGCGATGCTGCGGCCGTGACCGCGGAATCCATCTTCGTTTCCGTGCCCTCCTGATGCCCACTAGAGTGCAGATCGACTATTACGAGTGCCTCGGCGTTTCCCGGAGCGCCACCGACCAGGAGATCAAGTCCGCCTACCGCAAGCTCGCGCTCAAGTTCCATCCGGACCGCAACCCGGGGAACAAGGAGGCCGAGGACCGCTTCAAGCAGGCGGCGGAGGCGTATAGCGTGCTCGGCGACCCCGAGAAGCGCCGGCGGTACGACGCGTACGGCCATGCGGGGCTTGGCGGAACCGGCGGCTTCGACCCCACGATCTTCGCCGACTTCGGCGACATTCTCGGCGACTTCTTCGGCTTCGGCGACCTGTTCGGCCGCCGCCGGGGCGGCCCTCGGCGCGGCTCCGACCTGCGCTACAACCTCGAGCTCACGTTCGAAGAGGCCGCCTTCGGCACCGAGACGCATATCCAGATCCCGCGGGCGCAAACGTGCGGGACGTGCCACGGCAACGGAAGCGCTCCGGGAACGAGCCCCACCGCCTGCACCGCCTGCGGAGGCGCGGGCCAGGTGACCTTCCAGCAGGGGTTCTTCAGCGTCGCCCGCACCTGCGGCCGCTGCGGCGGCACCGGCCGCCTCATCACGAGCCAGTGCAAGGATTGCCGCGGCCAGGGGCAGGTGGCGGTCGAGCGGAAGCTCCAGATCAAGATCCCGCCCGGCGTGGACGGCGGCAGCCAGCTACGCATCGCCGGCGAAGGCGAGCCGGGTGCGGCGGGCGGGCCGCCGGGGGACCTGTACGTGGTGGTGCAGGTGCAGGAGCACCCGTTCTTTCGCCGCGAGGGCACCGGGCTCTTCTGCGAGATCCCGATCAACCTGGCGCAGGCCGCGCTCGGCACCACCCTCGAAGTGCCCACCCTCGACGGAGGCCAGGCCAGGGTGACGGTGCCCGAGGGCACCCAGAACGGCGCGACCTTCCGCGTCCGCGGCCAGGGTGTGCCGCACCTCGGGGCCCGCGGCCGGGGCGACCTCCACGTGACCATCCGGGTCGTCGTGCCGGCCAAGCTCACCCTCGAGCAGCGACGGCTCCTGGAGCAGCTCGCCAAGACGCTGCCGGCGCCGAGCTTCGACGAAAAGGACCGCTCGTTCTTCGGCAAGGTGAAGGACATCCTCGGCTGAGTCTGGTCCGCGCCTTCCTCGTGACCGTCCCCGCGGCCGAGGAGGACGTGGCCACCGCCCTGCTCTGGGAGCAAGGCACGATGGGGATCGAGGTCCGCCCCGCCGGCGTTCACCACGTGTCGCTCCTCGCGTATTTCCCCGAGGCCCCCGGCCTGGAGCCCGCCCTCACCGCGGCGCTCTTCCCGTTGCCGCGCGCGCGGCTGCAGCAGGCCGAGGTGCCGGAGGTGGACTGGGTCGCCCACTTTCGCGAGGGCTTCCGGACGTTCCCCGCCGCGGGGTTCGTCGTCACGCCGCCGTGGGAGCTCGAAGGCTTGCCCGCGGATCGCCGGGACGTCCTCGTGGTCGATCCCGGCCGCGCCTTCGGCACGGGCACGCACGAATCGACGCGGCTCTGCCTGGGCTTGCTTCGGGACCTGGCGAAGCGTGGTCCCCTGGGCCGCGTCCTCGACCTCGGCACCGGCAGCGGCATTCTCGGCGTCGCCGCCTCGCGTCTGGGCGCTCGGACCACGATCGCGGTGGACCTCGACCTGGAGTCCCTCGCGGGCGCCCGCCATCATGCTCGCCTGAACGAGGTCGAGCTGCGGCTCGTGTGCGCCGACCTCGCGGCCGCGCTGATGCCGGGGGCC
Source organism: Acidobacteriota bacterium (assembly GCA_003222275.1). Taxonomy (GTDB): domain Bacteria; phylum Acidobacteriota; class Vicinamibacteria; order Fen-336; family Fen-336; genus AA32. Next base: position 7,402 of record QHVJ01000030.1, on the reverse strand, counting down.
TTCGATCTCGTCCTCGCGAACATCGCCGCCCCCCTGCTCGTGGAGCGCCGGCACGAGATCCTGGCCCTCGCCGCGCCGGCCACCGTGCTCTCCGGCCTGCTGACCACCGACGCCGAGACCGTGTGCGCGGCCTATGAGGACGCGGGCCGCATCGAGGTGCGTCAGGATGGCGAGTGGGCGGCACTGCTCGTGCAGCGCGGCGCGCCGTGACGTCGCCCCGGTTTCACGTGCCCGAGGCCGGGCCCGGCGGGCGCGTTTCCCTGCCCGAGCACGCCGCGCACCACGCGCGCGAGGTGCTGCGCCTGCGCGCAGGAGCGGCGGTGCGGATCTTCGACGGCGCGGGAGCGGAGTTCGAGGCCGAGCTGGACAGCGTCACGCGCCGCGGCGTCGAGGCCCGCATCGGGCATGCCGTCGCGGCGCGGCCGGAATCGTCCCTGCGCCTCGTGCTCGCGCTCTCGCCGCTCAAGGGCGATCGCATGGAGCTGGTCATCCAGAAGGCGACCGAGCTGGGCGTGGCCGAAGTGTGGCCGGTGGTCACCGCCCGGACCGACGCCGCCGCGCGGCCCGCGCTCGAGGGAACTCGCCAGGAGCGGTGGGAGAAGGTCGCCAGCGGAGCCGCGGAGCAATGTGGCCGGGCCGTCGTTCCGCCCATCGCCCCCACCGCGACCTTCGCCGAGCTGCTCGGCCGGCCGTTCGACGGGCAGCGGGTCGTGTTCGTGGAGATCCCCGGCGCGCCGCCGCTCGCTCCTCTTCCCCGGCCGCCGGCCGCCGCGCTCCTGCTCATTGGTCCCGCGGGCGGCTGGGAGCCGCGGGAGACCGAGCGCCTGACCGGGGCTGGGTTCGCGCCCGCCAGCCTCGGGCCTCGCATCCTCCGCTCTGAGACCGCGGCCCTCGCCGCCGTCGTCGCCGCGCAGGTGCTCTGGGGTGACCTGGGACGCTCAGGCGCATGATCAAGAATCCGACCCGCGGTGGATCTGCTCGGCCAGGCGTGGCCACCGCCCAGCCCCGTCTTCCGGCGGTGCCGCCTCGTCTCGCGGCCGAGCCGCCGCCGCTTCCGCCGGCCGTGTGGGCGGTGGTGCCACTGGTCTTCGGGTCCGGGCTGTGTGCGCTCGTATATCAGACCGCCTGGCAGCGGGAATTCCGACTGATTTTCGGCGCCTCGACGGCCGCCTCCGCGGCAGTGGTGGCCGTCTTCATGGGTGGCCTGGGTCTCGGCGGATTGTTGCTCGGATCGCGCGCGGACCGTCAGGCCAATCCCCTGCGCTTCTATGCTGTGCTCGAAGCCCTCGTCGCTCTCACGGCGATCACGACGCCAGCGCTGCTGGACCTGGCGCGACGCATCTATCTGTCCTTGGGGGGGACCGTGGTTCTGGGCCAGCGGGGTGGAACCGCGATTCGGCTCTTGTTGGCCGGGCTCGTCCTCTCGGCCCCGACCTTCATCGCAGGAGGAACGTTGGGCGCCGCGGCCCGGGCGGTCGAGCACGCCGGTGATCGCCGGCGAAGGACCACGGCCATGCTCTACGGCTGGAACACACTGGGAGCAGTGATGGGCTGCCTCGCCGCGACCTTTTGGCTCTTCGAGAGCGTGGGCACGCGGCTGACAGTCTGGCTGGCCGCCACGGCGAACCTGCTGGTGGCCGTCGTCGCTTGGGTACTCAGCCGATCGTGGCGCGGCGCCGCGGTCGGAGGGAAGGAGAAAGAGACCGATTCCCTCGAGCCCGCCGGCATGGCGCCTGCGCCCATCGTGCTGGCGGGGGCCGCGGCGGCGGGATTTGCGTTTTTTCTGCTGGAGCTCGTGTGGTACCGCATGCTCGGGCCGATCCTGGGGGGGACCGTTTACACCTTCGGTCTCTTGCTCGCAGTGGCTCTCGCCGGCATCGCGGCCGGCGGTGTCCTCTACACCGTTGCATTCAGCCGGTACCCTGCGACCCTGACCGCGTTCGCAGCCACGTGCTTGCTGGAGGCAAGCGCCGTCGCGGTTCCGTACATACTCGGAGACCAGCTCGCCCTGCTGGCCAACCGCCTGCGCCCCGCCCTCGGCAGCGTGCTGTGGGCCTATCTCCCGGGCTGGACGCTGATCACCGCGGTCGTGGTGCTTCCACCCTCCGTAGTCGCCGGTGCCCAGTTCCCGCTGCTCGTGGCGCTGCTGGGCCACGGCCGGGCGGGCGTGGCGCGCGACGTCGGACGAGCCTACTTCTGGAATACGGTCGGCGCGATTTCGGGTGCCTTGGCCGGTGGATTCGGTCTGCTACCGCTCCTGACTGCTCCCGGCTGCTGGAAGGGGGTCGTCGTTCTTCTCGCCACCGTCGCGCTCGCCGCGATGGCGATTCAACGGCACCGGAGAATAGGGCTGGCGGTGGTGGCGGTCGTCGGCATCTTCGTGATCGTGGCGTGCTTCCAGGCGGATGGCCCGACCGCGGTCTGGCGACACAGCAGTATCGGCGTGGGACGAGCGAATCTGCCGGCATCGCCAGCGCCGAATGCCCTGAAGGCCTGGGTCAACGAAATGCGGCGGTCCATCGTCTGGGAGCGTGACGGCGTCGAGAGCAGCGTCGCCGTTCAAGCCCTGGCGGCTCTGTCGTTCGTCGTGAACGGCAAGGTCGACGGGAACGCCCGCAACGATGCCCCGACGCAGGTCATGAGCGGTCTGCTCGGGGCCCTGCTGCATCCCGGTGCCCGCCGTTCCCTGGTCATCGGCCTGGGCACCGGGAGTACGGCGGGCTGGCTCGCGGCCGTCCCGAGCATGGAGCGCACCGACGTCGTGGAGCTGGAGCCCGCGATCCTCGACTTCGCACGGATGTGTGGCCCCGTCAATCACGACGCCATCGACAACCCGCGGCTCCACGTGATCGAAGGCGATGCCCGGGAGGCGCTCATGGCCGGCCGGGAGAAGTACGACTTGGTGCAGTCCGAGCCGTCCAATCCTTACCGGGCGGGCGTGGCGAGCCTCTTCACCCAGGAATTCTACGAGGCGGTCGCCTCCCGACTCGAGCCGGGCGGCCTGTTCCTGCAGTGGGTGCAAGCCTACGATGTCGACGAGTGGACCATTTCTACGATCGTCGCGACTCTCGGCGCCGTCTTCCCCGAAATCGAGATCTGGCAGACCCACCAAACGGACCTGCTTCTCGTCGCTTCCCGCACGCCGCGGCGCGTCGACGCCGCCGCGCTGCGTGCTCGCATTCGCGAGGAGCCGTTTGCGGCCGCTTTGCGCGGTGCGTGGCGGGCAGTGGAGCTGGAAGACGTCCTGGCTCGGTTCGTCGCGGGCCCCGCCCTCGTCAGGAGCGTGCGCGGCCGCAGCCGCCAGATGAACACGGACGACCAGAACCGTGTCGAGTTCGCGTTCGCTCGGACCCTGTCCCGATCAGGGCTCTTCGATGTCGGTCGGTTGCGTCGCCGTGCGGTGACGCTGGGAGCGGATCGACCGGCCGTGGACGGTACGGTCAACTGGGACCGTGTCGCGCGCCAACGTGCGGCCATATACGTCGTCGCGGGTACCGCTCCGCCCGCGGATCCCACCGCGCAATACGCGGAGCGCGTTCGGGCCCAGGCTTACGCGCAGTATCTCGCCGGTGAATTGGTGGCGGCGGTCAAGACATTCGCGGCTCAGCCGGAGACGCCGGAAGGCGCGGTGGAGACCGCTCTCTTCGCGGAGGGCCTCGCCGACGCCGGCGATCCCCGAGCCGCCTCCTACATTCGGGCGTTGCAAGACATCGAGTCGACCGAGGCTGAAGCCGCCACCGCGCGCCTGGCACTCCGTCTCGGTCAGCTTCAGGTGGCACGCGATGCCCTGGTCTCCGCTTTCGTGCACTATCGGAGTGATCCTTGGCCGAGCCAGGTGAGCATGTCTCACGCGCTCGCTCTCGCGGAGGAGCTGACTCGCGCGCACCCGGAGACGGTGCCTCTCGTCTTCGATGCGCTCGGCGAGCCGTTCGCGGTCGCCGCCATCGAGGAGCCGCGTCGGCTCGTGCGACTGAGCGTCGGCTCTCACCGCGGCACTCTCTACCGTTGTGGCGAGGCGATCGAGCCCTTCGAGCCGCATGTTCCCTGGCGCGCGGACGTCTTGCAGTACCGGGCTCGGTGCTACGAGCAGACGCGAGATCCACGTGTGGTCGCCGCCCGAGCCGATCTCGAGGAGTACGGACGCCGCGACCGTGCGGACCGTCCTGCCGGACCGACGGTGCCTGCCCCCGCCCCGTAGACACCTTCGGCCCTCGGACACCGGTATCTGCTCGTCGACGGCCCTGCGCGAGCTGTCTTCGGCCGGCCGCCGGGGCCAGTCACTCGCTCCCGCGGCGGCGACCGGCGGTCAGGCGAGCTCTCTCCTCCGCGATGAGCAGGTCCACCATGCGGCCATAGCTGCGTACGCCTTCTTCCTGGCCCTGGCTCTTCAGGTACGCGTTGTTCACCGCCCGCGAGACGCGCTCGGCCGGTCCCCGGTAGCGCTCGGCCCACGCCGCCAGCGCCGCGAGGTCGCGGCGCACGCCGGGCGCCCGGCGCGCCTCCAGCCGGGCGTGGCCCTCGCGGTCCACACGCGCGAGCTCGTTCATCGCATAGACGCTGGCGGCGAGCCGCCCCGAGTAGCGGAAGTCGGGGTCCGGGTGGCAAGTGCAGGCCAGGTAACCCACGTAGTTGGCCTCGTCCTCGCGGGCGAAGCCACGGGCGTGCGCCAGCTCGTGGCAGGCGGCGAACGGCACGTCCGGGTCGGGCAAGGTCATGTTGACGTTGGCCTCGCCCGTGAACGGAGAGAAGATGCCGCTGATCCCGAGATACGACAGAACCGTGGAGACCATCACCGGCTTCGCGGGAGCGCTCGCACCGGCCAGCACCGGCTCGATGCGCGCCGCCGCGCCGTAGCCGGCCGGCGCGCGCCGGAGCGCTCCCGGGCGGCCGTCGGCCAGCCGTGCCACGCCGGCGGCATCCTCCGGGAGCTTGTCGCGCGCGTCGTTCGTTTCGCGGATCAGCCTCTCGCAGACGGCCGTCAGCTCCGCCACGGTCGCGGGGCGCGCGTCCAGCCCGGCGAGCACGGCATAGGGCGGGCGCCGGTAGTTCAGTCCCCAGAGAATCACGAAGGCGAGATACACGGCTCCGGCGGCCGCCCATGCATCGGCGAGCGTAGAGACGAGCACCGCCCGGCGCCGTCCCCGCGCGCGCACGACCCGACGCAGCCGTCGGACGGTCCACGCGGCGGCGCCGCCGACCGCCGTCCACAGGAGCGTCTCGCCCGCCGAGAAAGACACGCGGCCGAACGACGCGGCGAACATCGCCGACACGACACGGTAGAGCGACTGCGAGTAGAGCCGCTCCACCAGCGGCGGAGAAGCCGCCACGGCGAGCTCCAGGGCGACGGCCGCAGGGAGCAGCGCGAGCGGCCAGCGCCGGCGCCGCGCGCGCGTTTTCGTTTCCGTGGCGCCTTCGGGGGGGGTGCTATACTCCACGCGGTTTCATGTTCCTCCTCGGTCAAGCGGTCGGCAAGTACCATATCCTCTCCAATCTGGGCTCCGGCGGCTTCGGCACGGTCTTCCTGGCGAAGGACAGCTGGATCGACAAGAAGGTCGCGATCAAGGTCCCCCATCGCCAGGGCGGGGACTTCGACGACCTGCTGCAGGAGCCGCGGCTGCTCGCCGCCCTCGACCACCCGAACATCGTCGGCATCCTCACCGCGGAGCGCGTGGACGGCGTCTTCTTCATCGTGATGGACTACATCCGGGGCGAAAGTCTCGAGACGATCCTCGACCGCGAGAAGAGCCTCGACGTCGCCCGCGCGATCGACTACACGATCCAGGTGCTGAAGGGCGTGGAGCACGCGCACCAGGCCCAGATCCTCCATCGTGACCTGCGGCCGGCCAACGTCCTCGTCTCGGAGAGCGGGGTCGTGAAGGTCGCGGACTTCGGCACCTCGCGACTGCTCGAGAAGTCGCACGCGACGACGGTGATCGGCAGCCCGCCGTACATGGCGCCCGAGCAGTTCCAGGGCCGGGCGGTGCTGGCCTCCGACATCTACTCGGTGGGCGTGCTCTTCTACCAGATGCTGACGGGGACGCTGCCGTACTTCAGCCCCAACCCGGCGCAGATCGAGCGGATGGTGGCCCAGGGGCGCTGCACCCCGCCGAAGATCCGGAACAGCCAGGTCCCCAAGGAGATCTCGGACATCGTGATGAAGGCGATCGCCCCCGACCTCGGCGAGCGCTACCAGCGGGCCTCGGAGATCCTCGACGACCTCGGCACCGCCACCGACATCGACCATCGCGCCACGGAGTTCGAGGACATGCGCAAACGTCTGAAGGCCCGGGAAGTACCGAAGAAGGGCTTTTGCTGGCACTGCCGCAAGCCTCTGCACGCCCGGGCCGACAGCTGTCCGTTTTGTGGCGAGCGGCAATGAGTGGGGCAAAAACGCATGCCCCCACCGCATAACTCGCGGCCCCTCAGATACTTCCTTGACGAAAGCCGTTGACAGTGGCGCGCCGACGATCTAGAATCGCGCCGTTGATGTCGGGTGCGGAGCGATCGGGCGGTCGAGGAGGCGCGCGTCGCATGTCCTTCCCGAAGTCGGACAAGATCTGGATGAACGGGAAGCTCGTCCCCTGGGACGATGCGAAGATCCACGTCGGCTCCCACGTCATCCATTACGGATCTGCGGTCTTCGAGGGCGTGCGCTGCTACGCCACCCCCGACGGACCGGCGGTCTTCCGCCTCGACGCCCACACCGAACGGCTGTACGACTCCGCCAAGATCTATCGGATGGACGTGCCCTACTCTCCGGCGGAGATGAACCAGGCGATCCTCGAGACCATCTCCGTCAACCAGCTGGACGCCTGCTACATCCGCCCGATCATCTACCGGGGCTATGGCCAGCTCGGCGTGAACCCCTTCCCGTGCCCCGTCGACGTCGCGGTCATGGTCTGGGACTGGGGGCGCTACCTGGGCGCGGAGGCGCTGGAGAACGGCGTAGACGTGCGGGTCAGCTCGTGGGCCCGCATCGCTCCCAACACGCTTCCCGCCATGGCCAAGAGCGCGGCCAACTACATGAACTCCCAGCTCATCAAGATGGAGGCGATCAAGGAGGGCTACGCCGAAGGCATCGCCCTCGACGCCCTGGGCTACGTCTCGGAAGGCAGCGGCGAGAACCTGTTCCTCGTCAAGAACGACACCCTCATCACGCCGCCCCTGGTCAGCTCGGTGCTGCCCGGCATCACCCGCGACACCGTGATCGCCCTCGCCCGCCGGCAGGGCATCCCGGTGGTGGAGCAGACGATGCCGCGCGAGATGCTGTACATCGCGGACGAGCTGTTCATGACCGGCACCGCGGCCGAGATCACTCCCGTCCGCTCCGTGGACAAGATCGCGATCGGACGGGGCGCGCGCGGTCCGGTCACCGAAGCCCTGCAGAGGGCCTTCTTCGACG
>QHVJ01000204.1 GCA_003222275.1 Acidobacteriota bacterium | reverse complement strand
GTCCTCGACAGCCTGGCCCTCGCGGTGGAGACGCCCGCGGGCGTCGTGCTCGTGAGCGGCGACTTCAAGATCGACGCGCGGGCGCCGGAAGAGGAGCGCACGGACCTCGAAGCGCTCTCGGCGTGGGGCGACCGCGGCGTGCTCGCGCTCTTGTCCGACTCGACGAATGTCGAGGAGCGCGGGAGCACGGGGGCCGAAGACGACCTCCTCCCCGCCTTCCAGGAGGTTTTCGAGCGGACGCGCGGCAAGGTCATGGTGTCGTGCTTCGCCACCTCGATCCCCCGGATCCAGCGGGTGGCCGACCTCGCGCGGCGCGTGGGGCGTCGCGTCGGCTTCGTCGGAAGACGCATGGCCGACAACACCGAGGTCGCCTTGGAGCTGGGCGCCCTGCGCATCCCGGCCTCGGACCTGCTCTCCGTGGGCGAGGTGGCGCAGCACCCGCCGGACCGTCTCTGCCTGTTCGTCGCTGGCAGCCAGGGCGAGCCGCTCTCGGCGCTGTCGATGGTGAGCGTGGACGAGCACCGCGACGTTTCCGCCGGACCCGGGGACACGGTGGTGCTCTCGGCCCGCGCCATCCCCGGCAACGAGCGCGCGGTGTCCCGGCTCATGGGCAACCTGTTCCGCCGCGGCTGCGACGTCGTGCATCCCGGCGTGGCCCGCGTCCACGTCTCCGGCCACGGCAGCCAGGACGACCTCGTCGAGCTGCTCGCCCGGGTCCGCCCGCGCTACCTGATACCGGTCCACGGCGAGTACCGGATGCTCGCGCAGCACGCGCGCCTGGCCGCCCGCGCCGGCATGCCCGCCGATCGCGTGCTCGTGGCCGAGGACGGCGAGGTGATCGAGCTCTCGTTCGCGGGCGCCCGCAAGGTGGACCGGGTGGCCGCCGGCCGCATCCTCCTCGATCGCTCGGGGACCGAGGGCCTGGAGGAGGTGGTCGTGCGCGACCGGCGCCACCTCTCCGCGGAAGGCATCGTGGTGCCGGTGGTCGTGCTCGACAAGCAGACGGGACGCCTGGAATCGGCGCCCGAGATCGTGACCCGCGGCTTCGTGGACGCGGATGAGCGCGGGACGGAACTGCTGCTGGATGCGGGCCGGCTGGTGGCAGAGGCGGTGGCGTCGCGCCCCGAAGAGGAGCGCCACGACCCCGCCCTCACCCGCGAGCGGCTCCGTCAGGAGCTGCGCCGGTTCTTCCGCCAGCGCACCCAGCGCCGGCCCATGGTCATTCCCGTGGTGATGGAGGTCTAGCCGCATGGCGAGCAGCACGCGGTCGCGCCAGCTGGCGGAGTTCCTGGGGCTCAGCTCGTTCGCCCTGGCGTTGATGCTCCTGATCAGCCTGGCCACCTACAATCCCGGCGATCCCGCCCCCTTCTTCAAGGCGGGCGCCAGCGGGCCCGCGCGCAACTTCATCGGGCCCATCGGGGCCTTCCTGGCCGAGCTGCTGGTCCCGCAGCTCTTCGGCATGGCCGCGCTGCTGCTTCCGCTCGTGCTCGGCGTCACCGGTTGGAAGCTGTTCTGGTGCAAGCCGATCGACGCCCCGTACACCAAGGCGTGTGGCGTCAGCGCGCTCCTGCTGTCTCTGTGCGCGTTCCTCGCCCTGACCTTCGGCGCCCTCACCGTGGAGGGAGAGAGTGTGCGCGCGGGGGGTGCTACGGGAGCGCTGCTCGCCGCCGTCCTCACCAGCAGCTTCAACCGGACCGGCGCCTATATCGTCGTGGCCACCTGCCTGTTCGTGTCCCTGATCCTGTCCACGCAGTTCTCCTTCGCCACCTTCCTCTCCGCGCTCGGCGCCGCCGTCGGCAGCCGGCTGCAGGCGCTGCGGGCCGCGTGGGCGCACTTCCTGGACACGCGGCGCAAGGAGAAGATGCGGCGCGAGGTCATCAAGAAGCACACGAAGGAACGGGAAGCGACGGGCAGTGACAGCCTGCCCCGCGTCCGCAAGGTGAAGGGCTCCCCGGCCGGCGAGAGCGAGGAGCTGGTCGACCTGCCTTTGCGGGCGGGGGCGGCTCCCGCCCAGTGGCCGTTGCCCTTCGCTTCGCCGGAGCCGGACCTGAAGGACGACGACGAGGCGGCCGAGCCCCGGGAGCCGAAGCGGAAGAAGCCGGCTCCGGCGGCGACGGTGCGCGGCAACTTCGTCCTGCCCCCGGCCTCGATCCTCGACGAGCCGCGTACGAGCGGCACGCTCGACAAGGCGCGCCTCTTCGAGAAGGCGAAGACGCTCCAGGCCAAGAGCGGGGAATTCGGGGTGATGGGCAACGTGGTGGAGATCCATCCCGGGCCCGTGGTCACGACCTACGAGTTCAAGCCCGACGCGGGCGTCAAGTACTCCAAGATCGTGGGCCTCGCCGACGACCTCGCGCTCGCGCTCGAGGCGGAGTCGATCCGCATCGACCGCATGAGCGGCCGCGGCACGGTCGGCATCGAGATCCCCAACGAGGTGAGGGAGACGATCTACCTGCGCGAGATCGTGGAGTCCGACGCCTTCCGGAATCCCATCTCGCGCCTCACCCTCGGTCTCGGCAAGACGGTCTCGGGCGACACCTACGTCACGGACCTCACCGCCATGCCCCACCTCCTCATCGCCGGATCCACGGGGACCGGCAAGAGCGTGGGCCTCAACTGCATGATCGCCAGCATCCTCCTCAAGGCCACGCCCGACGAGGTGCGGATGATCCTGATCGACCCCAAGCGGCTGGAGCTGGGCGTCTACGAGGACATCCCCCACCTGCTCACGCCGGTCGTGACCGACCCGAAGATCGCCTCCAACGTTCTCAAGTGGGCGGTCACCGAGATGGAGAGAAGAATCCGGCGGCTGGCCTCGGAGGGAGTGCGCAACATCGAGCAGTTCAACAACCTCGTGCGCGCGGAGGGCGGCGACCGCACGCCCGCGCCGGGGAGCAACGGCGAGGAGGAGGAGCTGAAGCCGCTGCACTACATCGTCATCGTGATCGACGAGCTGGCCGACCTGATGATGGTGTCGTCCCACGAGGTCGAGGAGGCGATCACGCGCCTCGCCCAGATGGCCCGCGCCGTCGGCATCCACCTCATCCTCGCCACCCAGCGGCCGTCGGTCGACGTGCTCACCGGCCTCATCAAGGCGAACTTCCCCTCGCGCATCTCGTTCCGCGTAGCGGCGCGCGTGGACAGCCGGACCATCCTCGACTCGATCGGGGCCGAGCACCTGCTGGGCAAGGGCGACATGCTGTTCCTGCCTCCGGGCAGCGCGCGCCTGCTGCGCATCCACGGGGCCTACGTCACCGAGTCGGAGATCGCGCGGCTCACGTCCTACCTCCGGAAGACGGGCAAGCCGGCCTTCGACGAGTCGGTCGGCAAGATCGAGCGCACGACCGAGTCGGCGGAGGTCGACGAGAAGGACGAGCTCTTCGACGAGGCGGCGCGCTTCGTGGTGTCGAACGGCCAGGCCTCGACGAGCATGCTCCAGCGTCGCTTCCGCATCGGCTTCTCGCGCGCCGGCCGTCTCGTCGACATGATGGAGCGGGAGGGGATCGTCGGTCCCGCCGACGGCTCCAAGCCGCGGGAGATCCTGGTCGCCGCCGACTACTACGAGACGGTGGATCACTGGCCCAAATGACCGCCCGCGTCCTTCTCGCCTCGGCCGTCGCGCTCGCGGTGTCGGTACCGGCGGTTGCGCCGGCGGTCGCGGCCACCCCCGGCGCGCACGCGAAGAAGGCCGCCGCGCGCGCCCGGCCCGCGGCCACGCCGGACCCCTCACCCGACGGCGCGCTCTACCGCGAGGCCACCGGCGGCCTCGCCGCGCTCAAGGCGTCGCCGCGCAAGCAGGCGCAGCGCGCGGAATGGGAGCGCGTCGTCCTGCGCTTCCGCCGCGTGATCGCCCGCTATCCGCAGAGCGGGTACTGCGACAACTCGCTGCTCGCCATCGGTGACATGTACCGGTCGATGGCGAGGCGCTTCTCCTCTCCCCGCTACGAAGACGACGCGGTCCAGGCCTATCGAGCGCTCGTCGCGGCGTACCCGAGCAGCCGGCTGGGCGAGAAGGCCCTGTACTCCGCCTTCGAGATGGCCCGCGAGAGCACGGACCGGGCGCGGATCGGCGCCGCCGCCCGCGAATACCTCGACGCGTTCCCGAGCTCCGCCCGCGCGGCCGAGGTCAAGGCCCAGACGCGCCGGCGGGTCTCCGTACAGGAAGCCGCCCTTCCCTCCCCGCCTCCGCCCGGCCTCGCCCAGGTGTTCAACCTGCGCTTCTGGAGCGGCGAGACGTCGACCCGCGTGGTCCTCGACCTCGAGCACGAGGTGAAGATCCGGAGCGACCGCATCCGGGATCCCGACCGGCTCTGGCTCGACCTCGCGCGCACGCGCCTCCACCCCAACCTCAGCGACCGCGCGTTCCCGGTCGGGGACGGCCTGCTGAAGCAGGTGCGGATCGGCCAGAACCGCGACGACGTCGTGCGGGTGGTCCTCGACTTCAAGGACGTCAAGGACTACTCGTTCTTCTATCTCCAGAACCCCACGCGCCTGGTGGTGGACGTGAGGGCGACCCCGCGTCCGCTCGTCGCCTCCGGCAACGCCGCTTCCACTCCGGCGGCCAGTCCCCCGCCGCGGAGCCTGGGGCCGGCTTCGAGCCCGGCTCCTCCCGAGGCCGGCGCGGAGCGCATGCCGGCGCGGCGAGTGACGCCCGTGGAGGGCCCCGCGGTGGCGTCCGGGCGGCGCCCGCCCGCGTGGGACGTGGTGATCGACCCCTCGGCCGCGAACGCGCGGCCGACGGCTCCGTCTCCCCCGCCACCCAGCGCGCGAACCGCCCGCGCGGAGCCGGTGGCGCCGCTGCCCCCGCAGGCGAACCGGGCCGGCTCCTACAGCCTCGCCCGCCAGCTCGGGCTCGGCGCCCGCCGCATCGTCATCGACGCGGGCCACGGCGGCCACGACCCCGGCACCATCGGCTCCGGCGGCGTGCAGGAGAAGGACGTGGTCCTGGACGTTGCGCTGCGCGTCGAGCGGCTCGTCCGCAAGGAGCTGGGGGCCGAGGTCGTGATGACGCGCTCCACCGACGTCTTCATCCCCCTCGAGGAGCGGACGGCGATCGCCAATTCCAAGGGGGCCGATCTCTTCCTTTCGATCCACGCCAACAGCAGCCGCAACCCGCGGGCGAAGGGCATCGAGACCTACTTCCTCAACTTCGCCGCCGACTCCCACGCGGAGGCCGTGGCCGCCCGCGAGAACGCCATCTCCGCCGCCACCCTCAAGGACCTCCAGACGCTCGTCCGCGCGATCACCCTCAACAGCAAGGTCGACGAGAGCCGCGACTTCGCGGCCAGCGTCCAGGAGGCGATGGTGGAGAACATGCGCCCCCACGATCCCGAGGTCCAGGACCGCGGCGTCCACACGGCGCCCTTCTATGTCCTCATCGGGGCGAACATGCCGAGCATCCTGGCCGAGATCGCGTTCCTCAGCCACCCCGACGACGAGAAGCGGCTGAAGAAGGCCGACTACCGCGAGCGCATCGCGAGCAGTCTGCTCGAGGGCGTCCGCTCGTACCTCGACGCGCTCAACCGCACCCAGAGCCGCCAGTTGACCCAGGCCCCCCGCAAAAGTACAGTGGCTTCAGGGGAGGAGCGTCGTTGACACTGCCGTTGCTCGCCGCCGAGTCGGTCACGTGGATCAAGGTCCAGAAGCCGGTCTTCGACCTGGTGGGAGTGGTGCTCAGCTCGTTCGCCCTCGCCGGCGTGTGCGTGCTCGTGGCCCTCGCTCTCGGCGGCGCCCTCGGCCTCGGCTTCATCCTCCATCGCCGCCGCCTACCGCCGCGGTCGTGGGCCGACGACGGTCTCAAGCTCGCGGGCCGTTAGTCCCCCGCTTCTGCTTTTTGACTCATTGCGTCAATCTGTCTTGACTTCCATGACGCGGTGCGTTAGATTGCCGCCGTGCCGAGGAAGCCCCCCGCCGCCGGACGCCTGATCCGCCGGTACGACAACCGCAAGCTCTACGACACCCGCGAGCGCCGCTACGTCGTGCTCGGGGACCTGGCCCGCATGGTCGGACAGGGCGAGGACCTCCGCGTGGAGGACCAGCGCACGGGCGAGGACCTGAGCGCCGTGGTGATGGCCCAGGTGATCCTCGAGGGCGTGAAGGAGCGGACGACCCGCATCCCCGGTCAGGTGCTGGCCCGCCTCATCCGGCTCGGCTTTGGCTCCCCCGGCCGGCGTGCGCGGTGGCCCGAGCCCGGCGAGGCCGCCGCGCAGGCCCGCCGGGAGGCCGAGCGCATCGTGGCCGGCCTGCTCGCGCGCGGCCGACTCACGCTGGAGGAAGGACTGGCCCTCCGCCAGGAGATTACCGGGGCCGTGCAGCGGCTGGTGGCCGAGGCCCAGCACGGCCTCGAGGCCCGCGTCCAACGGCTCCTCGATGGAAGCGGCGGCGAGGTCCACCCCTCGCTCGCCGGCCTGCGCGAGAGGCTGCTGTCCCTCGAGACGCACCTGGCGGAGCCGTCCGCCTCCCGCCGACCGCGGGCGACGAGCGCGTCCCGCCGCAGAACCAAGGAGCGATGAGATGACCACGCCCAGTAAAACGACCGTGAAGCGCCGAAGCACACCCCGCCGGCCGTCCGCCGCCTCCGCCGCGACCGTCCCCGTCTGGCTGCGCGAGCAGGGGATCGCCCTCGTGGGCCAGATCCGCTCCCGGCTGGACCGGGAGGGCCGCAAGGCCTACCGTCAGATGGAGGCCCGCATGGCGGAGTTGCAGCAGCGGCTGGGCCGCGACAAGACGAGCCTCAGCCGCCGGGTCGACGAGGCGGTCCGGGGCACGCTGGCCCGGCTGAACATCCCCAACCGGCGCGAGATCGCCGATCTCACGCGAAAGGTGGACGAGTTGTCGCGCAAGATCGATGCCTTCCAGGCCCGCTCGCGACGACGGGGTGCACGCGCGTAGACTCGAGACGCGTGAGGTCGCGGCGAGGCAAGCCCAGACGGTCGAAGGTCGCACTCGTCTGCGCCGGCGGCGGCGTGACGGGAGCGCTCTGGGAAATCGGCGCCTTGCGGGCCCTGGACGAGCTGCTGGACCGTAGCGTCCTCGACCTGGACCTCTACGTCGGAGTCAGCGGCGGCGCCTTCGTCTCGGCGCTGCTCGCGGCCGGCGTCCCGCCGCGCGAGATGTACGAGGAGGCCGTCGCCCGCCCGCGGGGCCGGGTCGTGCCCCCGCTGTTCCGGCTCGGGCTCGACGAGGTGTTCGCCCGCTCGCGGCAGGCGCCCGGGGTGCTCTTCCGCGCGCTGGTGGCGGCACTGCCGGGAGGCGGGGGCTCGCTCTCCGACGCCGCGCTCTCGCTCTTCGAGCTGCTGCCCGCGGGGCTGCTCGACAGCTCCGGCGTCCGGGAGAGTGTCGCCGAGATCCTGCGTCGCCGCGGCGTGGCCGACGAGTTCGCGGCCCTCGCGCGGCCCCTGCGCGTGGTGGCCGTCGACCTCGACCGCGGGGAGGCGGTGGCCTTCGGAGCCAGGGGCCGTCGCGGAGTGCCGGTGTCGCGGGCGGTGCAGGCCTCGGCCGCCCTGCCCGGCCTCTACCGGCCCGTGCGCATCGACGGCCGTGACTACGTGGACGGCGGCGTCAAGAAGACCGCGCACGTGAACCTCGCCATCGGAGAGGGGGCGCGGCTCGTGCTCTGCATCAACCCGATGGTCCCGCTCCGCAACGACGGCGCCCACCGTCCGCTGCCGGGTCCGCTCAGCGGCCGCGGGGTCGCCTACGTCCTCGACCAGGCTCTCCGCATCATGCTCCACGGGCGCATGCAGTACGGCCTCGAGCGCTATCGCGCCGAGCATCCCGAGGTCGACATCCTCCTTCTCGAGCCCGACCCGGAGGACCTGCGCATGTTCCGTTACAACATCCTGCGCTACGGCGCCCGGCGGGTGGTGGCGGAGCTGGGCTACCGCGCCACGCGGCAGGCCTTTCGCCGCCGACGCCCGGCCTACACGCGCATGCTGGCGCGGCACGGCATCGGCCTGCGTGACCCGCGCACGCTCCCCGACTCGCCCGGGCTGAACGTCGCCGATCGCTCTCCGCTCGCCCGCACCCTGGGGACCTCGCTCGAGCGCCTGGACGCGAGCCTCGGCGGGAAGCGCTGATGGCACGCCGGTCGCCCTTGATCCGTGGACTGGGCCGCGTCGCGATCGTCGGCACGATCGCGCTCGCCGTGCTCGGCGCCGGATCGGTGCGGCTGTACTGGGTCTGGTCGCGGGCGGCGCTTCCGGAGGTGGACGGCGAGGCGAGGCTTCCCGGCTTGTCGGCGGCGGTCGTGGTCCGGCGTGATGCCGTCGGGGTGCCTCACATCCGCGCGGAGAGCATCCTCGACGCGGCCCGCGCGCAGGGCTACGTGACGGCCCAGGACCGGCTGTGGCAGATGGACCTGCTGCGGCGGCGCGCCCTCGGTGAGCTGGCCGAGGCCTTCGGTGAAGGCGCGCTCCGCGCCGACGAGGAAGTCCGCAACCTGGGGCTCGGCGCCGCCGCGCGCTCCTCGCTGCCGCGCATGCCCGAGGACCTGCGCGCCCTCGTGGAGGCGTATGCCGAAGGGGTCAGCGCGTTCATCGATTCGCACCGCGACACGCTGCCGGTGGAGTTCCGGCTGCTGCGCTACTCGCCACGGCCGTGGACCGCGATCGACACGCTCGCCACCGGCAAGCTCCTCTCCCTCGACCTCGCCTCCGGCTGGGAGGGCGAGGCGTTCCGGGCGGTGGTGGGAGATCGACTCCCGCTGCAGGTGCAGGACCTGCTCTTCCCCACCACGTTTCCCGACGATCGCATCCTCGTGGGCAGCGACACGGCTCCGCCCGCCGCGGGAGCGGCCGCCGCGACCGAGCCCACCAAGGGCAGCAACAACTGGGTGGTCTCGGGCGCCCACACCGCTTCCGGCAAGCCGCTGCTCGCCAACGATCCCCACCTCACGCTGGGCGTGCCGTCGATCTGGACGGCGGTGCACCTCAGCGCCGTGGACCTCGACGTGGCGGGGGTGACGATGCCCGGCGTCCCCGGCGTGATCCTGGGCCGGAATCGGCGCGTGGCCTGGGGCGCGACCAACGTCCACGACGATTGCGCGGACCTGTACGTCGAGCAGTTCGACCCCGCTCATCCGGATCGGTACCGCGTCGGGGACGGCTGGGAGACGGTGACCGTGCGCGACGAGCCGATCCGCGTCCGCACCGGCCTGCTGTCGTCCTCGTGGCGCACGGTCGATCATCGGGTGCGGACGACCCGGCACGGTCCGCTCGTCCCCGTGCGGGGACGGCTCTATGCCCTGCGCTGGACCTCCCTCGACGATACGCCCGACCTGCCGGCGTTCTTCTTGATCGACCGCGCAGGCGACTGGGAAGAGTTCCGCGAGGGACTGCGGCTCTTCGCCGGCCCATCCCAGAACTTCGTCTACGCGGACGCCGAGGGCCACATCGCCTGGTACTCCGCGGGCCGCGTCCCGCTTCGGCGCGCCGGCGACGGCTCGCGGCCCTACCGCGGGGCGGATGCCGACGGCGATTGGGTGGGCTTCGTGCCCTTCGAGGAGCTCCCCCATCTCGTCGACCCGCCGGGGGGCCGCATCGTCACCGCGAACAGCCGCACCACGGGCACGGACTATCGTTACCGGATCAGCCGCGGCGGGATCCCGCCGTGGCGGACGGCGACGCTGTTCACGGACCTGGAGCAGCGCGATGGCTGGACCGCGGACGACATGGTGCGCCTGCAGGGCGAGCGCTTCTCCATCCCGCATCGCGATCTCGCCCGCGCGCTCCTCGAGGCCGCGGCGCGCCACAAAGGCGATCCCGCCTGGGACGACGTGACGCTCGAGATGTCGGGCTGGGACGGCCGGCTCGAGCCCGGTAGCCGCCCGGGGGCCCTCGCGATGACGGCGTTCCTCGCGCTTGGCGACCGCGTCATCGGGCCGCGGGTAGAGGGCCTTCCCGAGGCTGAGACGCTGCGCCACCGCTCGGCCGCCATCGACCGCCTGATCCGCGAGCGGCCCGCCGGCTGGCTGCCCGCGGGAAGCGCCGATTGGGACGCCGTGCTCCGCGACGCCTGGCAGGAGGCTTGCGCGCGCCTCGAGCGGCGCCTGGGCCGCGACCGTACGCGGTGGAGGTGCGGGGCCCTCAACCGGCTCGCCGTCCACCATCCTCTCGCCCGAGCCTTCTCTCCGCTCGGCCGCATCTTCGATCCGCCGGTGGCGGAAATGGGCGGCGCCTCCACGACTCCCGACGTGTTCGTGGAGAACCCGGGTGGCATCGAGGCGCCCTCGATGCGCTTCGTCGCCGACCTTGCGGACCCGGACGGCACGCGCCTGGTGAACTTCATGGGCCAGTCGGGCCAGGCCGCCAGCCCCCACTATCAGGATCAGCTATGGCAATGGGTGCGCGTGGAATCGCAGAAGCTGCCGATGACCGAGGAAGCGATCGCGCGCGCGGCCCGTCATACGCTGCGGCTCATTCCCTAGGCGTTGCCTTTCAACGCAGAGGCCGCAGAGGAAACGCAGAGGCCGCGGAGAACAGAAGGCCCCAGCTGCGAGCGGAGCGGGATTCAAGGCTCACGCCTTGGCAGGCTGCGGAAAAACAGCCCACGAGAATCATCGGTCCTCAGCGGCACGGGTTGGGCTGGGTGGCCGCCAACCAGACTTGTTCTGGAACAAGTACGAAAGGTAACAACGTCGCGGCGTCAGAAACCTTGCGACGGTTTCTCTCATACTGTTGAGACAGTGAGGTTGCGTATCCGCACAAGGAGAGGTGGGCCCCATCGACTGGACCAGTTTCAGGGGTCGAATCTTTGCAGTTGAGGCAGCGCCAATCTGACGTGATTCTACCTAGGGACGTGGATGGTCGTCGGGGGCTGGGGGGAGAGCCCCCAGTGATTGGGCGCCCCTGCGGGGGCGCCTTTGAAGCAGCCGGCCGGCAGGCCGTCCTGTTGGGGGGAGGATGTTGGTGCGACGAGGACGGTGGATCGCGGGCAGGAGGGCGCGGACACGAGGGAACGATCCTCGCGCGTTCGAAGCGTCCGTTGGTGGTGACGTTGCGAAGGCGGGGTGATTGATGGAGCTGGCTGAAGGCCGACGTTCTCGGTCATTTGCCGCGAGAGCGGTTCACGCTGCCGCCTGTGCGGGCGGACGCTGGCGGTAGACCTGTCAGGCTCGATGCGGGATTTCTTCGACGAGTTCGAATACCGCAGCGCCAACGCGATGCTGCGCTACTACCCGCAGGGATGCGCGCTCGATCGGTTCTTCCTCGGCGTGCGCGTCGGCGTCCATCACGTGTCCAATTCGGATGTGAGTCCGAGCGGCAATGACAGCGCCACCTTCGGCGGCCTCGGCTTCGATCTCGGCTACACCTGGCTGCTCGGCGCGCAGGAGCGCGTCGGCGTCAGCATCGCCGCCGGCGCGACGCGCCTGTTCGGATCGAGCTCGACGGCGCGACCGTGACGCTCCCCTCGATCCGGCTGGTAAACATTGGCCTCGCGTTCTAACAAGGAACGCCGCAAAGGCGTGTTCCGGCAGAAACCTGGCTACCGGGCGAACGCGGCGGCCACTCGCTGTGCAAGCACGGACGTGTCGGCGTGCGTGACGTTCGACATCACGGCAACGACGACCCCGCGGTGCGTGAGCAACGACATCAACCTGCCTCCTACCAGTTCACCGTCGCCGCCGCCATTGTTCGCGAGCCCAAAGCGCACCAGATCGGACGGGGTGGAATAGAACGCCATCGAGCCGGCGAAGCAGGAGTAGTTGCGCGGACGCATCCGCTCAACGCCGCGTCGTGGATCAGTACCGAACCGCGCGATGTAGACCGTCGCGATCGTCTCGGGGCCGTACCTGCGCCCGCCGCCGAGCGGGGTGAGCAGTCCGTCGTGGATGATGTTGAGGATCGGCGCGTCCTCCTCCGGCTCGCCGACGTGCTCAGGATTCTCTTCGGTCGACGACTCCGCAGCCGTATTGTTCATGCCGAGCGGCTGGAAGACCTGCTGTTGCATGAACGTGAGGAACGGTTGCCCCGCCGCGTTTGCGATCGCCGCGCTCACCGCATCAACCGGCTGTTCGCAGCGCTGACGGAATCGCGGGTCTTCGTCATCGACACTGACCGTCTGGATTGGTGAATCCAGCTTCAGTGTCCCCTGCTCCATCAGCATCCGGGCACCGGCTGCGGTGAGCAGCGTCGAGCCGGTGCCCATTCTGAATCGCATGTCGGGCGTGACCGGACGGCGGTGCTTGATGTCGGCCCAGCCGAACCCTTCGGCCCAGGCAACGGTGCCACCGGCGCCGACCGCCACCGACAGCCCGGGGAGGTTCTGATCGGAGAGAGCGGCGCGCACGACCTGCCGCGCCTGCTCCACCGCCCGCGTCCACTGGGACGGCGGCGCGGATTGCCCCTCCGACGGCACGCTCTGCGGCTCGGGATGAAGGGGCGCAGCGAGGGCGATCCGGTAGACCAGGAATCCCTCGAACAGCGCGACGAGCACGCCAACGGCGAAGGCGGCGCGCACGGTCCTAGCCGACAGCCTGTTCCGGGCGATCTTGACGCCGAGCACGATCGAGGCGAGCAGTGAGACGACTCCCAGGAGCGTGGCGCCGGGCAGGTCATCCGTGCGGCGGATGTAAATGCCGGCGGCGACGATGGCGACGCCGAGGACGAAGAGGGCAAGAGCCTTAAGCAGGTTCGTGACAGTGGAGGTCATGGTGAGATTGTGATGAAACGCCGTCCGGAAGTCCTCACCGAATCGTGAGCGACCCCTGAGATTCGAATGAAATGCCCCGAAATGCTACTGCTTCCTGAAATAGATGCTGCCGCTGCCGGCGAACTCCGCCTCGACGTTTGGTGTAGCGCTTCGCGTTCTTCTCATAGAGAGCTCCTTTCATACAGGAGCTGCCCCAAAACGCAAGGATCGACCTGGTCCAGAAAACGGGGTCCAATTCACAAGGTTCTAGGCGGCGCCAAGGCGCCTGTTGGAGCCATGGAGTGCCCGTTCGTATGCCGAACGACTGTTCGATCAGCGAAACGGTACTCGCGTTGCGGGGACCCAGAAATTCTA
>QHVJ01000552.1 GCA_003222275.1 Acidobacteriota bacterium | reverse complement strand
CGTTGAAGTCGCCCACGGCGACGAACCAGGGATTGGTGCCCACCGCCAAGGTGGGAGCGGCCCGGAACGTTCCGTCACCGTTGCCCAGCAGCACGGAGACGTTGTTGGAGCCGTAATTGGCCACCGCCACATCCGCGATCCCATCCCCATTGAAATCGCCCACGGCCACGGCCCAGGGATTGGTCCCGGCCGCGATCGCCACCGACGGCCGGTACGTTCCATCGCCGTTGCCCAGCAAGACCGAGACGGTGGTCGACGCCGAGTCGGCGACGACCAGGTCCGGTGCGCCGTCACGATTGAAGTCGCCCACGGCCACGGACCGCGGACCGCTTCCGGCATCGAAGGTCGGCGCCGCCGGAAAGGTCCCATCACCGTTACCCAGAAACACCGAGACGGTGTTGGTCCCGTAATTGGCCACCGCGAGGTCTGCGATCGTGTCCGCGTCGAGGTTGCCCACGGCCACGAACCCGGGGTTCGCGGAGGTGCCGATGATCAGCGCCGGTTTGAACGTCCCATCGCCGTTGCCCAGCAGCACCGAGACGGTGTTGGACCCGAAGTTGGCCGTCGCAAAATCGAGGGCGCCGTCGCCATTGAAGTCGCCCGCGGCCACCGCGTGGGGCATACGGCCAACCGGGAGAGTCAGCGCCGACCGGAAGCTCCCGTCGCCGTTGCCCAGCAGCACGGAAACCGTGTCAGAGCCCCAGTTGGCCACCACCAGATCGGCGAAGCCGTCGCGATTGAAGTCGCCCACGGCGATGGAATGCGGACCGCCACCGACCGTGAGACTCGCCCCGGCCCGGAACGTCCCGTCGCCGTTGCCCAGCAAGATCGACACGGTGCCGGCTCCGTAATTGGCCACGGCCAGATCGGACACCCCATCGCGATTGAAGTCACCCACCGCCACGGACTGAGGGTTCGCCCCCACCGTGATGGGCGCCGAGGTCCGGAAGGTGCCATCGCCGTTGCCCAGCAGCACAGACACGGTGCTGGACCCGTTGTTGGTCACCACCAGATCGGGCAGGCCATCCCGATTGAAATCGCCCACGGCGATGGACGTCGGAGTGGCGGTGGCGACGGCCGGCGCTGCTCGGAAGGTCCCATCGCCGTTGCCCAGCAGCACGGAGATGGTGTTGGCCCCGTTGTTGGTCACGGCCAGATCCAGGATGTGATCGCCGTTGAAATCGCCCACGGCGATGGCCCACGGATTGGCGCCGACCGGCACGCTGAGCGCCGGCCGGTAGGTCCCATCGCCGTTGCCCAGGAGCACTGACACGGTGCCAGCGAGGTAGTTGGCGACCGCCAGATCGGCCACCCCGTCGCCGTTGAAGTCGCCGAGGGCGACGTTGATCGAAACACTGCCGACGGGAAAGTCTCGGCGCGCCGTCATCGAGACCGCGTCGGCGCGCGCCGGGGCCGGAGAAACGAGCACGACGAGAAGCGCCGCAGCCGCCAGCCGTACCCACCGCGCCGACTTCGTGCTCATGACCTTCGTCCTTGCCTCTGGAGTCCTACCCACACATCGTTGGCCGCGTCTGGCTTCGAAACGAGGATTCGCGGGCCCGGGGGAAACACACCGGGGGTGAGACACGTGCTCGGGATCCGCTCAGACCTTGATGACGCCCTTGCGGACCATTTCAGCGAGCTCGGCCAGTCGCTCTTTTCCGGCGGTGTCGAGCGCGGTCTCGAACACCGAGCGCAGCTCGTCGCGCAACTCCCGGTGCACGGTCACGAGATCGAGAAACGGAATCTCAGGGCGTGCTCACAGGCTCACAGTCCTAGCAGGTTGTTGTAGGTGGCGGTCGCCACCGCGCTTGGCGCCCAGCCGGGCGCGACCGCCATGGCCTTGATCGTCGTCCGCGTGATGACGAGGATGGGCCCGCTGTACACGCTGGACGCGGTCGTCGGCGTGCTGCCGTCGGTGGTGTAGTAGATCGTGGCGCCGGGGGTGGCGTCAGAGATCGACACCAGCTGAGGCAGCACGTACGTTCCGCCCGACGGGTTGAAGGTCGGTGTCGCAGTCTGCAACGTGTAGGTGGCGCTCGTCACGGCGCTGTTGGCCATGCCCGGCGCCGCCGCCATGGCCCTGAGCGTGGTGGTGCGCGGCACCGAGATCGGGCCGGTGTACACGCTCGACGCCGTCGTCGGCGTGCTGCCGTCGGTGGTGTAGTAGACCGTCGCCCCGGGCGTCGTCTCCGAGATGGAGACGGACAGCGTGCTCGTATACGTCCCGCCCGCCGGGCTGAACGTCGGCGCCACCACCCTGATGGTGTAGGCAGCGCTGGTGACGCTGCTGTTGGCCATCCCGCTCGCCGCCGCCATCGCCCTGAGCGTGGTCGTCGTCGTGAGCGGGACCGGCCCGGTGTAGGCGCTCGACGCCGTCGTGGGCGTACTGCCGTCGGTGGTGTAGTAGATCGTCGCCCCGCTCGTCGCGGTGCTCATCGTGACCGTCACCGAGCCGACGAAGCTCCCACCCGCCGGGCTGAAGGTCGGCGGGGCCGCCGCCTGTGAGATTGTGTACGTGGCGCTGGTGACGCTGCTGTTGGTCATCCCGCTCGCGGCGGCCATCGCCCTGAGCGTGGTCGTCGTCGTGAGCGGGACCGGCACGGTGTAGACGCTCGACGCCGTCGTCGGCGTGCTGCCGTCGGTGGTGTAGTAGATGCTCGCGCCGCTCGTCGTGGTGCTCATCGTGACCGTCACCGAGCCGGCGAAGGTCCCACCCGCCGGGTTGAAGCTCGGCGGCGCCACTGACTGTTGGATCGTGTACGTGGCGCTGGTGACGCTGCTGTTGCTCATCCCGCTCGCCGCCGCCATCGCCTTGAGCGTGGTCGTCGTCGTGAGCGGGACCGGCCCGGTGTAGGCGCTCGACGCCGTCGTC
>QHVJ01000551.1 GCA_003222275.1 Acidobacteriota bacterium | reverse complement strand
AGGTCGGTCTCGCGTGGCATGCCGGCGCCGTCTACCGCGACGCCTCCGCGGAGCGGATCCGAACGGAGATCGAGGACTCGCTGCGGCGGCTGGGAACGAGCTACATCGACATCTATCAGGTGCACTGGCCCGATCCGCTCGTACCCGTGGAAGAGACCGCGGCAGAGCTGCGCCGGCTCTACGGGGACGGGACGATCCGCGCGATCGGCGTGAGCAACTTCTCGCCCGAGCAGATGGAGACCTTCCGGGCTGTCGCGCCGCTGCACGTCGTCCAGTCGCCGTACAACCTCTTCGAGCGGGCGATCGAAGACGACGTCCTGCCGTATGCGCGGCGAGAGGGTCTCACCGTCCTCGCGTACGGCGCGCGGTGCCGCGGGCTGCTGTCCGGCCGCATGCGGCGCGACACGAGGTTCCTCGGCGACGACCTTCGCCAGACGGACCCGAAGTTCCAGCCCCGCCGCTTCGGGCAATATCTCGACGCCGTGGCCGCGCTCGACCGGCTCGCCCACGAGCGCTACGGAAAGAACGTGCTCGCCCTGGCCGTTCGCTGGGTCCTCGATCAGGGGCCCACGATCGCGCTGTGGGGCGCGCGCCGCCCTGATCAGCTTGCGCCGATCGACGACGTGCTCGGCTGGCGCCTGGACGACGAGACACGCGTGGCGATCAATCGCCTCCTGGCGGAGATCGTCACCGATCCCGTCGGCCCGGAGTTCATGGCACCACCGGCGCGCGAGGCGGCCCCCCGGGGCGTCGTTCCCCTTCGATCATGAGCCGGCGCGCATTCCGCAAGGCCCTCGCAGCGGCGGTCGTCGCGGCCGGGCTCGTGTTCGCGCTGCGCGTCGACGTCGGCACCGCGCAAGACGATCTGGTCCGCATAGAGGGACGGGTGCTGGGGATCGCGGGGCCGACGATGGTCGTCGCGCCGTACGCGAGCGGCGCCGGACCCATCAACGTCGACCTCTCGCAGGCGAACCAGGACGAATACATGGCCCTGAGGACGGGCGACTCGGTGACGGTGACGGGAAGGATTTTGCAGGAACGGCACGGCGTGATGGCCACGTCGATACAAGGAGGACGATCATGATCGGACGCTGGACGGCGCCCCTTGCATCACTCGCCCTGGCGGCGAGCGTGGGGCTCACGGGCTGCGCGGCGATCCGCCGCTCGCAATCGCTCGACACCGAGCAATTCCTGGCGGCGGCCGGGTTCAGGATGGAGCTCGCCGACACCGCCGAGCGGTGGCAGCAGCTCGCGGCCATGCCGCCGCATCGGCTCACGAGCCGCGCCAGGGGCGACGGCATCGAGTACGCCTACGCCGATCCCCGGGACTGCCACTGCGTTTACGTCGGCGGCCCCAAGGACTACGCGGAGTATCAGCGGCTGACGAGGGAGCGCCAGATCGCGCAGGAGGAGATCTGGACCTGGCAAAACCCGTGGAGCTGGGGCGGGCCCTGGTGGTGAGCGGCATCGTCCGGAAGATCATGCTGACGACGCTGATCGCCCTGAGCCTCGCGGCATGGGCGACACCTGCGACGGCCTACGTCCTCCAGATCGCCGCGTCGATTCCGGTGGCGAGCGCCGACGACGACACCCAGCTCAAAGTCGCGGTGAATTCCGTCATCGACGACATCCTCCAGCACGCGATCGCATTCGCTCCGACTGCCGTGACGGTGCAGGACGCTCGCGTCGTCGGGGATCGGATCTACATCCTGCTGCTGATCGCGGATGGCGACGGCGAAGAGACCATGAGGCAGCTCATCGACCCCGATCAGACGGAGCTCTGACCGGCCATGAGTCTCTGCATTCAGTGCGGGTACCCGACGTCCGGCCCCGACGACATGTGCGCCCACCACGTCGCCAGCTATGCGGACGACTGGGCGATGGGCAACCGGATCATGTGCGATTTCCTCCATCGCGGGATTGTGTCGCCGCCTGAACGGTGCGCGGCGATCCTGACGATGTTCACCGAACTAGAACCGGCGGGCGTCTTACATGGATCGGAGCGAGAGGAAGAATCATGAGCAAGAAGCACCAACACCGCATCGTGACGGAGCCGTACGAACCACTCCGGGAACTCCAACGCTACGGGACGGTCGTTTCCGTTCCCATCGCGCTCGACGCGTCGGTCCGTGGCGTCAGCGTCGAAAATCTCAACCAGGTGCTCGTCGATACCATGACCTTGCGCGATATGTACAAAAAGCACCACTGGCAGGTCAGTGGGCCGACCTTTTACCAGCTCCATCTCCTCTTCGACAAGCACTTCGACGAACAGAGCGAGCTGGTGGACTCCATCGCGGAGCGAATTCAGTCGCTCGGCGGCGTGAGCATCGCCATGGCCCACGACGTCGCCGAGATGACGCTGATTCCACGCCCACCACGTGGCCGGGACGAAGTTCCCGTGCAGATCGCGCGGCTGCTTCACGCGCACGAGATCGTTCTCAAAGAGGCACGCGCGATGGCGCGGCAGGCTGCGGAGGCCGGCGATGACGGCACCAACGACCTGCTGGTGAGCGACGTGATCCGGACCAATGAGCGGCACGTCTGGTTCGTCGCCGAGCACCTCGCGGACACACCGTTGATCCCGCACGAGCACGAGCCGGCCTGAGCAATGCGCCATGGCGACTACAATTCAGCAAGAGACTTCGAGCTACGGCAAGCCGAGATGGCAGTTGAGCTCGCCAGCGATGTCGTCAGCGAGGTTCCAGAGCCAACGCTGAGGTGTCGTTGGAATGACATGAGCTTGTCTTCACTCGGAAGACGACAGAGTCGGGGTCGAAGCCTATGAAAGAACTATGAAGTAAACCGACCGAAATGAGCCAAAAGAGCCCAACGGAGCCCTTTAGTAAAGCTTCGTCGTCGTTGGTTTGAGTCGGTTCGTCTTGGTTGCTGTGAGGACCGGATTTCCCCTCATAACCCAAAGGTCGCTGGTTCAAATCCAGCCCCCGCAACCACGGATGTCCCGAAGACCAAAGGGGCCGAGTCGCTCGGCCCCTTTGGTGCTCTTCGACCGGCTATGAAGGTTTTCGACCGGCGCGTCCTACACGCCAGCCAGCCGACGGATCCTGAGCTCGAGAAATCCGGCATAACCCCGACCATTGCCTAGCGAGGACTAGCTCCCTCGATCCCGTCGCTTCATAGACGTTTCTCAGGACCTCGGAAATGCAGTATCTGACAGCGGTTTGCGATGGCGCATTGGGTTTCAAGCGCCTTGGGTTAGCGACCCACCGCTCGCGGCGGCATATTGTGGACTGAAAGGGCCCACTCAAAGCTAACGCCCTGGAGTGGTGCAATCTGGTGCACGACGGTGTAGTATCGCAGACATGGCTCAGACTGAGAGGGCTATTCGTCAGAGCGTTTCAATTCCGACCGCTATCGCTAGGCGTGTGCGTGCCTTAGCCAAGACGAGGAAGACAAGCGCCAATCGGGTTCTCGTGGACTTGATCGAGGCCGGGCTTCAGTCCAAAGACGCCGAGAAGGAACAGTTTTTTCTGCTCGTGAATCGACTCACTGAATCTCGAGACTCTACCGAGCGGCAGCGATTGAAGGAAGAACTCGCGCGGATGACGTTCGGTGATTGATGCCGAAGATTCGGTGGACCAATCTTCCACCGAGTCTGCGCGAGCACCTTTTCGATCGCGTAGCGGATCGG
>QHVJ01000550.1 GCA_003222275.1 Acidobacteriota bacterium | reverse complement strand
GATCGACTGGTATTTCTCGACCAAGGATCCGGAGGCGATTCGGCGCACCCTGGACACGAGGCTCACCGAACGCCAGCCATGAAACCGTTGCATGTCGCGTTCTTCAACCGGTCGTTCCACCCCGATACGTCGGCGACCGGTCAGCTGCTCACCGAGCTCTGCGAGAGCCTGGTACGCGATCATGGCTGCCGCATCTCGGTGGTGGCGGGCACGCCTCTGCTTCCCGCCGGCCGCGACACGGACGCCACGCGCGATGGCTGGCTGGTGAGTCGCGAGCGCCACGCGGGCGTCGAGATTCTGAGGGCGCGCGGGACCCGATTCTCGAAGGCGCGGTTCGTCGGCCGGGCAACGAACTACGTGACCTATTTCGTCTCGGCATGCTACGCCGGCCTGCGCCTGGACCGCCCCGATGTCGTGGTCGCGCTGACCGATCCCCCGATCATCGGGCTCGCGGGCTATCTCGCCGCGCGGCGGTTCCGTGCGCCGTTCGTGATGGCGTACAAGGACGTGTTCCCGGAGGTCGCGCGGCT
This sequence comes from Acidobacteriota bacterium, assembly GCA_003222275.1. Lineage (GTDB taxonomy): Bacteria > Acidobacteriota > Vicinamibacteria > Fen-336 > Fen-336 > AA32. The sequence goes on along the minus strand of QHVJ01000550.1, from coordinate 1,980 downwards.
TCTCGAGGACTTCCGGAGCGACGTCGTCGATCGTGCCCTCCAGGCGGTGAATTGCTTCCTCGCCGCGCGCGCCGATCGTGTCGCCACGCTGGGCGACACGATGAGGCGGCGCCTCGTCGAGGGAAAGGGGGCCGATCCCGAGCGAACCGTGGTCATCCCCGACTGGATCGATTGCGAGGCTGTCGTCCCGACCCCGCGCGACAACGAGTTCGCGCGTGTGAACGGATTGACCGACAAGTTCGTCGTGATGCACTCGGGAAACCTCGGGCTGTCGCAAGGGTTGGAGACGCTCGTGGAAGCCGCGGCAGCGCTCAGACACTTTCCCGACATCGAGGTCGTGTTCGTCGGGGAAGGGATCAAGAAGGCGGCCCTGGTCGAGCGGGCCCGGGCGCTCGAGTTGAGCAATGTTCGATTCCTGCCGTTCACGCCAAAGGAGCGCCTCGCGGAGTCGTTCGGAGCGGCCGACGTCTTCGTCATTTCCCTCAAGCCCGGGCTGGCCGGCTACATCGTGCCCAGCAAGCTCTACGGGATTCTCGCCTCGGGCCGTCCCTACGTAGCCGCGGTGGAGCACGAGTCCGAGGTGTGGGCGATCACCGAGAAATATCAGAGTGGGCTCCTCGTCGAGCCCGGGAAGCCGCTGGATCTCGCCGATAAAATCCTGAAGCTCCATCGCGACCCCGAGCTGGCAACACGACTTGGTGAGAACGCGCGGCGGGCGGCACTGGAGTTCGATCGCCGCCGCCAGGTGAGGGCGTATCATAACTTGTTCGCCGGGCTGCTGCCGGGTGCGAGGAGGGCGGGCGAGTCGCGGACGCCGATCGCCAAACGAGCGCTGGACGTCGTGCTGTCGGGCGCGGGGCTCGTCGTGGCCGCGCCGCTCATGGCGGCGATCGCCTGTGCCGTGAAGCTCGGCGATGGCGGGCCGGTGTTCTATCGACAGCCGCGCGTGGGACGGGGTGGCCGCCGCTTCGACAGCTGGAAGTTCCGCTCGATGATTCCGGAGTCCGACTCGCGCTTCGGTCCACTGCAGGCGGTGACCGCCGACGCTCGGATCACCGCCGTCGGTCGAGTCGTTCGCGCGACCGCAATGGACGAGCTGCCCCAGCTCTGGAGCATCTTCCGTGGCGACATGAGCTTCGTCGGTCCGCGCGCGCTCATGCCGGAGGAGATCGAGGTGAACGGCGCCGGTGAGGCGGTGCCGATCGAGACGATTCCCGGCTATGTCGAGCGGCACCGGGTGGTGCCCGGCCTCACCGGCGTCGCGCAGGTCTACGCCGATCGGGACGTTCCCAGGCGCCGCAAGTTCAGATACGACCGGCTCTATATAACGAAGCAGTCATTCTGGCTCGACGTCCGCCTCATTGCGCTGTCCTTCTGGATCACGTTCCGCGGCGCGTGGGAACGTCGGGGCGGCAAGCTGTGAGCGCGCCGGGCCTGGGAAGGCGCGGGTTTCTCTTGGCGGCCGGCGCGGCGCTGAGCGCCGGCGCCTCGGCTCCCTCGGCGGCCGCGGCCGGGACCCCGGTGTTCGATGTGCGCGGCCATGGCGCCGTCGGTGATGGCGCGGCCGATGATACACGGGCGATCCAGGCCAGCATCGATGCGACGCCGTCGGGCGCGGGCGTCGTCTCGTTCCCACCAGGCGTCTACCGCATCACCGCGCCGCTGAACGTGATCGATGCCGCGGGTGATGGCCATCGCCGTGGGCTCCGGATCCTCGGGAGCGCCGGCGGCGCCAGCGGGGCGGCCCTGGGTTGCGAGATCATCTGGGACGGTCCGGCCGACGAGCCGATGTGGCGCCTCTGGTCTCGCGACTGCGTCCTCAGCCATCTGGCGCTTCGTGTTCGGCGAGGCCGACGCTGCCTCGCCGCCATCGACGTCGATCAAGCCCCCGACCGACAGACGGCGTGCACGAATAACACCTTTGAGCACCTCTTCATCACCAGGGCCGCAGGCGCCATGCGCTATGGTGTCCGCATCGGG
>QHVJ01000203.1 GCA_003222275.1 Acidobacteriota bacterium | reverse complement strand
CGTTCGTCGCTCCCGCGGAAGGAATCGCGCTCGTCGCCCCCCTCATCCACGACCCTTCGGTGGAGGTGCGGGCGGAAGCCACGGCGGCGGTCGGCCGCCTGGGCGACGAGGACGCGGCGATGCTGCTCTTCGAGCTGCTCGGCGACGAGAGCGAGCTGATCCAGGAGAGCGCCATGGGCGCGCTCGCCCGGCTGTCGCCCGCGCGCGTCGTGCCCCTGCTCCTGCAGTCGCTCGGCAGCGGCGACCTGAACGTGCGCATCCGGGCCGCGGAAACGCTCGGCCTGGTGCGGGACCCCTCCGCGGCGCCCGCGCTCATGGCGCTCGCCGAGGACCCGCGCGAGAGCGTGCGGCGCGCCGCGCTGAAGGCCCTCGGCGAGATCGATGCCCCGGGCGTGGCCGACCGGCTGCGGCGCGGCCTCGGCGACGAGAGCAGCCTCGTGCGCCAGCAAGCGGTGCTGTCGCTGGGCAAGCTCGAAGAGCCCGAGGCCGCCCGCCAGCTCCTCCCGCTGCTCGACGACCCCGACCCGAAGATGCGCTTCGTCGCGCTGCGCGCACTGGGCCAGATCCGGAACCCGGACGCCGTCCCCCGCATCCTTCCGTTCCTCGACGACCGGCGGAAGGAGCTGCGCTTCGCGGCGGTGGAGGCGCTCGGCTCGATCCGGGCCGTCTCGGCGGTGCGGCCGCTCACGGCCGTGCTCCGCGACCTCGACCGCAATCTCCGCCGGGCCGCCGCCGAGAGCCTGGGCAGCATCGGCGATCCGCAGGCGGTGCCGGCGCTGCTGCTCGCGCTCGAGGACGAGCACTGGAGCGTGCGGTGCGCGGCCGCGACCGCTCTCGGCCGCATCCGTAGCGGCAAGGCGGTACCGGGCCTGCTCGCCCGTCTCGGCGATGACGATGCCACGGTGCGCCGGGCGGCGGTGGCGGCGATGGGCGAGATCGGCGACGGGCGGGCGGCGGGACCGCTCGTTCGCGCGCTGGCGGATGCGGCGCTGCAGCCGGCGGCCCTGGAGGCGCTCCGCCGGATGGGGACGGCGGCGCTCGGCGATCTGGAAGGGGCCTTTGCCGCGTCGGATCAGGAAGCGCGGCGGCTCGTGGTGGACCTCGCGAGCCGTCTGGAGGATCAGCGCGGTCGAAAGCTGCTGCTCGCCGCCCTCGCCGACGACAGCGCCCGCGTGCGCGCCGAGGCGGCGCTCGCGCTGGGCGAGGGAGGTTTCATGGACGCCCTGCGTCCCCTGATGGATCTCAAGGCGTCCGACCCGTCGCCGGAGGTGCGTCAGGCCGCCGCCGTCGCCCTCAAGAAGCTCGCCCCGCGATAGCGCCCGGCGTGTATCACCCCTCGGATCACGACGTCGAGCTGTCCGAAGAAGAGTTCCGCCTGCTGCGCGACCTCATCCACGAGCGCTTCGGGCTCTACTTCGAGGGCAACCAGCAGGCTTCGCTGCGCTCGCGGCTGCTGGGACGGCTCGCCAGCCTCGACCTGATGAGCTTCGAGGACTACTACCACTACCTCCGCTTCGGCCCCCAGCGCGCGGAGGAGCTGGACCGCATGGTCAGCCACCTCACCAACAACGAGACGTATTTCTACCGGGAGTCGCCCCAGCTCCAGGTCTTCGCCGAGCACGTGCTGCGCAGCATCAAGGAAACGAAGCTGGCGAGCGCGGGCGGCGAGCGCAAACGCACGCTGCGCATACTCTCCGCCGGCTGCTCGACGGGCGAGGAGGCCCACACGCTGGCGATGCTCGTCTACGACAGCGCCCAGTTCTTCTGGAACTGGGACGTGCAGGTCGTCGGGCTCGACGTGGACCACCAGGCGCTGGAGAAGGCGCGCCGTGCCGTCTACTTCCACAACTCCTTCCGCTCCCTGAGCCCGGCCCAGCTCGAGCGGCATTTCACACGCCAGGGCGCGGGGGCGTCGGTGAAGGACGCGATCCGGCGGATGGTGACCCTGCGTCACGGAAACCTCGTGGAACCCGCGAGCTTCGACGGCCTCGCCCCGCTCGACGTGATCTTCTGCCGCAACGTCCTCATCTATTTCTCCGACGCCATGATCCTGAAGGTCGCGCGGACCTTCCACGCCCTGCTCGCGCCCGGCGGGTATCTCTTCCTCGGCCACGCCGAGAGCCTGTCCCGCATCACGGACCTGTTCACGCCCGTCCGTTTCCAGGGGGCGATGGTGTACCAGAAGCCGCTCGCCGCCGCGGAGGGGCCCTGATCCGGGTGGTGGTGGTCGACGACTCGGCCTTCGTCCGGCAAGCGCTCTCCCGGATGCTCGGCGCCGCCCCCGACATGGTGGTCGTGGCCACCGCCGTCGACGGCGCGGACGGCGTCGAGAAGGTGTGCGAGCTGCGCCCCGACGTGGTGACCCTCGACGTAAAGATGCCGCGGATGGGAGGGCTGGAGGCGCTGCGCCGGATCATGGCCGAGTGCCCGACGCCGGTGCTCCTCCTGTCGTCGCATACGAGCGAAGGCGCCGAGATCACGCTTCGGGGCCTCGAGCTCGGAGCCATGGACTTCGTGGACAAGTCGAGCGTCCAGGGCCACATGAACCTGCTCGGCCTCACCGACGAGCTCCTCGCCAAGGTGCGGGCCCTGGCCGGCGCGCCCCGCGAGCGGCTGGGGGAGATGCGCGGCCCGATGCGCCCGGCGCTGCCGCCGGCCGGCCACGACCGGCAGGCCGACGTCGTGGTGATCGGAACCTCCACCGGCGGCCCCTCGGCGCTGCAGGCGATCATCCCCCGGCTGCCGCGGGGACTGGCGGGCGCGATCCTGATCGCGCAGCACATGCCGGCGGGGTTCACCCGTTCCCTCGCCGATCGGCTCGACCAGCGCAGCGCGATTCCGGTGCGCGAAGCGCAGGACGGGGAGCCGGTGCAGCGGGGCAGCGTGCTCGTCGCTCCCGGCGGGCTGCACATGAAGATCCGGAAGCGGGGCGGCCAGGCGCGGGTGTGGCTCGACATGGAGCCGCGCTCCGCGCTGCACCGCCCGTCGGTCGACGTGCTGATGGCCTCGGTGGCGAAGGTGTACGGAGCCCGCTCGCTGGGCATCGTCCTCACGGGCATGGGTGCGGACGGCGTGGAGGGGCTGCGCGCGATCCGCGAGGCCGGCGGCCGCACGCTCGCCGAGAGCGAGGAGACCTGCGTCATCTATGGGATGCCCAAGGCCGCGGCCGAAGCGGGCGTCGTGGACCTCACGGTGCCCCTGCCGCGCGTCGCCGACGAGATCCTGGCCGCGGTGTAGAATCAGCCGGCCCAGATGAGCCTCACCGGTAACCTCGAGGACCTTCCCCTCCTCGACATCCTCCAGATCGTCTCTTTCAGCAAGAAGACCGGCTATCTCTCGATCCGCACCGGCGCCGGCGAGGGGGCGATCGTCTTCCGCGACGGCTTCGTCACCGCCTCCTTCACCTGGGACACCGCCCCCCTCGACCCCCGGGCGAAGACACTTCCTCCGGACCAGCGTTCGCGCATGCTCCGGCATCGCATCGAGGTGGCGCTGCAGCAGCTCATACGGCTGCGGGAGGGGCAGTTCAACTTCAGCCTCTCCGCCGAGGCCCCCACCCGCGTGGGCATACGCGACATCCTCGATGAGACGCTGCCGGACGGCATCAATCCCCAGGAGCTGCTGCTCGATCTCGCGCGGGGCATGGACGAGGACCGCCGGGACTCCACGGCGGCGCTGGAGGCGTCTTTCACGGAGCCCGACGACGACACCGCCCCCGTGCCCGCGGCATCGCTGCCGCTCGCTCCCGCGGCCGTCGAGCCGTCTCCGGCTCCCCCGCCGTCTACCGCCCTGTCCGTCCACCCACCCAAGCCCAGCCGCGTTTCCGCCGCCCCGGTCCCGCCCCCTGCTCCACCCCCCCTGGCGTCCTCCGCGCCGTCTGCCCGCCCATCGGCGGCCTCCGCGGCGGCCTCGGCGGAAAAAGTCATCCTTCTCGTGGACGACGAGGAAGAGGTGCGGCGCATCCTCGCGGACCACTTCACTGCAGGCGGCTACCAGGTCGTGGAGGCGGAGGATCCGGAAGCGGCGGTGAAGAAGGCCGGCCGGCTGGGCAAGGCCGGCATCCCCTTCCTCGTCGTCTCCGACCTCGGAATGCCGACCTCCGGCGGCTCCTCGTTCCAGGGAGGCTTCGAGGTCGTGAAGCGCCTCGGCAAGATGAACCTGCGTCCGCCCGTGCTGATGATGACGGAGAGCCTCGGCTCGGCCCTCCAGTCGCGGGCGAAGCAGATGGGGATCGCGCGGATCGTCTTCAAGCCGGGACTCTCCAAGCTCGACCCCGGCCAGTTCGAGGCGGACTTGCGGGCCTTCGCCCACAAGCTGATCGCCGACGTGATCCCGCGCCTGGCTCCCGCCGCGGAGGCGGCTCCCGCCCCTTCCCGCCCCGCCCCCAGGAAAGCGACCCCCTCTGCGCCCTCGGCCAACCCGCCGGCCAACTCCTCTGCGGTCTCTGCGGAGTCGTCTGCTCCGTCGGCGGAGGAGCTGACCCGGGAGTTCGCAATCCTGCAGAAGCGGCTCGAGGAGCTGCGCCGCCCGCACGACGCGTCGCAGATCGCCATGCTCGTGATGAGGATGGCGCGGGAGTTCTTCGAGCGCGGCGTGCTGTTCCTGGTCAAGAACGGGGAGGCCCGGGGGCTCGGGGGGTTCGGCCCCGCTCCGCGCGAGGAGACCCTGCACCTGCTCGCGCGTGACGTTCTCATCCCGCTCTCCGAGCCGTCCGTCTTCCTCGACGTGGTCGTCTCCCACAAGCCCCTCGTCGGACCCCTGCCCGACGGGCGCTGGAGCCAGTACCTGATGGGCAAGATCGGGCGCTTCCGCTCGGCCACCGTGGCTCTGCTCCCGCTGCTCACCCATCGCGAGACGATCGCCCTGCTCTTCGGCGACAACCCCGAGACGGGCCGCGCCTTCGGCCGCCTCGAGGCCCTCGAGGTGTTCATCGATCAAGCCGGAATCGCCCTCGAGAACGCCTTCCTCCAGCACAAGGTACACACGCTCCAGGGGCGCGAATAGGTTAAGATCTCGCCGAGGCCACCGGCCCATGGACAAGCCCGACGATCCCGCCAAAAAGGGCCAGGAATTCTTCCAGATGTTCCTCAAGGCCAAGGAGTTCACCGAGGAACTCATGCGGGAGAACGAGCGCCTGCGCTACAAGGTGGCCACCCTCCAGAGCGTTCCCGGCGGCGCCGCTCCCACCGGGCCGGTGGACGATCACGTGCGTGAGCTTACCGGGCGGATCCGCGAGCTGGAATCGCGGCTGGCCGAGCTGGAAACCCGCTACCGCAAGGTCGAGGAGGAGAACAAGGAGTTCGCCGATCGTTACATCGAGATCGAGGAGCAGAACAACAACCTCGCCAACCTGTACGTGGCCTCGTACCAGCTCCACTCGACGCTGGACTACCGCGAGGTGCTGCGGATCGTGCAGGAGATCGTGATCAACCTGATCGGGGCGGAGGCGTTCCACGTCCTGATGGTGAGCGAGAAGACGGGGCAACTCGACGTCGAAAGCTCCGAAGGCCAGTCGGCCCCGGTAGCCAGCGTCACCGTGGGCGATGGCCTCATCGGCAAGGCCGCCAAGACGGGGGAGAACTACTTCGCGTCGCAGGTGGCCCACCGCGAGCCCACGCCCTTCGACCAGCCCGTGGCCGTGATCCCGCTCAAGATCAAGGACAGCGTGATCGGGGTCATCTCGATCAACAAGCTGCTGGTGCAGAAGACGCAGTTCACGACGATGGATTACGAGCTGTTCACGCTGCTGGCCGGCCACGCCGCCACCGCCATCTTCTCGGCCAAGCTCTACTCGACCTCGGCCCGGAAGCTCACGACCCTGCAGGGCTTCCTGGACATGCTCAAGCAGCCGAAATAGCTTTTCCACGCAGAGGCCGCAGAGGCCGCAGAGGGATTTTTCGTGAGTTCGGGGGGGTACGGTCCTAGGAAAGCACCCCCCCGCGCGCATTCGCGCTCCCCCCCATGTCGCTCGCGCCGGAGTGAATCCGGCGCTCGCTGCTACGTGCCTTTATAATGACGATGGAGGTTCTGAACCGATGGCCCAGGCACGGACGCTCGGCGATCTGAAAAAGGGGGGGGTGCCCGCCGCGCGGGAGAGCGTCAAGGACGAGATGCGCCGCAACCTGCTCGTGAAGCTCCGCGCGAAGGAGACGCTCTTCCCCGGGATCCTGGGCTACGACGAGTCGGTCGTGCCGCGGATGGTGAACGCGGTCCTGTCGCGGCACAACATGATCCTGCTCGGCCTGCGCGGGCAGGCCAAGAGCCGGCTCCTCCGCAGCCTCACCACGCTGCTCGATCCCGCCGCCCCGATGGTGGCGGGCTGCGAGATCCACGACGATCCGCTCCGCCCGCTCTGCAAGCGGTGCCGGGACCTGGTCGGGGAGCGGGGGGACGACACAGAGGTCGCCTGGATCACGCCGGACGACCGCTACGTGGAGAAGCTGGCCACGCCCGACGTGACGATCGCGGACATCATCGGCGACGTCGACCCCATTCGGGCCGCCCGGGGCGGGCACGATCTGGCCAGCGAGCTGACGATGCACTACGGGCTGCTTCCCCGCGCCCACCGGGGCATCTTCGCCCTCAACGAGCTCCCGGACCTGGCCGGCCGGATCCAGGTCGGCCTCTTCAACATCCTTCAGGAGGGTGACGTCCAGATCAAGGGCTACCCGATCCGCCTCCCGCTGGACGTGTGCATGGTCTTCACCGCCAACCCGGAGGACTACACCGCCCGCGGCAAGATCATCACGCCCCTGAAGGACCGCATCGGAAGCGAGGTCCGGACGCACTACCCGGCCACGGTCGAGCAGGGGGTGGCGATCACGCAGCAGGAAGCCTGGACCGAGCGCGGGAAGGGCGTGCGCATCCCGCGGTTCATCCGGGAGGTGGCGGAAGGCGTGGCCTTCGCCGCCCGCCGCGACAAGAAGATCGACAAGCGCAGCGGCGTGAGCCAGCGCCTGCCGATCAGCGCGCTCGAGAACGCGCTCTCCAACGCCGAGCGGCGGGCGCTCCTCCGGGGCGAGACCCTGGTGGTGCCGCGGATCGCCGACATCTATGCCGCGCTGCCGTCGCTCACCGGCAAGTTCGAGCTGGAGTACGAGGGCGAGCTGATGGGCGCGGAGAACGTGGGCCGCGAGCTGATCCGGGAGGCGGCGGGGGAGACCTTCTCCGTCTACATGGGCTCGGTCGACCTCAAGCCGGTGGTGGCGTTCTTCGAGAGCGGCGGAAGCCTGAAGCTGCGCGACGACGCCGCGGCCGAGGAGATGGTCGCGCAGCTCAAGCGCGTGCCCGGGCTGCTCGACCATGTCGCCTTCCTCGGCGTCCAGCCGGGCGACCCGGTGCCGCTGCTCGCGGCCGCGGGCGAGTTCGTGCTCGAGGGGCTGTACGCGCAGAAGAAGATCGGCCGCAGCGACGACCGCGGCTACGTCGCGCCCGAGCGCCGCAGCGACGCGGACGTGGACCTCGAGCGGCTCGAGCGGCTACGCCGCATGAAGAAGCAGGTGAATTAGACGACATGGCCGTCACCCGTTATCACCGGTACGTAGGAGAGCTGTGGGAGGACCTGAACCTCGAGGAGCTCATCGGCGAGCTCTCCGACTTCCTTCTCCAGAGCGGCTTCGGCTACGAGGAAGGCGAGTGGGACGAGGACAGCCTGCAGTCCCTCCACGACGCGATCCTCGAAGCGCTCATGCGCCGCGGCATGCTCTCCGACGAGGACCTCCAGAAGCTCATGGACGACGCCGACGCCCTCGAGCAGTTCCTGCAGAAGACGGTGGAGCGCCTCATCCGCGAGGGCTATCTCAAGACCACCGAGGGCATGCCCTTCCACGATCCCACCCAGGGCCGCGGGGGAGGCTGGGGCCCGGCCAGCCCGCCGATCAAATTCGAGCTGACCGAGAAAGGGGTCGACTTTCTCGGCTACAAGACGCTGCGCGACCTGCTGGGGTCGCTCGGCAAGGCGTCCTTCGGGCGCCACGACACGCGTGACCTCGCCACCGGCATCGAGGCCTCGGGGCCGTCCAAGGAGTACGAGTTCGGCGACACGCTCAACCTCGACGTGAGCGGGACGCTGCTGTCCGCGCTCGCCCGCGAAGGCGTGAAGGTCCCGATCGACGTGGACTACAAGGACCTGCTCGTCCGCCAGACCGAGTACCAGTCCTCCTGCGCGACGGTGGTCATGCTCGACTGCTCGCACAGCATGATCCTCTACGGCGAGGACCGCTTCACACCCGCCAAGAAGGTCGCGCTCGCGCTGTCGCACCTCATCCGCACCCAGTACGCGGGGGACAGCTTGCAGCTCGTCGTCTTCCACGACTCCGCCGAGGAGGTGCCGCTGTCCCAGCTCGCGAAGGTGAGGGTGGGGCCGTACTACACGAACACGCGCGAAGGCCTGCGCCTCGCCCAGCGGATCCTGTCCCGGCAGCGCAAGGACATGAAGCAGATCGTGATGATCACCGACGGAAAGCCGTCCGCCCTCACCGAGCAGGACGGCCGCATCTACCGCAACCCCTTCGGCCTCGACCCGCGGGTGGTCGCGCTCACCCTGAAGGAGGTCGCGAACTGCCGGCGGCAGGGAATCATGGTCAACACCTTCATGCTCGCGCGCGACTACGACCTGGTGGCGTTCGTGAAGAAGGTGTGCGAGATGAGCCGCGGCAAGGCCTACTTCACCACTCCCTACACGCTCGGCCAGTTCATCCTGATGGACTACCTCAACAAGAAGACTCGGACCGTACACTGAGATGCTCATCTTCTCCGAGGCGTACGAGCATCCGACACAGGCCAGCCAGGTGCGGATCAACGTCTACGAAGAGCCGCCGATGCCGAACCCTCCCGGGATCGACACTCCCACCACCGGCGGCGGCTACCTCGTCACGGAGGAACGGATCGGCACCACCAAGGTGATCGCGACGCTGGGGTTCTTCGACCGCAAGGAGGACGCGCAGGCGCGGGCCCGCCGCCGCATCGAGGAGCTGAAGGCCCAGCTCTACCGCCCGGTCCCGGCCGCGGCTTGAAGGGCGGGCCGGGGGCCGTTCTCGCCCTCGTGGTCGCCCTCGCCGCCCTCGGCCTCCAGCAGCGCCGCGTCTCGGATCCCCACGTCCGCTACGACCGCTTCTCGCTGCCCGCCTTCGACGCCTACGTCCACGTCGCGATGGCCGAGCGCCCGGCGGTGTTCAGCGTCGCTCCCTGGGGCTACCGCGTCCTCGCCCCCGCCGCGGCCGCCGCCCTGCCCGGCAATGCCGTCCAGGGCTTTCGCCGGCTGGCGTTCCTCTCGCTGCTCGCCGCCACCGTGTTGCTGCATTTCTTCCTGCGGCGCCTCGGGCTGGGGCCGCTGCCGGCGCTGCTCGGCGCCGCCGCTTTCGCCATGTCTCCTCCGGTGGCCGAGTCGCTGCGGTACGTGTTCCTGGACGAGCCTCTCTCTGCCGCTCTCGAAGCGGCCTTTCTCCTCGCTCTGGCCTCCGGCGCCGGAACCGGCGTCCTCGCCCTGCTCCTCACCGGGTGGGCCCTGGCCAAGGAGCTGTGGCCGCTCTTCCTTCCCCTCGTGCTCCTGCGCGAGTGGCGGCGCGGTCCGCGCCCGGCGCTCGCCGCGGCGCTGGCCGTCGCGGCCGGCCCGCTGGCCGTGACGCTGATCCTCCGCGAGTGGTGGTGGCGGCCGCCCGCCGCGGCGACCGTGACCGGCGATGCTGGATGGCTCGAGGCCACGGCGATTGCTCTCGCCTCCTGGCGCCAATGGGTCGGGCCGATGCTCCTCCTCGGGCTGACCCCGCTGGCCGTGGCGGGGGCCCTTCGCCACCGTGCGCGCCCGTTCGCCGCGCGGTACGGCTGGCTGGCGGTGATCCTCCTCGTCGTGCCGCTTCTCGCGGCGAGCTACGTGAGCGGGAGCTTCTTTTCCGCCGACGTCACGAGGCTTCTCCTATACGCGTTGCCGTTGCTGATCGCTCCGGCCCTGATGGCATTTTTCCCCGTCGCCTCCGCCCCGGAGCGGTCCCCCGAGGTCCGAGCCGCGTCACGCCCGAGCATCGTCGGCGCGATCGCGGCCGCGGCGATCGTGCTTTCCCTGCCGATCCTCCTGGACCGCTATCGGCGGATCGACCTGCGCGGGGCGCGCGACGGTCCGCTGGTCCTCGCCCTTTGCCGCGAGAGTCTCCAGGCGGCGCAGCGCCTCGAGCGGGACCGCCCGGTCGTTCTCGACGCGGCGACGACGGGATACGAGTGGGGCGTCTCGCCGTCCGAGGAGATGGGACGCATGCGCTGGTTCCTGCGCGAAGGCTGGGGCGCACGGGCGCATTACGGCACGGGCGACGTGGTCATGCAGGAGGGCAGGGCGTCGCTCCTGGTGCCGTGCCTGCGGCCGCGGGAGCTGGAGGCCGCGCTGCGACTCGACGCGCCGGCGCCGCGGCCGGTCGAGGTGCTCGTGAACGGGCGCCGCCTGGGGGAGCGGATCGTGGGCCCGTCCGGCGACGAGGCGGCCTTTCGAGTGCCCGCCGAAGCGCTCTTCCGCGGCGACAACGTGCTCACGCTGTCCGCCCCCGACGGGCCCGGCCTGCGCTTCCGCTCGCTCGTCCTCAGGCCGGCCCCGTGATCTTCACGGTCGGCCACTCGACCCGCCACCAGGCCGAGCTGATCGCGATCCTGAAGGAGGCCGGCGTAGAGCTGCTGGTGGACGTACGGCGTTTCCCGGGCTCGCGCCGGCATCCGCAGTTCGGCCAGGAAGCGCT
>QHVJ01000557.1 GCA_003222275.1 Acidobacteriota bacterium | reverse complement strand
TCGCTCATCGCGATCAACCAGTCGCCCGTGCGCGGCGGAACGCCGCTGAGCGCGCGCGAGTTCGAAACCTTCCTCGACGAGCTACGGAAGACCTATGCGATGCGGCCGCTCTTCACCTACTGGGAGGAGAGCAAGGCGCCGCTCTACCTCTTCGGCGATCGGCTGGAGCCGTTCTTCGAGCTGAGCAGGCGCTCGTGAGCCTCCGCGGGCGCGTCGTCGAAGGCTTGCACTCCGCCTACGGCCTCGCCAACCGGCTTGGCGTCTTCGACAATGCCGTGCTCGGCGACCTGTTCGTCCGCACGTACTTCGCCTACAAGCGGCTGGGCGACCCGTTCGCCGCGCTCACGCGCCGGCAGCCCGACCTCTTCCGCGGCGGCCACGTCCTGGATGTGGGCGCCAACATCGGCTACACGGCCAGCGTCTTCGCGCGCGCGCTCGCGCCCGGCTTCAAGGTCTTCGCCTTCGAGCCCGAGCGGCAGAACTTCGAGCGCCTCGTGCGCACCATGCGACGGCGCGGGCTCGCCGACCGCGTCGAGGCCGTCCACGCGGCGGTGGGCGCGTCCGAGGGCACGGTCGGCCTCTGGCGCGACGTTCGCCACCACGCGGGGCACCGGATCACCACCGACGCGTTCCGCGCCGGCCGGGGCGTGGCGCCGAGCGACACGGTGCCGCTGCTGAGCCTCGACGGGTTCGTGCGCCAGCGCGGGATCGCGAGCGCGGTGAGCTTCCTGAAGATCGACGTCGAGGGCTACGAGCCCCCGGTGTGCGAGGGCATGGCCGCCCTCGTGGCGGCCAGCTCGCGGCTGGCAGTCGCCGTCGAGTACTCCCCGTGGGCGATGGAGCAGATGGGCTTCAGGCCGGAGCCGGTCATCGAGTTCTTCCGCGTCCGGGGCTTCGTCATCCACGTGCTGCACGAGGACGGCGGCCTCGAAGCCTTCGACGCGCGCCGGCCGGAACGGCATCTCGCCGGCCGGCTCTACGTCGACCTGCTCTGCGCCCGGCAGCGCTCCGCCTCGTAACTCGGCGCCGCACGACGCGAAAAACATATTCTTGACTGCGGTTTAGAGCGCGCGGTATCGTTTCCCGAGCGCAACATGCCGTCCCCGAAGCGCGTCACCTTCATCTACCGCAACTACGAGGGCCTGGGAGTGGGTTACCTGGCCTCGTACGTTCGCTCGCTGGGCCACCAGGTCCAGCTCGTCCTCTATCCCGATCCGTGGTCGGACACCTACGTGAAGCAGAAGGACAAGGACAGCCCGATGACGGGTCGTCTGCAGTCCCGGGTGAACCGACAGCTCCTCCGGGAGATCGTCGACTTCCGACCCGACCTCCTGTGCTTCTCGACGGTGACCGACGACTATCGCTGGTGCTCCGAGACCGCGCTGACCCTGAAGGCGGCGACGGGCGCGGTGACGGTCTTCGGCGGCGTGCACGTGACCAGCGTTCCGGAGCGGGTCGCGCTCAATCCGGCAGTTGATCTGCTGGCGCTCGGCGAGGGCGAGCGCGCCCTCGCGCAGGTGCTGGAGCAGCTCGACGACTGGAAGGCGGGCGCCGACCTCAAGATCGCCGGCATCTGGTATCGCCGCGACGGCGAGATCCATCAGAACGGCAAGGGCGAGGCGATCCAGGACCTCGACAACCTGCCGTTCCCGGCGAAGGACCTCTTCTACCAGCGCCTGCCGGGGCTGGCGCGCACGTACACGGCCACGACGAGCCGCGGCTGCCCCTACCAGTGCACCTACTGCTACAACGCCGTCATGCTCCCGATCTACCGGTCGCAGGGCAAGTGGCTGCGGCAGCGCTCGGTCGACAACGTCATCGAGGAGCTGACGTGGGCGAAGAAGACCTACGGCCCGCGCCACTTCCTCTTCATGGACGACGTCTTCGCCAGCAGCAAGAAATGGGTCGAGGAGTTCGCCCAGCGCTACAAGCGGGAGGTCGACGTCCCCTTCGCGTTGATCACCGAGGCGGTCGTGCTCAACAAGGAAGAGACGGTCCGGTGCCTGAAGGAAGCAGGCCTGGTGAACGTCCAGGTCGGCGTCCAGACCGTCAACGAAGAGTCCAAGAAGAGCATCGATCGGCCGGAGTCGCGCCAGCAGCTCCACAACGCGTTCACCTTCATGAACAAGTACAAGGTCCACTACCAGGTGGATCACATGCTCGGCATCCCGGGTGAAACGGACGCCGACCAGCGGCTGGCGCTCGAGTTCTACAACGAGTACCGCCCGGACATCGTCTCGGTCTTCTGGCTGAAGTACTACCCGAAGCTGCCGATCATCGACCTCGCGATGGAGAAGGGAATTCTCAAAGCCGAGGACCTCGAGGACATCGAGGAGGGCCGCAACGAGGCCTCGTACCTCTTCGGCGGCAACGCGCCCGAGTTCAAGAAGTGGCTCGGGTACAACTTCCTCTTCGGCTGGCTGAACTTCCTGCCAAGGCGGTTCGTCGACGGCCTCGTGAAGAATCCCCCGCGGGTCGACTGGTTCGCGTGGGAGTCGTTCTTCTTCGCCGCCTCGCTGCCGAGGCTGCTGTCGACGATCTTCCGCCGCCCGGACTTCCGAGGCCGCGACCACATCCGCCGCATGGTCGGGCAGGTCTTCTACATCGCGCGGCTCGTGGCCAGGGACTGGCGTCGGGAGCGGACCAGCGTGCAGGCGCCCCAGGCGACGAACGGCTTCGCGCGGCCAGAGCCGCGCCCGTGGCCGGTGCCGGCTGCCGACGGCCCCGACACCGCTCACCCCGATCGCGTCGTCGTCGGCCGCCGCTCGGGCGGCAAGATCACCGCCTCCCGCTAGCCGGCCACCCGGCCCGGGCCCCGACGAACCCGATTTCGTGTCATGAACTATCGCTTGACGTTCGGCCGCCAGTTGTTCAATCATTGAACGCCATCCGATGAAGCCCAACCGCGCGAGAGATCTGGAGATTCTGACCGCCCCAACCGCGCGAGAGATCTGGAGATTCTGACCGCC
>QHVJ01000029.1 GCA_003222275.1 Acidobacteriota bacterium | reverse complement strand
ACCAGCTGCCGAATCCGTTCTACGGCAACCCTGCCTTCGGCAACTTCGCCAACCAGCGGACCATCACCCGTCGCCAGCTCCTGCGGCCCTACCCGCAGTTCGGCGACCTGCTGGCCGCCCAGGTCAGCGGCGGGAAGGCCCAGTACCATTCACTGGTGGTGCGGCTGGAGCGGCCCATCGCGAACGGCTGGGGCGGGCGCATCAACTACACGTTCAGCTCGAACAAGAACAACGTCTTCGGCGAGCTGAACCAGTTCTCCAACAACAGCGGTGACCGCAACCGGCCGCTCAACAGCTATGACGTCGACGCCGAGTACGCGCACTCGATCACGGAGCAGCCGCATCGCCTCAATTTCGGGCTGACCGCCGAGCTGCCCTTCGGCAAGGGCAAGCAGCACCTGTCCGAGCCGGGGATCGCTCGCGTCCTCTTCGGCGGCTGGGCGATCACGGCCACGGGGTACTTCCAGACCGGATTCCCGGCGGCCATCATCCAGTCCACCAACACCGCCGGGATCTTCACGCGGCTGCAGCGGCCCAACTTGACCGGCACCAGCCCGGCGACCTCGGGCAACACCGACAGCCACTACGACCCGGAGTGCGGCTGCATCGCCAACTGGTTCAACCCCGCCGCCTGGTCGAACGCGCCCGCGTTCACGTTCGGCAACTCTCCGCGCACGGAAACGGACATGCGCACGCCGTTCAAGACCCAGACCGACGTCGCGTTCCAGAAGGTCGAGCCGATCGGCGGCAGCAAGCAGGTCATGGTCCGGTTCGAGATGATCAACATCTTCAACAACACCCAGTTCAACGGCCCCGACATGACCTTCGGCTCCTCGTCCTTCGGAACCGTAACCGCCACGCGCGGCTTCCCGCGTCTGCTGCAGTTGATGGTTCGTTTCTCGTTCTAGCGCACGGAAGGCGACGACCAGGGCGGCTCCTCCGGGAGCCGCCCTTTTTCGTCTAGGATCGGGTCGTGCCGTCGGACTCCCGTCGTGTTTCGCGGGTCGTCTGGATTCTCGTGCTCCTGAGTGCCGGGCTCGTCTCCGCCTGCTCGCGGTCCCGGCCCGCCGTCCGCAACGTCCTTCTGATCAGCATCGACACGCTTCGGGCCGACCATGTGAGCGCCTACGGCTTCCCGCGGCCGACGACACCGAACATCGACGCCGTGGCCCGGGAGGGCGTGCTGTTCAGGAACGTCCACACCCCCGTGCCCATGACGTTGCCCGCCCACGTCTCCATGCTCACGGGGACCTTGCCGCCCACCCACGGGTTGCGCGACAACCTGCTGAACCGGCTGCCCGACGCGAGCCTGACGCTGGCCGAGATGCTCAAGCCTCGAGGCTTCACGACCGGGGCGATCGTCAGCACGTTCGTGCTCGACCGCCGCTTCGGCACGAGCCAGGGCTTCGACACGTACGACGATCGCTTCCAGGCCGTGCACAAGATCGGCGACCTCAGCGAGCGCAAGGGCGACGAGACGACCCGCCTCGCCCGGGACTGGCTGGACGAGCACAAGGAGCAGCGCTTCTTTCTCTTCGTCCACTTCTACGACCCCCACGAGCCCTACGAGCCGCCCGAGCCGTTCGCTTCGAAGTGGAGCGCGCATCCCTACGAGGGGGAGGTGGCCTTCGCCGACTACTGCGTGGGCCAGGTCCTGGAGAAGCTCCGGCAGCTTGGCCTCTACGACGACACGCTCATCGTCATCACCGGAGACCACGGGGAGATGCTCGGAGAGCACGGCGAGCTGAACCATGGCTTCTTCATCTACGAAGGCGCACTACGGGTGCCCCTGGTGATGCGGCTGCCGCGCGCGCCGGCGGCGTCGCGGCCGGTCGACGTTCCGGTGAGCCTCATCGACATCGCTCCCACCATCGTCTCCCTGGTGGGAGCTCCGGTTCCCAAAGAGGTGCAGGGCATGGACCTCTCGCCCTGGCTCACGGGGCGGGGCGCGGCGGGGGGAGCGAGGCCCCTCTACGCGGAGACCGTGACTCCGACCCGCTACTACGGCGCGACCTCGCTGCTCGGCGTCATCGTGGACGGGTGGAAGTACATCGAGACCACGCGCCCCGAGCTCTACGACCTCCGGAGCGATCCGGCGGAGGCGGTGAACCTCCTCGAGCGCGAGCCGGCGCGGGCGGATGCCCTGCGTCGGACCCTCTTCGGCATCCTGGCGGCGGCCGGCCGCGCTCCCGGACCCGCTCCGGAGTCGGCGGCCCTGGACGAGGCTTCCCGGCAGCGCCTGGCTGCGCTCGGCTACCTGGGACGCGGCGGCGACGTCTCCTCACGCGGCTTCGACCGGAGCAAGGAAGACGCCAAGGACCTCATCGCATTCTTCCGAAAAGACCAGCGGCTCAACAAGCTCGTGGAGGACAAGAAGTATCCGGAGGCCCGGGCCCTCTGCGAGGAGATGCTCCGGCAAAGGCCCGGTTTCGCGGACTGCCATCTGCAGATGTCGAAGATCGCCGCGGCCGAGGGCAACCTGGACGCGGCCCTGACCGCGGCCCGGAAGGCGGTCGCCGTCGGGCCGAAGAACGAGCGGGCGCACGTTCAGCTGGCCGCTCTCCTGAAGGAGCGAGGCGACGTCGACGGGGCCATTGCCCAGCTTCGTCAGGCCCTGGCGCTCGAGCCGAACGCGCCCGACACGCGGATGCTGCTGGGCCGCGCTCTCGCGGAGAAAGGGCGGCTGGACGAGGCGGCCAGCCTCCTCGGCCGCGCCGCCACCGTGGAGCCGGAGAGTGCGGCGGCGGCGACCCAGCTCGGTTTCGTTCTGGCCAAGCAGGGCAAGCTGGACGAGGCCATCCTCAGCTACCGTCGCGCCCTCGCGCTCGACCCCGGCTCGGCCGAAGCGCACGCCTATCTCGGCTCGGCCCTGGCCTCCCGGGCGCAGTGGGACGAAGCCATCGAACATTTCCAGGCGGCGCTCAAGGCGAAGCCGGAAAACGCGGAGCTCCACGACTGGATGGGCGTCGCTCTGCGGGAGAAGGGAAGGACGGAGGAGGCCCTCGGCCATTTCCGCGAGGCGGTGAGGCTCGCCCCCGGGCTGGCCATCGCCCACTACAACCTGGGCCGGGCGCTGAAGCAGCAGGGGAAGCTCGACGAAGCGGTCGTGCACTATCGCCGCGCGCTCGCCATCGACCCGCGGCTCCCGGCGGCGCACAACAGCCTCGGCAGCGTTCTCGGATCGCAAGGCCGGCTGGCCGAGGCGGTGCGCGAGTTTCGCGAGGCGCTGCGCGCGAACCCGGACGACGCCGAGGCCCACCACAACCTCGGCCTCGCGCTCCGCTCGATGGGCCAGCGGGACGAGGCCCTCCGCCAGCTCCGGACCGCGCTGAGCCTCCGGCCGGACTGGCCGCTGCCGCTGAACGAGATCGCGTGGATCCTCGCCACCCATCCCGACCCGAGGATCCGGAATCCCGGCGAGGCGGTGCGTCTCGCGGAGCGCGCGACCGAGCGGACCGCCCGTCGGCAGCCGGTGATGCTGGACACCCTCGCCGCGGCGTACGCGGCGTCCGGTGATTTCGACCGCGCGACCGCCGTCGCCCAGGAGGCGATGTCACTCGCGGCGTCGGGCGGTCCCGTCGGGTTGTCCGGTGAGATCGCCGCGCGCCTCGAGCTCTACCGGCAGAAGAAGCCGTTCCGGGAGACGGACCGGCGATCCGCGGGCGGCCGGCCGTAGGCGCCGATCGCCGAGCTCCAACAAAGGAGACGCCCATGGTGCATTGCAGAAAGCTCCCTCTCCTGGCCCTGTTCCTGGCGGCGGTCTACTCCGGCTCGGCGATCACGCAGCCGACGAGCCCCGTCACCCGGCGCACGCCGCAGTTCGAGAACGAGTCGGTCCGCGTGTGGAGGAGCTCCATCGCTCCCCACCAGCCGCTGACGATGCACCGTCACGAGAGCGGACGCGTTCTCGTCGCGCTCACCGGCGGCACGGTGAAGATCGTGAAGGAATCGGGGGAGTCGCGGACGGTGACCTGGGAGAGCGGAAAGGCCTACTGGCTCCCCGCCGACCCTCCCGGCGACAGGCACGCGGACCTCAACGAGGGCCGGGAGCCGATCGAGGTCATGGTCGTGGAGCTGAAAGCACCCGCGCCCGCGCGCTAGTAGCTCCGAGACTCCTTCAGATCGGCCAGGTCCGGGTCGGCCCGGCGCCAGTTGAGGAGAAGGCGCCGGTAGTGACGGCGGGCGGATTCGCGATCCCCGAGCGCGGCCGCGGCGCGCGCCCGCCCGAGGAGGGCGCGCGAGCGGTTGGGCCAGCGCGCGAGGGCCCGATCGAACTGCGCCGCCGCTTCGCCCGGCCGCCCCAGCTCGAGGAGGATCTCTCCGAACAGCTCGGGCGCCGGCTTGACGGGTCGCGGCGGCCCGAGGGGCGGCGGAAGATCACGATCGAGCGCCACCGCCTCCTGCATCCGCAGGACCGCGTCGCCCGGCCGGCCAGTGGCGACGGCCAGGAGTGCCGCCAGCTCCTTTTCCATCACCGCCACGTCGCCCTGGCGATGGCCGGATTCCCTCGACCCCGCCCGCTTCGAAAGCTCGGCGAGCGCCATCTCCGCGAGCCGGGGGTCGCCGCTCCGCGTGGCGCTCATGCCGATGGCGAAGAGCTCGCTGCTGGTGTCGAAGTCTCTTGCGCTCGCGAGTTCCTGGAAAGAGCGGGTCTCGATGACGTATCGGGCGCGCATGTCCGAGAGGAGCGCCTTGAAGCGTGGGGCATCGGTGGCCGCCACCGCGGTCTTCAAGAGATCGAGCGTCTCCCGCGCCTTCTGGAAACGGCCTTGCTGGAGCGACTCGTAGAGTAGCCACGACAGGCTGTGGTAGTCGCGCATGCCGACCGGGAGCCCCTTGCGCTCGACCCAGGCCTCGGAAGCGCGAAAAGAAGCTTCGTCGGAAGCGGCCGCGTCGTCCCACATGCCGAGCTGGAGAAAGATGTGGGCGGGCATGTGCAGCGCGTGGCTCGACTCGGGCGCCACCTTCGCGTAGGCGCGGGCCGCGGGAAGGGCCAGCCGAGCGTGGTCCGGGTCGTCGTAATCGTGGATCAGGTAGTGGAGGGCTCCCGGATGATCGGGATTCCGGGCGAGCACCCTCTGCAGGATGGCGGCCGCCTCCTTCTGGATCGTGCTGCCCACCAGCGCGTGCTGGTGCTGGTCGTCCCCCCCTTCGCGGAAAAGCGCCGGGCTGCGCGCCGTCAGGCCCATGAGCGAGAGGGCGAAGAAGCTCAGTGCCTCCGGATCCCCGGGATACGACCGGGCGAGCCGCCTCATCTCCGCGGCGTACGCGCGCTCGCGGGCGGCGCGCTCCCCGGTCCCGAACAGGGTCTCGACCGCCCGCAGGTAGGCTTTCTCGCGGTCCGTTTTCACCTTCGCCGCGCGCGTCGCCGCGGTCGGCGCCAGGCGGAGCAGGATCTCGCGCCCCTTGTCCGCATCCTGATTCAGCCAGAGGGTCTGGTTGCACGCCATGGCTTCCCCCCAGTAGGCCATGGCGAAGTCGCGGTCGATCGTCTGGGCCTCGCGGAAAGCCTCCGCAGCGTCCTCGTACTGAAAGTTGTGGAGGGCGGTCACGCCGCGCAGGAAGGCGGGCTGCGCCGAGGGCGAGCCGGAGTTGGGAAAGCGAACGAGTGACAAGATGAGGAGCAGGAGGACCGTGCGCAGGACCACGGCGGCGATGCTAGCACCCTCGTGGAACCCGTGCGTGTAGACTGAGGCCCCTTGGACAGGCCGAGGACGCGAGAACGATGATTCCAACGCCGCCGGCGACGCGGCGCCGCTTCCTCGAGGCCTCGGCCGGAGCGGCGATCGCGGCCTGGCTTGCGCCTAGGAGTACCGAGAGGCTGCTGGGACTGGTGCCGTTCGTGGGGGAGGGCCCGTTTCCGTTGGAGACGACGATCGGCGCCGGGCTCGGAAAGCGCCGGGCCCTCGACCTCTCCACGCTCACGCCCCGATCGCTCCTGATTTCATGGGAGAGGTTCTTCGTCCGGACCGGCTGTCCGGACCGACTCCCGCCAACGGACCGGTGGCACTTGCGCGTGCACGGGCTGGTCGAGAGGCCGGTGGAGGTGGAGATCGAGGCGTTGAACCGTGAGGCGGCTCCGATGGGCACTCATCTTCTCGAGTGCGCGGGAAACTCACGCGCCGCGCACTTCGGGTTCATGAGCGCCGCCCGATGGGGGGGAGTTCCGCTGGAGCGCGTGCTCGCGCGCGTCGGCCGACTCCCGCGGGCGACCCGGGTGCTCGTCTCCGGGTTCGACGAGCACGAGGTCCAGGACCCGGGCTCGGTGCCGGGAGCGAGCTGGATCTTCGGGCTCGACCAGATCCGCGAGTCGCGGGCCTTCCTGGCGACGACCATGAACGGCACACCGCTCACCCCGGACCACGGCTACCCGCTCCGTCTCGTCGTCCCCGGCTGGTACGGCTGTACCGCGATCAAGTGGGTGAACGAGATCGCTCTCGTTGACGACGAGGCGGCGGCCACCGATCACATGCGGGAGTACGCCGGGCGGACCCACCAGGATCCGACGAGTGCTCGTGACGATCTCCTGATCCGAAGCGGTCGCCGTCCTGAAGGGCCGCGGTTGGCCAGGGACTTCCGGCCGGCCACGATCGATCCCGCCGCGCTTCCGATACGCGTCGAGAAGCTCGGCGCCGCTTCCGGCGGCCGGATCTCGTATCGAATCGTCGGAATCGCCTGGGGAGGCCGGGCACCCGTGCGTCATCTGAGCATCCGCCTCGATCCGGACGCGGCGTTCGCGCCCGTCGACGAGCTCGGCGGCGGCGACGGGCGGACCTGGTCCCTCTGGTCGCATCGCTTTCCCGCGCCGGCGCCGGGACGCTACCGGATCGAGCTGGCGGTCAAGGATCCCTCCGTTCAGACTCGAAGGCTCGACGCCGGGTTCTACGCGCGCGAGATCGATAGCGCAAGCGTCTGAGCCCTCCGTCTCGCCGCCTCTTCAGCGCTGACGTAGCGGATGCCGCCCTACTTTTTCGCCGCGTCCAGATTTTCGCGGGCCTTCCGGGAGTACGGCGAGTCCGGGTACTCGCGTGCCATGCGAGCATACGCGGCCGCCGCGTCCTTGCGCCGACCGGCGGTGAGGTGGGCGTTGACCAGCCCCAGCAGGAGCGCGTCGGAGCCGGGCGCGTTCGGTGCCTCCTCCAGTGCGTGCTCGAAGACGCGGGCGGCATCGGGGCCGCGTCCCATGAGGAGGAGGTTGAGGCCGCGGGCGATGACCACCTGGCGGCGCGCAGTGAGGTCGGCGGCGGGGGTGTTCAGCGCTCGCTCGTAGAGCCGCTCGCTGACCTGCCGGAGGCCGGCCTGCTCGTAGAAGGCGGCGGCGCCCGTGAGGGCCTTGAGGTCGTCCGGACGCTCGCGGAGCGAGCGGCCGGAAGGGGCGAGGGCGGCGAAGTCGGCAGGCACGGCCTGGAGGATGCGCGAGAACTTGGCGCGCTCCAGGTAGCCCGCGACCCGGAAGATCTCGTTGCCCCATGGGTCCAGGAAGAGCGTGGTGGGGTTGACGATGACCTGGTACCGCGTATTGAGAGTCTCGTCGCCCGGGCCCACCAGGACCGGCACGTAGCGGCCGGCCAGATCGACGACCATCGCGTTCTCGAGCACGTCCTGCTGCATGAGATCGCAATCACCCAGCCCCGTCTCGTGCCGCGGCCGCGTGATGCCGCCGCGCGAGCCGCCGCGGCCCTCGGTGGCACCAGGAACGGTCGGCCGTCCGCAATTGGCACCCCGGAAATGCACGAGCAGGGGCGCCCGGCGCTCTTCCGCCTCCGCGAAGGCGCGCGTGTAGTCCTTCGACCACGCGATCTCCGGCCCCTTGCTGGCGGCGGCGGCGAAGACGAGACTCGCGAACATCGAGCCTCCCGACGAAACGGCCCCGGGGGATGGCGTCCCCCGGGGCCGGAAGCGGCGCCAGTGGCTAGAAGCTCCAGCGGGCTCCGAGGATGGTCTGGCGCGGCGCGACGACCGCCCCCGGGGCCTCGAAGACGACGGGGGTGGTCTCGCCGGGCCCGATGGTGACGCTCGTGCTCGGCACGCGGGTGAGCACGCTCGTGATGAGGCTCTTGTTGAACACGTTCGTGATGTCCGCGTAGACGGCGATCCGGTCCTTGCGGGCCCCGACGTTGAAGATCTTCTCGAGGCGCAAGTCCAGGATGTTCTCGTTGGGCAGGCGACGCTCGCCCCGGGGCTCGAGCAGTGGACGGCGGCCGGAGCTGGAGCCGAAGTACGAGGAGAAGCTCGTCTGGCTCGAGCTGAGCTGTTGGAACGGAGTATAGGTCCGTCCGCTGAGCGTGCGCCAATACGCGTTGACCGCGATCTCGACGACCGGAACCTGGACACCGAGCATGGCCTTCAGCTCGTGCGGGCGGTCGTTGGTGGCACGGCCACTGGTGTTGACGAGGGCGAGGGTGGGAGTCTCGTAGAACCGCGTGGGACCGAAGGTCGACTCGCTCGTGTTGTCGATGGTGCCTTCCGCCCTCGAGTAGACGTACGACACCTGGCCCCGCCAGCGGTGGCTGTAGCCCTTGCTGAGGACGAACATCAGCCCCTTGTATCTCCGCCTGGCATCGACGGCGCCGAGCACGTTGCCGGTGGGGTCGCGGTACTGGAAGCCGTCCGGGTTCGTGATCAGCATCGTACCTTGCGAGGCCGACCGGTTCGCCCACTTGTAGAAGGTGATCGGTCGGGCGGAGAAGCGGTCCGATGACGCGGAAGTTATCGTCACCGGCGTCCACCGGGCGAGCGGAAGCAAGTTGCCCACGAAGTTCTTGTTGTCGCGCCAGATGCCGGTCACGCCCACCCGCACGGTGTTGCCCAAGGCGCGCTCGAGGGTGAGGCTGATCTCGTCGACCCGTGGATGCTTGATGTTGGGGTCGATGGTGGTCGTGGGCGGGTTGGTGACGCCTGTCTCGCTCCGGAGGCTGAGCGGGCATCGATAATCCGCGGTGGGACCGTTGGAACCATACGGCGGGCAGCCGGACATGTCCCAGGTGATGCGCGGCTGGTAGCCGGGGGTGGCCAGCTTATAGATGTCGTTGAAGATGCCCTCGTAGTACTGGCTGTAGTTCCCCTTCAGCACCGTCTTGTGGTCGCCGGTGAGGTCGAAGGCGAAGCCCAGGCGCGGCGCGATGTTGGTCTTCTTGTATACGGAGTCCACCCCGGGAGCGCCTCCGCTCAGGTGGTCGACGCGCACGCCGGGGTTGAAGGTGAGCCGGTCGCCGATGTGCCAGCTATCTTGCGCATAGAGGGACTCGCGCCGGTTGCGGCCGTTGAGGTCGTAGCCGTAGGCGTAGGCCGTGTACGGCTGGCCGCCGTAATCGTAGTAGTAGGTGCTGTTGATGTAGCCGTAGCGGTCGCGCGTCTTGCTCCGCTCGAGCTCCAACCCGAACTTCAGGTCGTGCTTGCCGAAGCCCTCGGCGTAGTGCGAGACCGAGGCGTTGACCTGGTGCCGTCCGCGATCGGCGTAGTAGAACCAGCCCTGCGATACCGAGATCAGGCCCGACTCGCCGTCGCTGTGCTGGGGCGCCTGGATCTTCGGGTTCAGGTCGTAGAAGCCCCACCATCCCGTGTACTTGACCTCGCTGAATGTCTTCGACCCGAACAAGTGCCGCCACTGGACGAGCCAGACGTATTCCGGGGCGTCCTCCTGGTTGGTCAGGTCGTCGGTGGCGACGAGGGCCGAGACGCCGTTACGGCCGATGATGTTGTACGCGTCGTACTGCAGGTGGCCGCTGAAGCTGTTGTTGGAATCGGGCTGGTAGGTCAGCTTGAGGTTCAGGCGCGGGCTGGTCTCGTCGCGAAGCGTGCGGGGACCTGTCGGGTCCTGCTTCTGGTGGTACCGCTGGGCGGTGGCGAAGAAGAACAGCTTGTCCTTGATGATGGGCCCGCTGAGCTGGGTCGTGATGTCGGTCTGGTTGAGGATCTTGGCCGTCTGGCCGAGCGACGGGTTCTTGCTGGTGATGTCTGACGTGATGTTCGAGCTGGCCAGGCTGGACTTGGTCCAGATGGCGTCGAAGAGGCCGGCGTAGCGGTTGCCGCCGGACTTCGTGATCGTGTTGACGATGGCGCCCGTGAACGCGCCGTACTCGGCCGGGGCGCCGATGCCGACGATGTCGACCTCCTCGATGATGTTGTAGTTGTAGAAGGTCCAGGCCGTGCCTCCCGAGGGATCGCGGGTGTCCACGCCGTCGATGAGGAGGCCGTTGGCCGACGAGGCGTCGCCGCCGTAGGCCGACGAGCTGTTGATCCCGGGGGCGAAGTTCAGCAGGGTGCCGGCGGCGAGGCCCTGCCGGATCGGCATGTTGAAGAGCAGGTCCTGGGAGAGCTGGTTGTTGGTGGCGCTGCTGGTGACGTCCACCACCGGCGCCTCCCCGATCACCGTGGCGGTGTCCGTCATGCCGCCCACCTTGAGGGCGAAGTCCACCGGCGAAGTCTTGCCCAGGGAGACGGAGATGTTCTCGCGCTTGAGCGGCCGGAAGCCAGTGACCTGCGCGCGCACGTCGAAAGTCCCGGGATCGAGGCCGGCGAACCGGTAAGACCCATCGGCCCCGGTGGTCGTGTTCCGGGTCCCGGTCTTGCCAGTGAGGGTCACGCTCACACCGGGCAGCACGCCACCCTGCTCGTCGGTGACGGTGCCGCTGATCGAGCCGGTGATGGTCTGCGTCCAGGCGGGCGCTGCGAGCGCGACCAGGGCGAGCAGCGTCAGCCATCGGGTCTTCACCAAGACTTTCATCGCATCACCTCTACCGGATGGGGGACTTGACCGGCTTGCGGTCGTGGTTGATCGAGTAGATGGCAAAACCGACGCCGGCGGCCATGAGCACGAGAGCGGCCACGCCGGCCGGCCTGCGGAAGAAGGAGCGATCCTCCGCGGAGGACGACGCCGGGGTCTCCTGCGTGAACGCCCGCGCCGAGGGCGCCAAGGCCGCCAGCTTGGCCGCCGTCGCGGCGGCAAGTGGCCTTGCCGGGACGGCTTTCGCTTCGCCAGCCGCGGTGGGCGGCGCGGAGAAGGTGAGGCCCATCAACAGAGCCAGAGCGATCACCAGGGCCCTGACCCATGGTTTCGAGCGTCTCATGTGCTTTCCTCCCCCGGGCAGAACGATGCCCACCTCCTCAAAATCTGCGCAGATGATGCGTTCGTTATTTTGAACGTCAGCAACCGTCATGCCACGCACCGCCTGATGCCAGGTATGGCCGATGTTCTTATCTGGAAACGAATTGGACGTCAAGTATTTTGGATGCTCGCGCGGGCGAAACGCGCCTACATCCCCCTGGATCCAATTTATTGAACGCATCGCCCGGTTGACGCCCGCGCGGCGCGTGGGCTAGCGTCGTCGGACGTGGGAAGGATCCGGCGTCGCTTCGTTCTGATCGGGGCCGGCCTCGCGGCCCTCTTCCTCCTCGCCCTGGGAACCATAACCGTCGTCCGCCGCCCGCCGCGGACCGACGCCGACGTCCGCCGCCTGATCGCCCGCCAGCGTCCGGCGCCGGGGGAGCTCAACATCGTCGTCGTCACCCTCGACACGACCCGCGCCGACCGGCTGGGGTGCTACGGCTTCGCGGGGGTGGAGACGCCGAACATCGACGCCCTCGCCGCCGAGGGTGTGGTCTTTGACGCTGCCACCGCCACCGTGCCGCTGACCTTCCCATCCCACTCGTCGATCTTCACCGGTCTCGTCCCGCCTCATCACGGTGTTCGGGATAACGGCGGATTTTTTCTTGACGACGCCAGGGTGACGCTGGCCGAGCGCCTGAAGGCCGGGGGCTGGACGACGGGCGCGTTCGTCGGGGCGTGGGTACTGGAGTCGAAATGGGGCCTCGCCCAGGGCTTCGACACGTACTCCGACCGCTTCGACCTGAGTCGTTACAAGGTGATCTCCCTCGGCACCGTGCAGAAGCCGGGCGACGAGGTCATGGATGACGCCCTGCGCTGGCTGGAATCGGTGCGGTCGCGGAGGTTTTTCGCCTGGGTTCATCTCTACGATCCTCACTCCCCGTACGATCCTCCGGAGCCTTTCCGCTCCCGCTATCCGAGCCAGCCCTATCTGGGCGAGATCGCATACACCGACAAGGTGGTGGGCCGGCTGCTGGCTTGGCTGCGCGAGGCCTCCCTCATGGATCGCACGCTGGTGGTGCTCACCGCCGACCACGGCGAGAGTCTCGGGGACCACGGCGAGTCGACCCACTCCTACTTCATCTATGACGCCACCACCCATGTCCCCTTGATCGTGCGCACTCCCTGGGGATGGCGCGGGCGGCGGGCGATCCAGGTCTCGAGCGTCGACATCATGCCCACCGTCCTCGACCTGGTGGGTATGCCCCCCGAGCCCGCCATCGACGGGCAGCCCCTCGCCCGCGCGCTCGTCGACCCCGCGGCGGAACTGGGACACGTCGCCTACTCGGAGACATACTTCCCCCGCTACCACTTTGGGTGGCAGCATCTGCGCAGCCTGCGCAACGGGAAGTACCTCTACGTGGACGCGCCGGAGCGGGAGCTCTACGACCTCGTCCAGGATCCCGGGGAGACGACGAACATCTACAAGGCGGGCAGCAAGCGGGCGGAGGAGATGCGAGCCTCGCTCGAAGAGCTCGCGCGCGCGGGGAAGGAATCCGGCCCCGATCGCCGCCAGCTCGACCCCGACACGCTGCAGCGGCTGGCCGCCCTCGGCTACGTGGGCAACGTCATCGACGTGGATCCCAAGGCGTCGCTTCCCGACCCGAAGGAGAAGCTGAAGCTGTTCCAGATGATGAACACCGCCAAGACGCTGGCCCAGGAGAACGGCGACCTGGCGGGTGCCGTGTCGACCATGGAGAAGGTGATCGCCGAGGACCCCGGCATCATGGACGCCCACCTCACTCTCGGCAACTGGCTCGTCCGCCTGAAGCGTCCCGAGGAAGCCATCGCCGCCTTCAAGCGGGCGCTGTCGCTGAAGCCCGACGACGACATCGCGCTCGGCAACCTCGCCCGCATTCTGATTGCCCGCGGCCGGACGCAGGACGCGCTCGACGCTCTGGAGGTCTTCCGCACGGCGCTTCGGGTCAACCAGAAGAACCCGCAGTCCTGGTATCAGCTCGCCACCCTCTATCTGGACCTCGGCCGGAAGGGCGAGGCGGAGGCGACCTTCCGCGAGGCCCTCGTCGCGAACCCGAAGATGGGGGCCGCCTACAACGGTCTGGGGGTGATCGCCTTCCAGCAGGGGAAGCTCGACGACGCGCGGGAGCTCGTGGGCAAGGCACTGGAGCTGGAGCCCCGGTTGCGCACGGCCCTCTACAACCTCGGGCGCATCCACGAGGCGAAGGGTGACGCCGCGGGCGCCGAGCAGCTCTACCGCCGCGAGCTGGAGACCTATCCCGACAACGGCCGCGCCCGCTTCAACCTCGCTCAGCTTCTCCGCGGCCGCGGGGATCGGGCCGGCTACCTGGGCGAGCTGCGCCAAGGCGTGGCGCAGGCCCCCGAGTTCGGTCCCTGCTACTGGTACCTGGCTCGGGAGGAGCTCGATGGTGGGCGTCTCGACGAGGCAGCGGACCTGGCCCGCCGCGGCCTGGAGGCCCAGCCGGTGTCGGAAGTGGCGCCACTCGGCCACTACGTGCTCGCCGATATCTACAACCGCCGCGGGGAGCCGACCAAGGCGCAGGAGGAAGTGACGAAGGCCCGAAAGCTGGAGGCGGCGTTGCGCAGGAAGCCCCTGCCGGCTTTGTAGGGTCGGGCGCGCCGGCACCGCGTGGTAGGCTCCGGCCATGAGCGTGGCCGCGATCTCGGCCCTCGAGCTGCTGCTCCTGTGGCTCGTCTCCAGCGTGCTGCGGGGAAAAGGAATCCTCGTCGTCGCCGCCGGCGGAGCCGCCCTCGCCGCCTCGCTCGTCCCGGCCGCCCGCGGGCGACGGGCGCCGCTGTACCGGCTCTTCTTCCTCACCGCGCTGGCCGCGGCCGGGACCCTCGGTGCGGAAGCGATCCTCTGGCTCGCGCCCGGGCTGCTCAAGGGGCGCCTCGCCAACCAGGTGCTGAGCGGCTACCACAGCGAGCGCGACGGCATCTACGTGTCCGACGCCCATCTCGGCCGGACGCTGCGGCCGGGATTCACGCGGTCGATGTACTGGAACGGCCACGTCTGGCGGCACGACGCGAACGACGACGGGTATCGGGGTCCGCGCCTCACGCGGGCCGACGCCGTCTTCCTGGGCGACAGCATGATCTACGGTCACGGTGTGGAGACCGACCAGACCGTGCCCGCGCGATTCCAGGCCGTTTCAGGGTTGCCGACCGCGAACCTCGGCCAGCAGGGAACCTGCCCCGTGCAGGCGCTGGAGCTGCTGCGCCGCAAGGGGCGGAGCTTGCATCCGCGCTACGTTTTCCTGTGCGCGCATCCGACGGACGTGATGGACGCGATCACCGCCTACGATCCAGGAGAGCTGGAGAGGTTCGTCGCGCGCGACGGCTATCGGCCGCTCGCCCGGACCGACGACGAGTCCCGCGTCTTCCAATACTGGCTCGTCCACGTGGCGATCCCGCTTCGCGCCGCGCGCGTGTTGCGCGGGGCGATGCATCCCGCGGAGCCGGCATTCGCCCCCGCTGTCGCCCCGAACGACGATGCGCGATTCCTGCCCTCCCCCGAGTACCTGGCCGAGCCCTTTGCTCCTCTCGCGGCCGGGGCCAACCCGGACACGAGGCTAGGATGGAGGGTGTTTCGCCACGCGATCGCGCAGATCGCGCAGGAGGCCGAGCGCATGGGCGCCCAGGTCGTGCTCTTCGACATCGGCTATCCGACGGCGTTCTCCGCGGCGGTCGAGGACGTCGCCCGCGAGGTCGGCGTCCACTACAGCGACGTGGGACGCGCCGTGCTCGATGCGGCCCAGAAAGGCGCCGACGTTTATCTTCCGCGTGACGGCCACTGGTCACCGGCCGGGTGCGATGCCGTCGCCCGCCGCCTGGCCGCGGAGTTGAACAATGGAGGTAAACGATAAAGATGGGCATCAAGACCTTCGCCCTCGCCGTGGTGCTGGCGGCGCCGGTCGCCGCCGCCGAGAAGCCGGCCGACCTGGTCCTCGCCGGCGGTGTGGTCGTCACGCTGGATCCGGCGCGGCCGCGGGGGAGCGCCGTCGCGATACGCGATGGCCGCATCGTCGCGGTCGGGGACGAGGCACAGGTCGAGCCCTTCGTCGGGCCCGCCACGAAGCGGATCGACCTGGCCGGCCGGGCGGTGGTCCCGGGCCTGACCGACGCGCACGTTCACGTCGAGTCCCTGGGCGCCTCGCTCGAGACCCTCGATCTGGTGGGCGCGGCCACGCTGGATGAGGCGCGTCGGCGGGTCGCCGAGCGCGTCCGTACGCTCAAGCCGGGGGAGTGGCTGCTCGGGCGGGGCTGGGACCAGAACGATTGGCCGGGACAGCAGTTTCCCACCGCCGCGGACCTCGACCGCGTCTCGGGCGGCCACCCCGTGTACCTGACGCGCGTCGACGGCCACGCGGGCTGGGCCGACTCGAAGGCGCTCGCGCTGGCCGGGATCGACGCCAAGACGCCGGATCCTCCCGGAGGCCGGTTGATCCGCGACGCGGCCGGCGTCCCCAGCGGCGTGCTCGTCGACCGCGCCCAGGCCCTCGTCACCTCGAAGATCCCCGACCCGCCGCGCGCCGTGCGCAAGCGCCGCCTGGCCGCCGGCCTGCAGGCGTGCGCCCGGGCCGGCCTCACGGAGGTGCACGACGCCGGGGTGGGCCTCGACACGGTGGGGCTCTACAAGGAGCTGCTGCGCGAGAAGGGCCTGCCGGTGAGGGTGTACGTGATGCTGCGCGGCCCCGGAGAGTTCCTGGCCAAGGGCGCCGGCCTCAAGCCCGAGGTGGGCCTCGGCGACGGCATGCTCACGATCCGCGCGATCAAGGTGGTGGCGGACGGCGCGCTCGGCTCGCGGGGCGCGCTCCTGCTCGCGCCCTACGCCGACGAGCCGGCGACGAAGGGCCTGCTCACCGTCGACGACGGCGAGCTGCGTCGCCTGCTGACCCGCGCGATCGCCCAGGGCTTCCAGGTGAACACCCACGCCATCGGCGACGGGGCCAACCGCTTCGTTCTCGACGCGTACGAGCGGGCCTTCGGCGGCTACGACGGCAGCCGGTACCGCTTCCGCATCGAGCACGCCCAGGTCCTGGCGCCCTCCGACGTGCCGCGCTTCAAGAGCCTTGGCGTCATCCCCTCCATGCAGCCCACGCACTGCACGAGCGACATGTACTGGGCGGAGGCGCGTCTCGGCCCCGAGCGGGCGAAGGGCGCCTATCTCTGGAAGACGTTCCTCGCCCAGGGCGTGCCCGTCGCCGGCGGCAGCGACGCGCCCGTGGAAGAGGTCGCGGTCGTCCCCGGGCTCTACGCCGCGGTCACGCGCCAGGACGCCAAGGGCTGGCCGGCGGGCGGCTGGCACCCGGAAGAGCGGGTCACGATCGAGGAGGCGCTCGCCATGTTCTCCCGGCACGCGGCCTTCGCGGCTTTCGAGGAGCACGAACGCGGCGAGATCGCCGGGGGCCGGCGCGCCGACCTCACCGTGCTCAGCCGCGACGTGACCGCGGTTCCTCCCGCCGAGATCCTCTCCACGACGGTCGCGCTCACCATCGTGGGCGGACGGATCGTACACGGCGAGTGAGGTATCATCGAAGGGCAGCCCTGGAGGTGTTACCGATGGCGGTCTGCCCGGACTGCGACGCGGACATCGAGATCGACGAGTACGACGTGGACAAGGGGCAGCTGATCAGCTGCCCCGAGTGCGGGATCGACCTGGAGGTGGTGGGGCTGGCCCCCCTGGAGCTGGACCTCGCCCCTCGGGAAGAGGACGACTGGGAGGAATGAGCGTGCCTTCGGCCGCGGAAAAGCAGCGTCGTCTGGACGCGATCCTGGAGCAGATGGGATCGGTCGCGGTCGCCTTCAGCGGGGGAGTGGACAGCGCGTACCTCGCGGTGCGCGCGCACCGCGTGCTCGGGGAGCGCGCCCTGGCCGTCACCGCCGACTCGCCGTCGCTGGCCTCGGCGCAGCGCGAGACGGCCCTCGCCCTCGCGCGCGACTTCGCCTTCGCCCACCGCGTGGTCCTCACGTCGGAGGTCGAGGATCCGCTCTATGCCCGCAACGACGCCGATCGATGCTTCCACTGCAAGACCGAGCTGTTCCGTCATCTCCTCCCCATCGCCGCCGCCGGGGGCTACCGCCACGTCGCCTACGGCGCCATCGTCGACGACCTGTCCGACTTCCGCCCCGGCCACCGGGCGGCGGCCGAGGCGGGCGTCCGCAGCCCCCTCGTCGAAGCGGAGATGACGAAGGTAGACGTGCGCGCGCTGTCGCGCGAGATGGGACTGCCCACCTGGGACCTGCCCGCTTCCCCGTGCCTGTCTTCCCGCATCCCGCGGGGGACGATCGTGACGCCCGCGATCCTGCGGCAGGTCGAGCGCGCGGAGGAGGCGGTGCGCGCGCTCGGCTTCCGCGAGCTGCGGGTGCGGCACCTGGGAGACAGCGCCCGCGTGGAGATCGCACCCGCCGAGCTGGCCCGTCTGGATGCGTCCGGCCGGACGGCGGTGGAGCAGGCGGTGCTCGGCGCGGGTTATGGCGCCTGCCTGATCGATCCCAACGGCTACCGCCGCGGCCGGTTGAACGAGCCCGTGCCGTTGACCGTGATCGGCCCCGCTTGACTCTGCGGTATCATTCGGTCGTCCCTGACGCCGGCCGCTGAGGGCCGGGCGCCGCGGGGGCAGTCCCCTGGAGGGAAATCATGTTCGGACTAGGCTTTCCGGAGCTCCTCCTCATTCTGGTCATCGTCGTCCTGATCTTCGGCGTGGGCCGCATTCCCGAGCTCGGCAAGGGGCTGGGGGAGGGAATCCGCAACTTCAAGAAGGGCCTCAAGGGCGAGGAGAACGAGAAGAAGCCCTGAGCCCCTCCTGAGGCTGCGAGCGGAGCGCGATTCATTCGCGTGGAGCGAGCGGGGGTTCAAGGGGGCGCGCCACTAGCGCCCCCTTGCTCAACGAAGGAGGGAACTGATGAGACGGTCGAGCCTCGTCTTCTTGCTGCTGGCCGCGACGGGTCTGGCGGCCTGTCACCACCGCCCCAAGAGCGCCCCGCCGCCTCCGCCCGAGCCCGCACCGGTCGCCCCCGCCCTGCCGCCGCCCGCGCCCGCGCCGGCCACGTCGCAAACGACCCCGCTCGTGGACGACTACGAGCGGCTGCGTCAGACGGCGAGCGACGAGATCGAGAAGATGGGCCTTCTCGCCGACATCCACTTCGACTACGACAAGGCCGAGTTGCGGGAAGGCGACCGCCAGATCCTCGCGCGCAACGCGGAGACCCTCAAGAAGTTCGATTTCCTGAGGATCACCGTGGAAGGCCACTGCGATGAGCGGGGTTCGGTGGAGTACAACCTCGCCCTCGGCGAGCGGAGGGCCAGGGCGGCCTACGACTATCTCGGCTCCCTCGGGGTGGCCAGCGACCGGATGAAGACCGTCTCCTACGGCAAGGAAGTCCCGGTCTGCCAGGATTCCACCGAGGAGTGCTGGGCGCGCAACCGGCGAGACCACTTCGCCGTCACGGGCAAGACGACCCGGGGGCGGTGACCAGGCTCACTCGCCCCCCCGTTCCTTGACACCCCTGGGGGTTGTCTCTAATCTTTCTTCGCCCGCCATGAGCTTCCCTCGTCGGTCCCCGCGCAGATGACCGATCAGCCGGAGGCGAAGCCCGCCGCCCTCGTCAAGGAGCTGTCCGGACGCATCGGCAAGTACGAGATCGTCCGGCCGATCGGCAAGGGCGCGATGGGAATGGTGTACCTCGCCCACGACACCATCCTCGAGCGCGACGTGGCCCTCAAGGTCATGGTGTCGCAGATTGCCGACGACCCCGAGCTGATCCAGCGCTTCGCGCGGGAAGCCAAGGCCGTGGCGAAGATGACCCACCCCAACGTGGTCACGGTCTTCGACCTCGGCACCCACACCGACGGCTCTCCCTACATCGCCATGGAGCTGCTCAAGGGGCAGGACCTCCAGAAGGCGATGCGAACGCCGCCGCCGATGACCAACGACCGGAAGGTGGCGATCATCGTGCAGGTCCTGGCCGGGCTGGCCCACGCGCACCAGGCCGGCATCGTGCACCGCGACATCAAGCCCGCCAACATCTTCATCAACCAGGACGGCACGGTGAAGATCATGGACTTCGGCGTGGCGCGCCTGACCACCGCCTCCATGACGGGCACCGGCAACATCGTGGGCACCGCCGACTACATGTCCCCGGAGCAGGTGAAGGGAGCGAAGGTCGACGGGCGGAGCGACCTCTTCAGCGTCGGCTGCATGCTCTACGAGCTGCTCGCGGGCCGGAGGCCGTTCCACTCCGACAACCTGATGGCGATCTTCTACAAGATCACCCACGAAGAGGTGAACTACGGCCTCCTGCCCCAAGGGCCGGAGTTCGACGCGCTGCGCCCCGTCCTCCAGAGGGCCCTGGCCAAGAGCCTGGAGGAGCGCTACCAGACGGCGTACGACTTCGCGGTCGCGCTGCGTGAGTACCTGAAGGCGTGGGGCAGCTCGGCCGCGGGGGCGCACGCGCTCGAGCAGCTCGTCGATCTCGAGCCGCCGCCTTCGTCGCCGCCCCAGCCGCTCACGGACGCGCCGGGGGCAACGCTGGTCCCGGCGGACGAGGGAGACATCCCGTCCGCGACGATGGACCTCGGCCCCACGGCGCGGAAGACGCACGCACCCAATACCGTCCGTGCGGGCACCGGCACCGTGAAGGCTACGGGTCCCACCGTCGTCGGCGCCACCCAGGCCCCGACCGTGCTGACGCCCACCGTGAAGCGGGGCTCTTCGGTCCGCATTCCTCCCGCGGTGGCCCGCCGCGAGCCCGCGGCTTCCGGCGGGAACCCCATCCTCTATGCAGTACTCGGCGCGATGGGCGTCGCCCTGCTCGCCGCCGGCGGATACATCTACATCAACAAGCAGGGCGCGAAACCGACGGAGCCGACGCTGCCGCCGGCGACCGAAATGGCGGCGCCTCCGTCCACGGCGCCCCCGGCCACCATCGCCGCCGCCACGCCCCCGCCGCCCACGGCCGCCCCGCCCCCGACGTTCGCGGTGAAGAAGGGCTCGACGGCGATGAGGGCGGCTCAGGCCGCCTTCGGGCGCTACGACTACGATCAGGCGATGGCCGAGGCGCAGAAGGCGCTCGCCGACGACCCCGCCGACGCTCAGGCGAAGAGCCTCGTGGAGAACGCGCTCAAGGGGCAACACGCCGAGAGCCGCTTCGCCGCGGCCGAGAGCGCGCTGCGCCAGGGCCAGTTCGACCGTGCGATGACGGAGGCCGAGGCCGGCCGCGCGCTCGCCGCCTGGGACCCGCGCGGGCCGAACCTCGTGTCGCAGATCCAGCGGCAGCAGCAGGCCGCCCAGCAGGCGCAGATCGCCGAGCAGCAGAAGAGGCAGGCGGCCACGCTCCAGAACGAGGTCAACGGCCTCCTGAACCAGGCGGACAACGCGCTCGCGGGCCAGAAATACGACGCGGCCATCGGTCTCTACGACGAGGTGCTCAAGCGAGACGCCGCGAACCAGCGGGCGGCCCAAGGCCGCGGCGGTGCCATCGCCGCCCGCGCGGTGGCCCAGGCCGCGAGCACCGCGGGATCGAGAGTGGCGCCGGGCAAGAGCTTCGTCTCCGCCCGGACGCAGGCCCAGAGCATCGAGACGCGGAAGAGCGGCTCGGTCCCCGAAGGATTCGAGGACACCCCGGGAGTGACGGCCAAGAAGGGGAGCCAGGCCGCCGAGCTGCCGGGGAAGATCCTCTTCGACATCGACCCCGAGGCCGTGAAGCCGGGGGAGAACTACACGGTGAAGGTCTACCTCCTGAACGAGGGCAACGCTCCCATCCAGATCACGCAGATGATGGTGAACCCCCGGATCAACGGCCGTGGCGTCTCCGCTCCGGTTCAAGCGCAGGTCAAGGACGTCGCGCCCCAGCAGAAGGCGTTGCTCATGAGCAGCCGCGACATCTGGAAGGAGGACACCACCTCGTGGTCGATGGAGGTCACGGTCAGCACCGCGCGCGGAGAGTCGTACAAGAACCAGGTGACCTGGAAGTGAGGCCGGTCAAGGGCAGGAGTACCGCGGCGCTCCTCGGGCTGGGCGCGTGGCTGGCGGCCGCGAGCGCGAGCGCGGAGCCGCCGGCGGTGGAGCACCAGCCGGTGCCGTGCACGGTCCCCGACAAGGCGCTCACGCTCTGCGCCAACATCACCGACGACGGGCAGGTGGCCAAGGCACGCATCTACTTCCGCTCCGCGGGCGACAAGTTCTACAGCTTCGTGGACATGGTTTTCGGCGGCCTGAACTTCTGCGGCACGGTGCCCGGCCCGCGGGAGGGCAAGGCGAAGACCGTCGAGTACTACGTCCAGGCCGTCGACGACCAGTACGAATCCACCCGCACCAGCACGTTCCAGATGGCCGTCCAGCCCACCTGCGAGTTCCCGCCGGTGGAGAAGGACGCGGCGAAGGCGGCGGCGATCACGGTCTACGCGACCCACAAGGATCAAGGGAAGAAGCTGTCCGAGGGCTTCCAGGGCGCCGGGGTGTCGTTTGTGCCGGTGGTCCGCCGCTAGCTTCGTGGCGGCAATGGCGCTCGCCGTTCCCGCCTCGGCGGAAGTCCGCCTGCAAACGACGGGGGCGGTGCTGTCGGGCCCCCCGCGGGTGCAGGTGAGGGTCGATCTCGCCAACCTGGGCGACGCCCCCGCGCGCGCCGTGAGCATCGAGGCCGAACTGCTCGGACAGCGGCGGATCTCGCGGCTGGAGGACGAGCTCCCGCCGCAGGTCGGCGGCAGCGCCACGTTCCCGTTCGACGTCGGCGCCTTGCCGCCCGGCGTCTACCCGCTCGCCCTCCACGTCCAGTACGCGCGCTCCCCCGTCGCCGGCGACACCGCCAGCCAACGCGGCTACCTCCTGCTGGCGCTGGGGGCGAACCCGCCTCCGGCCGTGCGTCTCACGGTCCCCCCCGTGCACCTCGACACGATGGCGACGGTCGTCGTCCGCATCGACAGCGCCGATCTCGGGGCCCATCGGGTTCGCCTCCGGATGCTGACACCCCGAGGCCTGCAGCCCTTCGGCTCCGAGCCCGAAGTGGGCGTGCCGCGATTCGGCGGCGTGAACGCCGAGATACGCCTGCTGCGCGGCGGCGCGCCCCGGCCCTCGCGGCAGGGCGTCGTGGTGCTGGCGGAGACGGTCGGCGAGGAGCCCGCGAGCGCCGGCGCGGCCACCGCCGTGGTCGAAGTCCAGGCCGACCCCGCGTGGATGCCCCGCCTGCGCTCGCCCCTCCTCGCGCTGGCGGTCCTCCTGCTCGCGGCGGCCGGCTACGCCGAGAAACGACGCCGAGCTCGCAGGGGACGGGCGGAGACCGCCGAGAAGCATCCGGCCGTCCCGTGATCCGGATCGAGCCGGGCGCCGGGGATCGCGACGTCACGTTCTTCCGGCTCGCCCGGACGCTCGCCGGCCGGCCCCTCTACTGGAGCGGCGCCTATCTGGTCGGCGGCGCGCTCGTCGACTGCGGGCCGCCCGTGACGGCGCCGGAGCTGACGCGCGCGCTCGACGGGCGACGGGTGGACGCGCTGCTCGTGACCCACCACCACGAGGACCACATGGGGGCCGCGGCGCTGCTCGGCCGGCACCGAGGCCTGGTGCCGAAGATCCACGCCTCCGGCGTACCGCGGCTCGAACGCGGCTTCCCCCAGGAGACATACCGGCGCGTGGCGTGGGGCCGGCCGCCCCGCGTGCACGCCGAGGCTCTCGGCGCCGAGGAGGCCGTGGGCGCGTTGCGCTTCGAGGTGATCCCCACCCCTGGCCACAGCGCCGACCACGTCTGCTTCTTCGAGCGCGAGCGGGGATGGCTCTTCACGGGGGACCTCTTCCTGGCCGAGCGCCTGCGCTATCTCCGCGACGACGAGGACCTGGACTCCCTGATCACCTCCCTCGAGAGCGTGGCGCGGCTGCCCTTGACGCGCGTCTTCTGCGCGCATCGCGGGCCCGTGCGAGACGGGCCGGCCGCGCTGCGCCGGAAGGCCGAGCATCTCTCGGGCCTGAGACAGAGCGCGCGCGAGCTGCTCGCGCAGGGCCTGCCCGAACGCGAGGTGACCCGCCGCGCCGTGGGACCGGAGGGCTTCCTGACCTGGTTCAGCCTCGGCCGCTTCTCCGCTCGGAACTTCGTGAAGGCGGTCGCGCGTGGCCGATGATCCTTTGAAACGCGGAGGTCGCGGAGAACGAACGGAGAAGTCGCGGGGAAGAAGGAAGTGGTCGGACCCCGCAAAGAGGCTCCGCGTTCTCTTCGTCTTCCTCCGCGTCCTCCGCGTTCAAAGGGCTTGCGCTTGGCCTATACCGTCAGCTTGACCTTGCGCGAGCTCGCGTAGAGGCCGTGGATGAGGCCCAGCGCGAGGACCATCGCGACGAGGAAGGTCGCCCACGTCATCGGCCAGATGTTCACGTGGGAGCCGGCGATCATGCCCCACAGCATCGGGCCCGACAGGTACGTGTTGATCTTCGAGGCCAGCGCGGCCTGCGGCGCCGCCGTCGGCGGAGCCGGCGGTCCCCCGAGCATCGCGCCCAGGATCTTCTTCTGCCGGGGCCAGATCACGAACCAGACGTTGAACCACATGATCGTGCCCAGCAGCCCACCGAGCAGGATCCACATGCCGCGCTGGCTCATGTGGCGGTCGGCATCCAGGATCTCTCCGCCGCGGATGTAGATCAGGTAGAACAGCGCGAGCCCGAAGAGGAACGTCCACATCGCACCCCATCGGAAGAAGTAGAGGGCGCGCAGGACGAGGGGTGGGTTGACCTTCGGCTTCAGCTCCTTGT
The DNA here is from genome assembly GCA_003222275.1 of Acidobacteriota bacterium. Lineage (GTDB taxonomy): Bacteria > Acidobacteriota > Vicinamibacteria > Fen-336 > Fen-336 > AA32. The sequence goes on along the minus strand of QHVJ01000029.1, from coordinate 8,439 downwards.
CCAGGCCCCCCTGGAAAGGCGTGTTGACGAAGTTGAAGAAGTAGAGATGCCCGATCCAGGTGATCCCCGCGATGACGTGGAACCACCGAAAGATCGCCTGGAGGGTGGAGTCGAGGTCGGGAAACATGATCGTCCGCTCCTTCCGTGGAGTTGTCGCCGTTTTTCTGCGGAGGTGTTGGATCATACGCGAGCCGGGGGAGGGCATGTCAAGACTTGACAGCCCTTCCGGCCACGACCTATGGTGTATTGGGAATGGAGAAGCCCAAGGATTACTACCGGATCCTCGGCGTCGCCCGCGACGCCACCACCGCCACCATCAAGAGGGCGTACCGCCGGCTCGCCAAGGAGCTGCACCCCGATCGGGCCGGGCGCGGTCCGGAGGCGTTCCAGGACCTGCAGGCGGCCTACGAGACGCTGGCCGACGCCGAGCGGCGACGCCGATACGACGAGATGCTCGCCCATGCCAGCCACTTCGGGCCGCTGGCATGGTCGTTCGTGCGCCGTCCGGCGGCGGGCGACCTGCGCCGGCCCATCCGGCCGGGCAGTTTGAGCGGCGAGATCCTGCTCACTCCGCAGGAGGCGCGCGCGGGCGGCGTCCTGCCCCTCGACGTGCCCCTCACCGCCGCCTGCCCCTCGTGCGAGGGCACCGGCGGCTATGTCTTCGACTGCGAGCGCTGCGCGGGCGAAGGGACGATCGAGCGACGGCTTCCCGTGCCCGTGCGCATCCCGGCCGGCGTGCCGGAAGGGACGGTGTTCCAGGTCAGCGTCGACGATCCCGCCGTGCTGTCGATCCTCCTCACCGTCCACATCCGTCAGCTCTGAGGGCGGGAGCGAGCATGCTCCTCCTCGTCTTCGGCGTCGCGGTGGTCGTCGCCGCGCTCTTGTTCTTCGGCCGCCTGCGCACGCGGCTGGAGGCATCGTTCCTGGCCGACGAGCTGCGCGAGATGGGCGAGGGCACGTGGCAGGCGCGGCCGATCGACCCCCGCCGCGGGCCGCTCTCGGCCGGGATGCTCTCCGGCGAGGTGAGCGGCGATGGGGTGGAGGTGGCGGGTCCGTTCCTGTTCCTGCCGTTCGAGCACGCCCGCGAGCTGGCCATCCTGCGGCAGGAGACGCCCGCCCACGCCTCGGAGTCGTTCGTGCCGTCCGGGCAGCCGGCCCTCGACTGCGCGCTCGCCTTCCGTTCCGCGGACACGGAATGGCTCCGCGGCTTCCTGGCGCGGGAAGACGTACTCCGGGCCCTCGGGCCGCTCTGCGCGCGGGCGGCCGACGACACTTCCTTCATCGCGGTCCGCGCCGGGCGAGGGGTGGGCGAGCCCCCGTATCGGACGCTCGTGGGGAGCCGCTCCGGGCTCTTCTTCTTCCGTGACCCCGAGCTGGGCGCCCTCGACGCCACCGAAATCCGCGACCTCGTCCGGATCCTCGTGCCGCTGAAGCGTACGCTGGCCTGAACCCGTCGTGTGATAATCACCCCCGATGGATGAGCAGGCGGTCCGGCTCCTCGCCGCCGAGAGCGTCGCCCTCAAGCAGCGCTTCTTCGAGGCCAACGCGGGCCTGCTCGTCGCGGCGGGTCGGCGCATGGCGGAATGCCTCCGCGGCGGCGGCAGGGTCCTCGCCTTCGGCAACGGCGGATCGGCCGCCGACGCGCAGCACCTCGCGGGCGAGCTGGTGGGCCGCTTCCGGCGCGACCGGGCCGCGCTCTCGGCCATCGCCCTCACCACCGATTCGTCGGTGGTCACGGCGATCGGCAACGACATGGGCTACGAGTCGGTGTTTCGCCGGCAGGTCGAGGCCCACGGCCGCCCGGGTGACGTCGCGGTGGGCATCACGACCTCGGGCCGGTCGCCCAACGTCGTCCAGGCCCTGCAGCTGGCGCGCGAGCGCGGCCTCGTCACCATGGGCCTGACCGGGGGCGGCGGAGGGCGTCTGGCGGGAGCGGTGGACTACCTCATCGAGGTGCCGCACGCCGAGACCGCGCGCATCCAGGAAGTCCACGTGATGGTCGTCCACGTCCTGTGCCAGATCGTCGAGGAGGCGATGCCGCGCGGATGAGCGCCCCGCCCGATCCCCTGGACCTCGCCGGCGTCCGCACCTATCCCCTGGCCGGCCGCAAGAGCCAGGTGACGCGAGCGGACTTCGGCCGTCCGTTGCCGCGCGGGGCTCGGGTCACCGAGCTTCTCGACGCGTTGCCCCGCATCCTCGGAGGGCAGGCGCTGCGCGGCCTCGCCGCCGACGTGCTGCGCGGCCGCTCGCTCGCCAAGCCGATCCTGTGGGGGCTCGGCGCCCACGTGATCAAGGTCGGGCTCTCCCCGGTCCTCGTCGACCTGATGGAGAAGGGCCTCGTGACCGGCCTGGCGCTGAACGGGGCGGGGGTGGTGCACGACTTCGAGCTGGCGGTGGCCGGCCACACCTCGGAGGACGTTTCGGCGGGCCTGGGATCGGGCGAGTTCGGCATGGCCCGCGAGACGGGCGAGGAGATCAATCGCGCCATCGTCGAGGGGGACCGGGACGGCCTGGGCCTGGGCGCGGCCGTCGGGCGTTACCTGGAAGCGCGGAAGCCGCCGCACCTCGACGTAAGCCTTCTCGCCGCCGCGCACCGTCTCGGCCTGACGGCCACCGTCCACGTGGCGGTGGGCACCGACATCGTCCACATGCACCCGGCCTGCGATCCGGCCGCCCTCGGCCGCGCCACCCACCTCGACTTCCGCCTGTTTGCCGCGGAGGTCGCGCGCCTCGGCGGAGGCGGCGTCTACCTCAACGTCGGCTCGGCGGTGATGCTGCCCGAGGTGTTCCTCAAGGCGGTCACGCTCGCGAGGAACCTGGGCCATACGATCACCGACTTCACCACCGCCAACCTGGACTTCATCCAGTCCTATCGGCCGAACACGAACGTCGTCGAGCGGCCTACGAGCGGCGTCGGCCGCGGCTATAGCCTCACGGGCCACCACGAGATCCTGGTCCCGCTCCTGGCCGCCGCGCTCGTCGAAGGTTGAGCGCGGTCTGACGCCCATGCACGCGACGGCGGGTGTCAGGCCTGAAATCGCGTGAGCCCGCGCGGCGCCCGCGGCCTGGGGAAGAACGTCCTGCTCGCGCTGGCGTCGCTCCTCGCGGTCGGGCTGCTCCTCGTCGGCTCCGAGATGGCGGTGCGCCGGGCCAACCCGCGTTATCTGGAGCGCATCTCGCTCGACGACCTCGCGTACCTCCACACCTACTCGCCCGTCTACGGCTGGACGCCCCGGCCCGCGTTCCGCTACACGCTGGCGGGGAGCGAGACCACGATCAACCGGCTCGGCTATCGCGGCCGGGAAGTGGCTTCGGCGCGTACGCCCGGCCGCCCGCGCATCGTGATGCTCGGAGACTCGATCACCTTCGGCTACGGCGTGGGCGACGGCGAGACATTTTCGGCGGTGATGGAGACGCTCGACCCGCGTCTGGAGGTGGTGAACCTCGGCGTCCAGGGGTACGGGACCGATCAGGAGCTGCTCAAGCTCGAGCGAGAGGGCTTCGCGTACGCGCCCGACGCCGTGGTGCTCAACGTGTGCCTGGCGAACGATCTCCTCGACAACGCATCCGCGCGGTCGATCTACGACGGTGTCTACCCCAAGCCCTATTTCCGTCTGGAGGAGGGCCGGCTGGTGGAGGTGGCCGGCCACGTCGGGCTCTCGCCATTGCGGCGGCTGGCCTTGCTCCTCAGCCAGCGCTCCGCCCTCTTCAACGCGCTGCTCGACGTGACCCGGGTCGACCGCGCGCGCTACCAGCGCGAGCTGGCCGGCCGGGCCGAAGCCGAGCCGGCCGAGCCGGCGTTCACGGTGACCTTCGCCATCGTGCGGCGGATGGACGAGCTGACGCGCGCACGGGGGGCGGGATTCGTGGCCCTGCTCTACCCGAGCCTTCGCGATTTCATCCATCCCTCGCGCCGCGCCCCACGTTTCCTGGAGGCGCCCGAGTTGCGGGGAGTGAAAGTGGTCGACCTCCTTCCCCGCTTCCAGGCCGCCGGCTTCACCGCCGACACGTTTCCCCGCTATTCACTCGACGGCAACCTGCACCTCACCGCCGAGGGCCATCGGCTGGCGGCACGGGTGATCCTCGAGGTGCTGGCGGAGCAGGGCCTGTTGCGCGCGGCGGCGCCCGCCGGCTCTAGTCCCAGCCCAGCTCCCGGGCCTTCTTGAAGACCGCGAAGCCCAGCGTGCAGCCGATGGCCAGGTAGGCGTACGCGTCGACGAACGAGCGCACGATGCCGCCCGCGATCGGGATGAAGCTCAGCGCCGCTCCGAGGAGCCACTCGGCGCCCGCGAAGAAGGAATAGATCGCGAGCGCCTGCCAGTAGATGCCGCCCATCTTGTGGATCGTATCCAAACCGACGGCGGGGTTCAGGGTCTTGAAGAAGCCGCGGGACAGGGCGGCCACGGTGAGCGCGGCCGGCGTGTAGACGAGCTTCCAGAGGAGCGCGATGCCGAAGAGCACGAGCCCTCCCGCCACCGTGGCCGGCGTGGACGTCGGCCCGCGGCCCTCGCGCTCCTCGCGCCCCGCGGCCGTGTGGCCCCCATCTGCACCCTTCTTCTCCGGCTTCTCTTCCGGCTCTTCCTCCGCCTCCGGCGACGGAGGGGGCTGCGAATGGGCGTGGGCCACCGGCAACGAGGGCAGGGCGGCCCTCTCGGCGCCGAAGAGAGCCACGCCGAGCCCCAGGAACGTCACCAGCAGCAGGGGTCCGGAGCTGATGAGGAGCACGGCCAGGCCGAGGCGGAGCGGCTCGATGAAGTCGGAAATGCCGCGGAAGTCCGGCGTGAAGTCGTGCAGGTTCCCGCTGGATACGCGCGACACGGCGAAGAAGCAATACGACAGGAGCACGCCCTGGGAGAGGATGATCCCCGCGAACCCGCCGAACAAGGCCATCTTGGCGAGCAGCCCGAAGAACCAGGTGAAGAGTGACAGCATGACGAGGCCCATCGGGTCGCGCAGCGGATAAGCCACGATCGTGCCGAGCTCCTGCATCAAGGAGCGCGCCTGCTGCTGTCCCCGCGCCTGCGACTCCTCGTACTGGGAGGCACGCACGCAAAGGCCGTCGCACGACGGGCAGATGACGGCGTTCTGCACTGTCTGGGGACGCGCGCACGCTTCACAGTAGCCCTTCACGCACGCGGGACAGACGCTGTGCGAGCGGACGGGATGGTGCACGCAGCGGCGCCAGCTCACGGGCCGCGGCGGAGCCGTAGCCGCCACCGCGGCGGTGGCGGAGACCACGGCCGGAGGTGGCGAGGCGACCTTTGCCGGAGCCGCGGGTCTGGCCACGATGGGACCGGACGACGCCGCCGACAGCCCGGCCGTCGTGGCCCGCGGCGCGGCGGGCGGCGGAATCGCCGTGGCGAAGGCGGCCGGCGTCGCCAAGATCGGCGCTTTCGCAGCGGCCGGGCCCTCGACACGGGGCGCCTCCGCGACCAGGAAGATCGCTCCGCACGGGCACTTGACCCGCAGCCTGGGCTCGGCCGCCTTGTCGGGCGGTACAGGGATCGAGCGGCCGCAACCCACGCAGCGGACGGTCATTCAATCACCCCCACCCAGACAGCGCGATTTTGCTGCGCGATTCTAGCGCATTGGCGCTCGACCCGCGCCGCAGCGCAGTGGCAGGGCGCTCCGCGCAGCCGGTGGGCATCGGACGGCGAGGCCGCCCGAGACCGTCGGTCTCGGACCCGCTGCCCGACAATGAGTTCCAAGGAAGGGGCCTCGTGGCGCGATCGGGCATGACACTTGCCAGACGCGCTCCCCAGAGGGAGACATGAGGAAACAGTCCGCGACCCTGGCCGTCCTCGCGCTTTCCCTCGCCGGCTGCAGTCTCATCGGCCTCGGCATCGGCGCCCTCGTGGACTCCCATCGGTCGAAGCCGCGCTCCCTCGAGGGGTGGGACCTCCAGCGCATCCGGAAGGGAGCGCGGATCCGCGTCCTGCTCCGCGACGGCAGCGCGGTCGCCGGCAGGTTTCGCGGGGTCGAGACGGTCGCGGAGGAGTATGCCGCGCGGTACGCGGCCTGGCGCGGCGCGCGCGAGGCCGCGGACACGATGCCCGAACTCGGCGATCGCGTCACCGTCGGTGGCCGCTCGGGTGCGACCAACTCGGGCACCCTCGTCGGGTTCGACCCGTCCTCGTTGGCCGTCCGCCTGGGCGACGAGGCCTCGATCCAGGAGCGGCGCTACACGGACGTGATGCGCTTTGCAACCGAGCGGGGCGGCGCGTTGTCCGGCGCCCAGCTCGCCGCCCTGGCGGGCCAGGGCCGGCTTCCCCTCCGCTCACGGCTCGTCGTGGATGCCACCCCCATCCCTCTGGAGCGTGTGGCGAGCATCCAGGTGCCGACGCGCGCGGGCAAGATCACCGGCTTTGTCCTCGGCGCCGCCGTCGATGTGATCCTCATCGTCGCTGTCGCCAACTCTCTCCGCAGCCTGGACAACCTCCGCTGTGAGGGCTGTAGCTCGTGTCCCTTCGTCGAGAGCTTCGACGGCCACGGCTACGTGCTCGAGACCGAGGCCTTTGGCGGTGCGATCTTCCAGGCCGCGCAGCGGCCGGATTGGGCGCGGCTCGACCACCTCGCCGCGATGAACGGGAGCTATCGCCTGCGCCTCACCAACGAGCAGGAGGAGATCCAGTACGTGGACGAGGCCCACCTCCTCGTCGTGGACGGCCCTCGCGGAGCCCGAATCGTGCCGTCCGCGTCGGGCCGTCTCCACGTCCTCGCAGCGCCCGTTCCGCCGACGCGAGCCTCGACCGGGCGGGGGGAGGAGATCACCCGTCTGCTCGCCGCCCGCGACGGCGACTCCTGGATCAGCAATCCACTGGGACGTGACCCGCAGAGCGTCGAGAGCGTTCGCGACACCCTGGTCCTGGAGTTCCCCCGGCCGCCACGAGCGAGCGCGGTCACGCTCGCCTTCCGCGTCCAGAGCACACCCTGGGTTTCCACGCTGCTGCGCCGGGTCCTCGCCCTCCACGGCCGCCTGATGCCCGCCTGGTCGGCGCGCCTGGAGGGTGATGCGGCCGGCCGGGCCGAGTTCCTGGCCGCGCTCCGGCGGGAGGGGTTGCCGGCAGTGAGCGTCTGGAACGGACAGGGCTGGCAGATCGTGGGATCCCTGGTCAACCTCGGGCCGGCCGCGCCTCGCGAGCAGGCTCTCGCCGTCGACATCGGCTCGATCCCGGGCGACGTCCTCCGCGTGAGGCTGGAGTCGTCCGCGGGGACGTGGATCGTGGACAGCGTCGAGGCGGACTACGGGCCCGAGCCGTCCGTCGACGTCATCGAGCTGCGGCCCGTCGAAGCGCGGACCGAGGAGGGCACCGACGTCCGGAGACTCCTCGATGGCCCGGACGGCGCGCGCCACGTGATGCACCCCCATCGCGACGCCCTGACGCTCGTCTTCGCGGAGCCGCCCGTACAACGAGGCCGCCGTCGGAGCGTGGTCGTGAAGCTCGCCGGCTACTACACGATCCTGGTGCCGCCGGACGGCGAACCACAGGAATCGCTCTTCGCCCGGCTGGTGACGGAACCGGGCGCCTTCGCGCGCTACAGCGTCGGCTCGCTCTACTCGGAGCTGGAAAGCCGTCGCCCCGAGCTCGAACGCCCGGTCGATTAGTTGCCGTCCCGCGCGTAACCCTGGTCCCGCTCCTCTACCTCGCGGCGAGTCGTGAGGCCTTCTTGGGCAGCAGGTCGGCGAGGAAGCGCCCGGTGTAGGAAGCGGGGACGCCGGCCACCTCTTCCGGGGTGCCGGTGGCCACGATCCGGCCGCCGGCGTCGCCGCCGTCGGGGCCCATGTCGATGACGTGGTCGGCGGTCTTGATCACGTCCAGGTTGTGCTCGATGACGATGACCGTGTTGCCGCCCTCGACGAGACGGTCCAGCACCCGAAGAAGCTTCTTGATGTCGTCGAAGTGCAGCCCCGTGGTCGGCTCGTCGAGGATGTAGAGCGTGCGTTGGACAGCTCCCGCGAGAGCTTCACCCGCTGCGCCTCGCCGCCGGAGAGCGTGGGGGAGGACTGGCCGAGGGCGATGTAGCCGAGCCCCACGTCGGCCAGCGTCTCCAGGGCCCGCCGGATCTGGGGATGGTTCTTGAAGAGCTGGAGCGCCTCGTCCACGGTCAGGTCGAGGACGTCCGCGATCGAGAGCCCGTTGTACTTGACCTGAAGCGTCGCCTCGTTGAAGCGCTTGCCTCGGCACACCTCGCACGGCACGTAGACGTCGGCCAGGAAGTGCATCTCCACCCGCTTCACGCCGTCGCCCTCGCACGCCTCGCAACGGCCGCCCTTCACGTTGAACGAGAAGCGGCCGGGCGTGTAGCCGTGCATGCGCGCCTCGGGCAGGAGCGCGAAGAAATCCCGGATGCAATCGAACAGCTTCGTGTAGGTCGCGGGGTTGCTGCGGGGCGTGCGGCCGATCGGGCTCTGGTCGATGTCGATGACCTTGTCGATGT
>QHVJ01000556.1 GCA_003222275.1 Acidobacteriota bacterium | reverse complement strand
CGACCGGGCGCGGAGCATCCTCGCCGACCTGCGCCACTTCGCGGATCAGGCCGGCAGCCTGCACGACCGCTCCGACGCCAACGACGTGGCGCCCCGCGAGATCGGCGGCATCGTCGATCACCTGCGGGAGGACGCGCGCCTGGCCGACCGCAACATGCGGGATGCCCGCGCCTTCTCGGACGCGTGGGACGAGTGGGCACGGACCATCGACGTGCTGAACCGGATGGCGAACCTGATGCGCTGACTGTGACTTCTATATCGCTGATCTCTTGACCATCACCAGGAGTCGTGTTTGCATGGGGTAGTGGTTTTTGTAACCGGGAAGCGGCGCCGCCTCTTCGTGGGCTTGATCCTCACGATGTTCGTGGCGCCGCTCTCGGTACGAGGGCAGTGCTTCATGCCCGCGGCGCAGACGTCCGGCTCGACCGGCGCGTCTGAGCACGACTGCTGCAAGCAGGGCCTGCAGGCGCTTCCTCCTGCCTGCTGCATGACGTCTCTGGCCGTTGAACAGCCCGCCCGGATCGCCAAGGCAGATCGTCCCTCTGTTGCCGCCATCGCTGTGGGCGTACTGGAGCCCAGGCCCTTGGCCGTCGGCGCCTTGCAGGGGCGGCGGCTCCTGCTTTCACATGGCGACCCCCATCTCGCCGACCCGCCCCCGCTCGTCCTCCGAATCTGATTCGCCGACCCGGTAATCCGAGGCTCGCCTCGGGCTTGGTGTTGGCGTGTCGGTATCGAGGGAAAGGCAGGGTGCGTCATGCGCAAGAGCGCAAGTGCTATCGTCCTCGTTTCCGCATTCCTCATCGCCGCTTCGTCGTGGGCGAAGGAGGGCAGTCAGCGCATCGCGGGAACCGTCGAATCCCGCACGGGCCAACAGGTGAAGGTGCGTACCCCCGAAGGAAGAGTGATCTCGATCGGGCTCACGAAGGGAACGCGGTATCGAAAAGGTAGCGGCACCGCTGCTCTTTCCGACGTCAAGGCGGGAGCGCGCGTCGTCGTGGAGGCCCAGCGTACGGGAAGGCGATGGGTGGCGCGCAGCGTCCGGATCGAGAGGCCGTCGCCGGCCGCCTCCACTCGCGCGGCGCCGCAAAGCCAATCACACGCCGGCATGCACGGTGAGCACGCGGCGGCACCCGCGACCGGCGCTCCCGCGGAGCACGCGGCACATGAGGCGGCTCCGGCCGCGGGGCACGCGATGGAGGCTCCAACGCCCACCGAGCATACGGGGCATGCGGAGGCCGCGCCGGCCGGCGCCGCGACCGGGCAGCCTGCGCCTTCGGATCATGCCGGACACGCGGAGGCGCCGCCGGCCGGTGGAGAACAGCCGGCGCATGCGGGCATGGCCCCGGGTGAGCCCATGCAGCACGGCGGGATGACGCCTGGTCAGCCGATGCCGCACGGCGCCATGGCCCCGGGTCAGCCGATGGAGCATGGGCGCAATCTCTTCCAGTCGGACATGACCGTGATGACGGGCATGACCCCCAGAGACCCGATGGCGGGCATGGCCATGCCGCATTGGCAGCTCATGACCATGGGGTCGGTCCGCCTCCTCTACGACCACCAGGGAGGCCCGTCCGGCGACGACGCCTTCGAGTCTTCGAACTTCGGGATGGTCATGACCCAGAGGGACGTGGCCGGCGGGCGGGTCACCTTGATGATGATGAACTCGCTCGAACCGGCCACGATCCCGGACGGCGGCTCGCCGCAGCTGTTCCAGACCGGCGAGACGTTCCGCGGCAACCCGATCGTCGACAGGCAGCACGCCCACGACCTGTTCATGAATCTCTCTGCGACGTACAGGAGTTCGCTCGGCGACCACGGAGCCTACTGGGTGCAGGCCGCGGTTCGCGGCGAGCCGGCGCTCGGCCCCACCGCGTTCATGCACCGGGCCTCGGCAGGGGAGAACCCGACGGCAACGCTCGGGCATCATTGGCAGGACTCGACGCACATCACGAACAACGTGATCACGGTGGGCGCGGGATGGCGGTGGCTGTCCCTCGAGGGCTCGGCCTTCCACGGTGCCGAACCCGACGAGCATCGCTGGGACATCGAAGGCGGAGGGCTCGATTCCGTCTCCGGGCGCGTGCGAGCGGACCTCGGTCACGGCTGGTCGTCCCAAGTGTCGTACGGCTTCCTCAAGCATCCCGAGGCTCTCCAGCCCGGCGATCTCAGGCGCACCACGGCGTCGCTGCACTACGGGGCCGCCGGCGATCGGCCGCTGGCGGTCACGCTGCTCTGGGGCCGGAACCGCGAGGAGCACGGGACCACGGATACCTTCCTCGGCGAAG
>QHVJ01000541.1 GCA_003222275.1 Acidobacteriota bacterium | reverse complement strand
GCGAGTAGAAGGGCGACAGGTACGGCGGCGCCCAGTAGTGAGCGTTCTGGAAGGCCGCCCACGTGGAATACACGATGAAGCTGCCGAGCACGATCACGACCGTCAGCGGCAGCGCCCACCACGCGTCCCGGCGTAGATGGGGCGCCGCGATCGGCGGCCGTGCCGCCGTCACCCGCGCGCTCACTTGTGCCCTCCCTGAGGGTATGGGTCCTCCCTCGCGTAGACCTTCTGCCCGTCCTGGTAGAGATCGCCGCCGTGGCAGTCGTAGAGCACGATGGCCGGGAAGGCGTCCACCTCGAGCCGGCGGATCGCCTCCGTGCCGAGGTCCTCGTAGGCCACGACCTCCGCCTTCCTCACGAACTCGGAGAGCACGGCGCCGGCGCCGCCGATCGCGCCGAAGTAGATCGCCTTGTACTGCTTCAGCGCGTCCTTCACCGGCTGACCGCGGTAGCCCTTGCCGATCGTGCCCTTGAGTCCGAGCTTCAAGAGCGACGGCGTGAACTTGTCCATGCGGCTGGCGGTCGTCGGCCCGACGGAGCCGATCACGGTGCCCGGCCGGGCCGGCGACGGACCGGTGTAATAGATGATCTGGCCCGTGACGTCGATCGGCAGCGCCTCGCCCTTCTCGATCAGGGGAAGCAGGCGCGCATGGGCCGCGTCGCGCGCCGTATAGATGACGCCCGAGATGCGGACGCGATCGCCCGCCTTCAGCGACTCCACGTCCGCGTCGGAGAACGGCGTCCGCACGTCTTTGATTTCCTCGGAGGGGGGCTGCGCCCCTCTTCCGAAACCTCCCCCCTTCGATGGCGCCGGCGAAGCCGGCGCTCGATCGCGATCGCTCATAGCGTCACTTCCTTGTGGCGGTGGGCGTGGCATTCGATTTCCTCGGAGGGGGGCTGCGCCCCCCTTCCGAACCTCCCCCCTTCGATGGCGCCGGCAACGCCGGCGCTCGGACGGAGGGGGAGATCGCGCAGCGCCGCCGTCCTCACAGCGTCACTTCCTTGTGGCGGTGGGCGTGGCATTCGATGGTGACGGCGACGGGGAGGGAGGTGATGTGACAGGGGTAGGTGAGGATGTGGATGCCGAAGGACGTGGTGTCGCCGCCGTAGCCCTGCGGCCCGATGCCCAGCCGGTTGGCGCGCGCGAGCAGCTCCTGCTCCAGCGCGTCCAGGGTCGGATCCGGATTCGGCGAGCCGAGCTCGCGGAAGAGCGCCTTCTTGGACAGGATCGCGGACTTCTCGAACGTGCCGCCGACACCGACGCCGAGGATGAGCGGCGGGCAGGCGTCCGGGCCGGCGTTCTTCACGCACTCGATCACGAAGTCCTTCACGCCCGGCAGTCCCGCCGCCGGCGTCAGCATCGTGTACTTCGAGCGGTTCTCGCAGCCGCCGCCCTTGGCCATCACCATGATCCTCACGGTCGCGCCGGGCACGACGTCCACGTGGATCACCGCCGGCGTGTTGTCGCCGGTGTTCACGCGGTCGAACGGCGAGCGCACGATCGAGGCGCGCAGATAGCCTTCCCGGTAGCCCTGGCTCACGCCCTCGTTGATGGCGTCGTACAGGCCGCCGCCCGTGACGTGCACGTCCTGCCCCAGCTCGACGAAGCAGATCACCATCCCCGTGTCCTGGCAGTACGGGATCTGTCGCGTGCGGGCCATCTCGGCGTTCTGCTTCAAGATCGTCAGCACCTGCTTGCCGGCGGCCGAGCGCTCGGTGCCGAGCGCACGGTCGAAGGCGCGCAGCATGTCGGGCTCGAGGCTCCAGTTCGCCTCCATGCAGAGCTTCTTGACGGCGTCCGTGATGGCCGAGACGTGGATCTCGCGCATCAGGCGCCGCCCGGGCTCAGCTTCGCCATCGCCGATTTCGCGCGCTCGGCCTGCTCGCGTGGCGACACGTCTTCCTTGTGGGTGGCGAGGCTCCACTGGTTGCCGAACGGGTCCTCGAGCTTGCCGAAGCGGTCGCCCCAGAACATGTCGGTGACCGGCATGAGCACCTTGCAGCCCGCCTCCACCGCGCGCTTGAAGGCGGCGTCGACGTCGGGCAGGTAGAGGAAGAGCCCGCCCGTGGTGCCGCCGAGCGCCTTGGGCGCGCGGGCCGAGCTCATGCCCGGGAACTCGTCGCTCAGCATCACGACGGAGTCGCCGATGCGGAGCTCGGCGTGCATGATCTTGCCGCCCGGGCCCGGCATGCGCGCCTTCTCGCGCGCGCCGAACGCGCGCGCGTAGAACTCGATCGCGCGCGCGCCGTCGTCGACGGTGAGATACGGGGTGACGGTGTGGTAGCCGGCCGGCACCGGTCGAACGCGCGCGGCGGCCGGCCGCTTGGCCCGCGCCGGCCGGCGCGCCTTGGCCTTCTTTGCGGCCATGATTGCCTCCGTTAGAGCTTGAGCTTGTCGACCAGCTCGCGCACGGCGCCGACCGACTTGTCGAATGCCGCCTGCTCCTCGGGCGTGAGCTTGATCTCGATGACCTGTTCGACGCCGCCGCGCCCGAGCTTGACGGGCACGCCGACGTAGAGCCCCTGGACGCCGTACTGGCCGTCCAGGTAGGCCGCGCACGGCAGGATCTTCTTCTTGTCCTTCAGGATCGCCTCGACCATCTCGACGGCGGAGGCCGCCGGCGCGTAGTAGGCGCTGCCCGTCTTGAGCAGCGCGACGATCTCGGCGCCG
>QHVJ01000540.1 GCA_003222275.1 Acidobacteriota bacterium | reverse complement strand
TCGCTCTTCTCCACTTCTGGCACTCCTTCTGCTACGTACCGCCGAGTTGATGCGCCCAAATGACAGCGCATGGGGGAGGGGAATGCGAACGGTCATGACCGTCACGATCTGGATCTTGTGCCTCGTCATGCAGGGGAATTGGCGATGATCTTGCCGGAGCGCCATCGCCAACGGGAATACGGAAAGTGTACGTCGTGCGGTGGCCCCCTGGGCGAGATCCGGCTGAAGTTGATGCCGACCGCGGAGCTGTGTGCCTCGTGTCAAAAGGCGGAGGACGCTCGACTCTTCGCCAAGCGCACGCCTGGAATCAAGGACGCTACGCGATAAGAATCGTCAGACCGGATTGCGTGGGTGCCGGTCGGAGCTAGTCGCGGCGGGGGCCGACACCTTCGAGGATCACCTGCCGGAGCACTTCCGGATCGCCGAGCCGGCTGATGGCGTCGAGGATTTCGATGCCCGCCAAGCGCCCGTCGGAGTCGTAGTCCGCGGCGATGCCTTCGCCGAGATGTTTTGTCGTGACGGTCGTGTCCCGAAACCTGAAATACAGCGCGTCGACTTCGCGGTCGTAAGTAATCCTCATCGACGTTCCTCCAGGAGATAGTACACGTAGACCGTCACGACCACGATCTCCTCTGGTTCGTCAACAAAGATCGGCCGGATCTGCTTGGTCGCGTACACGATACCGTGCCACTCCTGGTGAAACGGAAAGTTCCGGCGGCACTCGCGGCGGCCCCGCTCGGCCGGCTCCCATGGGTTGTTCGAATCGCCTCGTTGACCTCCCACGCGAAGCCGCCGCGAAACCGCAGTTGCGCCCGAGCGTGGTCGGAGAGACGGATCGGCTTCATGAAGACTTCGCTTCAGCATGGGGCGCTCACGTTGGCTCGACAATGCGCCGAGACCGATACGCTGAGACTGAAAGAGGTGCTACACGGCCTTCTTGAACCACTCGTATCGTTCCGCCAGGAACTCCCGGTTCGGCCGAAGGCCCGCGCTACGCGGAACGCGGATGCGGGCGCCGTGGAAATCCTGAAGACCATGGCGGAGCATCGGCCCGTCAGGCTCGTGCAGAATGGCGCGCGCCACGTGAACCACGAGATCGGGGTTGATGCCGAGGAGATGTCCATCGAACGCCGCGTGGTGAAGCTTGCAGAGGGCCAGGCCGTTCGGCACCACGGGCTCGCCGCGCGGATGGCCGTCGGGCAGGATGTGGGCGGCCTCGAGCAGCTCCTCGTGGCGCAGGCGGCAGATCGCGCAACATTCCTGGTAGGCCGCGAGCACCCTCTGGCGGAAGCTCTGCTGATGGAGTCGCTGGCGGGTGTAGCGGGTGACGTATTTCCTGCGCGCTTCAGTCTCCATCGTCTCTTCGATGCGTGGTCCCAGGTCCAAGAGACGTGCCTCGTCGACGGCGACCTTGAACGCCAGCGCGCGCGGATCGTCGCCGACGATGTAGACGGGCCAGACCGGCAGATATCGGCCGGGCACGAGACCGTATAGATAGATGAGTGGCGTCTGGCGTTGCATGGCCAGGCGCAGGCCGGCGTTGTCCGGGTGCCGCGGATCGGTCCCGCGATATCGGTAGAGAATGGCGCCGCCCTCCTCGACGCGATCCTCGTATGGCCGCTCGCGGCCCTCGACGATCGGGGCCGTCGTGATCGTCAGCGGCATTTCGGTCACGGCCGGCTTGAAGATGCCCTGAGGTCCGACGAGGGGCACGCGCGTGACGTTGAAGACGAAGCCCCGGCTCAGGAGCTCGCGCGGAAGAACCTCGCCGTGGAGACGGGTCTGCTCCTCCAGGAACTCGAACGCCGCCGCGCGGACGCGGCTGTCCAGATCGGAGGTCGCCACGCGGGGAAGATAGACCGGACACCGCTTGAACTAAAGGGGATACACGCTTGACACAACAGCGTGGACGAGTAATCTAAGCGTCGGGACACTAGGAAGGGGCACGCTTTCAGGTATCGTCCTGAGGGGGTGCCCCTTCAGCTTTTGTACTGGATCTTTCCTCTGGCCTCCTCCAGGAAGTCGAGCCTCTCGCGGGCGGCGCGCTTCAAAAGGGCAGAGCAGCGTCGCCTGTTGGGGCTGAGCACGCGCTCCAGCTTGCCCTTGTTGTAGAGATGGCGAACCAAGCAGCCAAAATCGCCGTCGCCCGTCACGACGACCGCCCGCTCATAGTGTGGATATTCGATCATTGCCTGGAGTACCAGCTCGGCGTCTACGTTGCCCTTGGGCTTGCCATCGCCGCGATAAGTGACGGGCTTGAAGACCACGGTGTAGCCCGCCTTCTGGAGCCTCGTGTAAAGCGGCTGATTATCGGGGATGAATCCAACGAAGTAGAAGGCGCGGGTCACACGGTAGTGTTCCTCGAGATGCACGCGGAGGCGGCGCCAATCTACGCGCCAACCGAGGTCCCTGATTCCGAGATGGAGGTTCTGACCGTCGATGAAGGCGAAGTTACGCGGGCTTGCGACCGTCACCGCCGACGAGTATTCGGGTCATTGCGGCTCCGGAACAATGTCCAAAGATTGATACGCCGCCGGATCACCATAGTGAGCCACCCGGCGGGTCAGGAATCCAGGTGACCCCCCGCGTCGCGCTCGTCACCGGCGCGGGCCGCGGCATCGGCCGCGCCACGGCCGAAGCGCTGGCCGCCGACGGATGGGGGGTCGTGGTCGCCGAGATGCGGCCGGCGCTCGGGCGGGCGGTGGCGCGCGCGCTGAGCGCGCACGGCGCGCGATTCGTCCAGGTCGATGTCGGCGACGCGCGCTCGGTGGCGCGGATGGCGCGGCGCGTGGGGCGCGTGGACTGCCTGGTGAACAACGCCGGCGTGCTCGAGCCGGGGCCGCTCGCGCGCCTCTCCGCCGCGGCCGTCGAGCGCATGATCGCGGTGAATCTGGCTGGCCCGATCCTCGTCACGCGCGCGCTCCTGCCCGGC
>QHVJ01000164.1 GCA_003222275.1 Acidobacteriota bacterium | reverse complement strand
CCGGCGTCCAGCCTTCGTTGGCGTCCACGCGGATGCGCTGCCGCGTCGTGTCCCGCACGGCGGTGAGGACTTCCCGGTCGCGGTCGGAGCCCATCTTCACCTTCAGGACGGGATAGGCGGAGGCCTCCTTCACCTTCTGGATCACCACCTCGGGCGTGTCCAGGCCGATGGTGAAGGACGTCTCGGGTGTCGGGCGGGGGTCGATGCCCAGCACCTCGTAGAGGGGCGCCTGAAGGCGGAGGCCGGCCAGGTCGTGCAGCGCCATGTCGACGGCCGCTTCCGCCGCGCTCTGGCCCTTCACCGCGACCCGTCCCGCCGCTTGGGCGAAGGCGCGCGGATCGGCGAGCTGCGTCGCCATCGTCTCCACCGCTCGGGCCGCCGAAGCGCGGTCCTCACGATAGCGGAGGATCGGGGCCGCCTCACCTCGCCCGACGAGGCCGCCGACCTCCGCCTCGACGAGCAGGTTCTCGCGTACGTCGGATGCGCCGCGCGCAATGCGGAACGTGTGGCGCAGTCGCAGGTCGAGGGGCCGGTGCCGGAGGGTGACGGACGTCTGCTCCCGCGAGGGGCTCCGCATCCTGCCGGCATTATAGGCGGCGGTCCCGCCCACGGTTGACCCGTCTGCCGCCGTGTTGAATGATGGCGGCCTTGATCAAGGACCCCGTCTTCCTCCTGGCCTACCTGGCGGGTGTCGTCGGCCTCGTCTTCCAGGTCTCCCGAGTGCCGCGTCTCCAGGGCCTGTTCGACCGGCTCCCGGCCCTCGTCTGGACGTTCTTCATCCCGATGCTGTCGACGTCGGCGGGCCTCATTCCCGACGAGAGCCCGCTCTATCGCGCGCTGGCGCGCTATCTCCTGCCGGCCTGCCTCGTCCTCCTCCTCATCTCCGCGGAGCTGAAGGCGATCGCGCGGCTGGGGCGCACCGCCCTCGTCGTCATGGCCGCCGGCTGCCTCGGGGTGGCGCTCGGCTGCGTCGCGGCGTTCCTGATCCTGCGGCCGTGGCTGCCCGCCGAGGCGTGGAAAGCAGCGGGGGCGCTGGCGGGCACGTGGATCGGCGGCAGCGCCAACCTCATCGCGGTGGGCACGACGCTCGGGCTCTCGCCGGAGCTCCAGGGCATCATCATCATCGTGGACACCGTCGTGGGCTACACGTGGATGGGGCTGCTCATCTCCTTCGCCGCCCATCAGGACCGGTTCGACCGGTGGAACGGAGCCGACCGCGCCGTCATGGACGGCGTGGGCGCGCGGCTGGCGGAGCGCAAGGCGAAGGCCTCGCGGCCGATGGCGGTCGCCGACGCCACCCTCATGGTCGGCCTCGCGATCGTCCTCACCGCCGCCTGTCTCTGGGTGGGAGGAGTGCTGCCCCCGGTGGGCAGGGTCCTGAACCAGTTCTCGTGGGCGATCCTCCTCCTCACGAGCGTCGCCCTCCTGCTCTCGCTGACGCCGCTGTCGCGCCTCGAAGAGGCGGGCGCCTCGACCCTCGGCTACGCGGGGTTCTATCTCCTCCTCGCCTCGGTGGGAGCGCAGGGAGACCTGCGCAAGGTGGCCGCGCACCCGCAGTTCGTGCTCTTCGGCGTCATCGTGATCGCCGTGCACGCCCTCCTGACCCTGGCCGCCATCCGCCTCCTCCGCGCGCCGCTGTTCTTCTTCGGCGCCGCCAGCCAGGCCTGCGTCGGCGGCTATTCCTCCGCCCCCGTCGTGGCCGCCATCTACCACCCGGCCCTGGCCCCCGTCGGCCTGCTGCTCGCCGTGCTGGGCAACGTGATCGGGACCTACGCCGGGCTGCTGGTCGCTCAGGTGCTGTCGGGGCTCGCGGCGTGAGCGCGCTCTGGTTGCTCGCCGTCCTCGCGACCCCGCCCGACACCCTCGTCGTGGGCCTCACGGCCGACCCGGTCTCCCTCGATCCCCACCGCGCCTCCGACCTCGTGTCGGCGGCGGTCGTGTCCAACGTCTGCGAGCCGCTCGTGCGCTATCGCCCGGACGGCAGCCGGCCCGAGGCGGCCCTCGCCACGAGCTGGGCGACCGCCGACAGCCGCACGTGGACGTTCACGCTGCGCCAGGGCGTGCGCTTCCACGACGGGGCCCCGCTCGATGCCGCGGCGGTGGTAGCTAACCTGGACGATCTGCGGAAGCAGCGCGGCTTCTCCGGGCGAGCGTCCCGCGCGGGCCCCTTCGTCGTCACGGTGACGCTCGACCAGCCGAACGCGGCGCTCCTGGCCACACTCTCCCAGGCCTTCTACGCGATGCAGAGCCCGCGGCAGATCGGCTCCCGATCCCCCGCGCGCGCCGTCGGCAGCGGGCCGTACCGGCTCGATTCGGCGCGGCCGGGGCGGATCGAGCTGGCGGCGAACCCGCAGTACTGGGGCGGGGCACCCCGGCTGCGGCGCATCGTCTTCCGGCGCCTCGCCGACCAGAAGTCGCTGGAGGCGGCGCTCCTCGCGGGCGAGATCGACGTCACGTCGGCGGTGGGCCAGGACACCGTCGGCCGCCTGCGCGGCCGCCCCGGGCTCACGCTCGACTCGCAGACGGGCCTGAACATCGCGTTCCTCTGCCCCAACAACGAGCGCCGGCCTTTCGACGACCACCGGGTGCGCCAGGCCCTGGTCCGCGCGATCGACCGTCGCGCGCTCGTGCGCGACGGTCTCGGCGGGCACGGGGTTCCCGCCCGCAACCCGCTGCCGCCCTCGATGTGGGGTTACGCGGGCCGGACCAAGGAGCTGGGCCTGGACCGCGCCGCCGCCCGCCGGCTCCTCGCCCAGGCCGGCTACCCGGACGGCTTCGATACGACGCTGATGGCCGTGGACGCCGCGCGTCCCTACCTTCCCTCGCCGCTGCGCCTCGCCGGCCTCGTCCGTGACGACCTCGCCCAGATCGGCGTGCGGGCGAAGCTCGAGCAGGCGCGAAGCTGGAAGGAGTACCTCGATCGGGCCACCCGCGGCGACTACGCGCTCGCCCTGCTCGGCTGGCAGGCGGACACGATCGACCCCAACGACTTCCTCTCCGCCCTCCTCGCTACGGACTCCATCGGGGCCACCAACCGCAGCCGCTACCGGAGCCCGCAGATGGACGGCCTGCTCAAGCAGGGCCGGCAGCACGCCGACCACCGCGAGCGGGCCTCGCTGTACCGCTCCGCCCAGGAGCTGTTCCAGAAGGACGTGCCCTGGGTCCCGCTCTACCACGTCTCGCTGTTCACCGCTTTCCGCCGGACGGTGCACGGCCTGTCCGTCGACTCCACCGGCCTGCTGAGGTACGACAAGGCATGGAAGCAAGAATGACGGCGGCCGTGCCGCTGCTCGTCGTCTTCCTCGCCGCGCCCGCGGCGCCGGCGGAGAAGCAAGGGGTGTTGTGGGAGAAGCTCCGGGCCCGGATCGAGGCGGTGGACCGCGGTCTGGACGGCGTGCTGGGAGTCTCGGTCAAGGACCTGAAGGGCGGGATGACGCTCGACGTGCGCCCGGCGGAGCCGTTCCCGCAGGCGTCGTCGATCAAGCTCGCCGTGCTGTACGAGCTCTACCGGCAGGCGGAGGAGGGCCGCGTGGACCTCGGCGAGCTCACGCGGCCGCCGCTTCCGCGGGTGCGCGGCGGAGGCGTGCTGCAGGAGCTCGGGAACCAGGTGAGCCTCACGTGGCGCGACGTGGCCGTCCTCATGATGGGCTGGTCCGACAACGCCGCCACCAACGTCCTCATCGACCGGGTCGGGATGGACGCGGTCAACCGGCGCCTCGACCTGCTCGGCCTGCGCGCGACCCGCCTGCGCCGGAAGATGATGGACCTGGAGGCCGCCCGGCGCGGGGACGAGAACGTCTCCACCCCCGCCGAGATGCGCCAGCTCGCCGAGACGATGTACGCCGGCGCCGGCCTGTCGAAGGAGCGCGCGCGCGACATGATGGCGGTGGCGGCGGTGCCGAAGGAGTCGCCCTTCCGTGAACCCCTGCCCGAGGGCCTGGTCGTGGCCGACAAGCCGGGCAGCCTCGAGGCGGTGCGTTGCGTGACCGCCATCGTCGATCTGCCGGGCCGCCCCTACGCGGTCTCGATCATGACGACCTATCTTCGCCGCGACGCCGACGGCGCGGCTGCGATCCGGGAGATCTCGGCCGCCCTCTACGAGACGTTCGACCGCCTGGCCCGGTCGAGCGACCTGGGAAGAATAATCAGCGAGAAGTAGTGTCTCGCCGAGCGAAACCCCTTTCCCGATGAGCCCTCCCGGCCGGACAATGGGAAGGGAGGCTTGCTCCTTGCGAACCATCTCGATCGCGCTGGCGATCTCGGGCGTGCTGGGCGGGCAGGCGTCGGCCCAGAGCGCGAGCCCCACGCCGTCGCCGAGCCCGCTCACGCTCGATGTCGAGAAGCACGTCGACCAGGTGCTGGCCGAGCAGGCGAGCAAGGGCACGCCCCGCTTCGAGACCACGATCGAGGTCGTGGGCAAGTCCCCGCAGATCATGCTGGAGCGGTTCTTCGGCGGCGTGGACCTGGAGTGCGGGCCGCTCGGCTCCGTGGCGCCGGGGGGAGGCGCCCCCACCGTGGCCGAGACGCGGGCGTTCCGGCCCCATCTCCCGCCCTCGGCGGACTTCGGCGCTCTGATCGCGGCACTCGGTCAGGCGATGGCCAAGAAGCTCAAGGGCAAGGGTCCTGAGAAGTACTTCCTCTATCGCATCCGCAACAAGGACGGAGAGCGGTACCTGCTCCGCGAGGGACAGGTCCCACCGTCCTGGCTCGAGAGCCTGCCGGGCACCCGGTTCGACCTGGTCGCCGCGTTCCCGGACCTCGACAGCGGCGTCAAGGGATGGAAGCGGATGGAGCGGGGATTCCCTTCGGCCGTGAGTCCCAGCGTGCCGCCGCCCGAACCGTGGGCGACGACGACGTGCCGGCCGAAGAGATGACAGCTACACTTCCGTCCGCGTCAAATCCTCGAACGTCTCCCGGCGGCGGATGAGGCGCAGGCCGCCGTCGTCGACGAGGGCCTCCGCAGCCCGCGGACGCATGTTGTAGTTGGACGACATGACGAACCCGTAGGCCCCCGTGTCGCGCACGGCCAGGAGGTCTCCCGGCTGGACGCGCTCGAGGTTCCGGTCGCGGGCCAGGAAATCCCCCGTCTCGCACACGGGCCCCACCACGTCCACTCTTCGCGTTTCGCCCCCGCGGGACACGACCGGCTCCACACGGTGGAACGCCGAGTAGAGGGCGGGCCGGAGAAGGTCGTTCAGGCCCGCATCCACGATGACGAACTGCTTGCCGCGGTTCTCCTTGAGGTACAGCACCCGCGTGAGGAGCGCGCCGGCCGCGCCGACGATGGAGCGCCCCGGCTCCACGAGGACGGTCAACGGCAGCCCCTCGAGGTGCGGCACCAAGCGGGCCGCGAGCGCCGCCGGCTGCAGCGTGGTGCCGCCCTCGTAGTCCACGCCCAGCCCGCCGCCGATGTCGATCACGCGCAGGGGGAACCCGTCGGCGAGGAGCCGGTTGGAGAGCGCGACGAGGTCCCGCACCGCCTGCTCCATCGGCTCGAGGTCCGTGATCTGGGAGCCGATGTGGCACTGCACGCCCGCGATCGCGAGCCCGGGCAGGTTGCGGGCCCGCCGGAGGATGTCGGGCGCGAGCGCGATGTCCACGCCGAACTTGTTCTGGCGGAGGCCGGTGGAGATGTAGGCGTGCGACTTCGGGTCGATGTCGGGGTTCACGCGCAGCGTCACGCCCACGGTGCGCCCGCGCGCGGAAGCGGCGGCGCTGATCCGGCCCAGCTCCTCCTCGCTCTCGGCGTTGAACTCCCCGATGCCGGCGTCCAGGCCGCGGGCGATCTCGTCGGTCGTCTTCCCGACGCCGGAGAACACGATGAGCTTCGGAGGAAAGCCCGCACGGAGCGCGGCCTCCAGCTCGAACCCCGACACGATGTCCGCGCCGGCGCCGAGCCCGGCCAGGATGCGCAGCAGCGCCCCGGATCCGTTGGCCTTCAGCGCGTAGCAGATGCGGTGGGGCACGGGGTCGAAGGCCCGGTCGTAGGCGGTGTAGGCGGCGACGAGCGCCGCCTTGCTGTAGAGGTACAGCGGCGTGCCGAAGCGTACGGCCGCCTCCTCGAGGGAGACACCGTCGCAGCCGAGCACGCCTTCCCGGCGCTGGAATCCCGGCGCCATCCTCAGCCCTTCCCTCGGGTGCCCTCGCGCAGCGTGGCCGCGGCCACGCCCGACAGGCCGATGACGCCCACGAGGTTGGGGAAGATCTGGAGGCCGTTCATCAGGTCGCCCCACGCCCACACCGTCTCCACCTTGCCGATGGCGCCGAACACGATGAGCAGGCAGTAGGTCCAGCGGTAGGGCGTCGTGATCCGCGTGCCGAAGACGTACTCGAGGAACTGCTCGCCGTAGTAGGCCCAGCCGATGAGCGTCGTGTAGCCGAACAGGAAGGCGCAGAAAGCCACGATCCAGCCCCCGACCACCGGTATGGAGGTGTCGAAGGCCGCGGCCACGACCGCGGTGCTCGTCAGCCCCGATCGCCACACGCCGCTGACGAGGATCGTGAGGGCGCTGATGGAAGAGGTCACGAACGAGATGATGAACACCTCCATCACCGCGTTGAGGCCCTGCTGCACGGGCTCCTGGCTGCGGGCCGTCCCGTAGACGACCGCGGCCGTGCCGTACCCGGCCTCGTTCGCGTAGATGCCGCGCGCCAGGCCGTAGCGCATCGCCACCATCATGCCCATTCCGGCCGCGGTCCCTACGGCGGCGCGCGTGGAGAAGGCCTCGCGGAAGATCAGGGACAGGACCTCCGGCAGCTCGCCCGCGTGGGTGAGGATCACGATCAAGCCGCCCGCGAGGTAGAGGAACACCTTGAGCGGGGCCAGCCTCTCCGCCGCCCGGCCGATCGACTTGATCCCTCCGATCACCACCAGGCAGGTCAGGACGGCGATCACGACCCCCGAGGCCCAGGTCGGAACGTGGAACTGGCTCTGCCACACCACCGCGATCGAGTTGGGCTGGGTGAAGGGCGTTGTCGTGAGGCAGGCGACCCCGGCGATGAGCGCGTACAACCAGCCGAGCCAGGGCATCTTGAGGCCGTCCCGCAGGTAGTGCATCGGCCCCGCCGACAGACGGTCTCCGGCGAGGACGCGGAACTCGATGCCGAGCACCGCTTCCGTGAACTTGATGGCGGTCGCGAAGAAGCCGTAGCACCAGATCCAGAAGACTGCCCCCGGGCCACCGGTGACGACCGCGGTGGCCACGCCGGCGATGTTGCCGGTGCCGATGGAGGCGGCGAGCGCGGTCATGAACGCCTGGAACGGCGAGAGCGCGCCGGGGGCGCCGGCCTGCGCGGCGGGGACCATCGTCCGCATCGCGTCGGGGAACCGCACGATCTGGACGAAGCGGAGGCGGATCGTGAGGAACAGCCCGGTGCCGAGGAGCAGGACGACCGTCCAGGGCCCCCAGACCGCGTTGCTCGTCCAGAAGATGGCGGCCCGGACGGGCTCCGGAAGCATGAGGGGCAATCATAGACGAAAAGGTAGGGATATCATGGCCGCCATGAGCCATCCCAAGCGCCCCATCGTGCCCGCAGACGCCTCCCGCCGGGAGTTCCTGCGCGTGACCGTCGCCGCGGGCCTCGTGGCCGCCGTGCGCCCCCGAACGGCCGCCGCGCAGGAAGCCGCGGCGCCGGCGGCGCCTTCCATCCCCCTCTACGCCGCACCTCCCATGGAGCGCGTCCGCATCGGCTACGTCGGCGTCGGCGAGCGGGGCTCGTTCCACGTGGAGAGCCTCTTGCGGATCGAGGGGGCCGAGATCCGCGCCGTGTGCGACATCGTGCCCGAGAAGGTCGCCGCGGCGCAGGCGAAGGTGAAGGCCGCCGGCCAGCCGTCCCCCGCCGGCTACTCGAAGGGCGAACGCGACTTCGAGCGCATGTGCGACGAGCAGGAGCTCGACCTGGTGTACAACGCCACGCCGTGGGAGTGGCACGTCCCGGTCTGCCTGGCCGCGATGCGCACGGGCAAGCACGCCGCCACCGAGGTCCCCGCCGCCGTCACCGTGGACGAGTGCTGGCAGCTCGTCGAGGCGGCGGAAAAGCAGCAGCGCCACTGCGTGATGATGGAGAACGCCTGCTACGACCGCCGCGAGATGCTGACCCTCGTCCTCGCCCAGCGCGGCCTGCTCGGCGAGCTGCTCCACGGCGAGTGCGGCTATCTCCACGACCTGCGCGAGGTCAAGTTCGGGCGCGAGAGCGAAGGGCTCTGGCGCCGTGCCCATGCGATCCACCGGAACGGGAACCTCTACCCCACCCACGGCCTGGGACCCATCGCCCAGTGCATGAACGTCAACCGGGGCAACCGCTTCGACTACGTCGTCTCGATGAGCGGGAACTCGCGCGGCCTCCAGCTCTACGCCGCCGAGCACCTCGCCGCCGATGACCCCCGCCGGCGGGAGACGTACAAGCTGGGCGACGTGAACACGACGCTCATCCGCACCGTCAACGGCCAGACGATCTTCCTGTCCCACGACACCAACAGCCCGCGGCCGTACAGCCGCATCGGCATGCTCCAGGGCACGCGCGGGCTCATCCAGGGCTGGCCCGACCGCGTCTACATCGAGGGACGCAGCAAGAAGGAAGAATGGGAGCCCCTCAAGAAGTACTACCAGGAGTTCGAGCACCCGTTGTGGAAGTCGAAGCGCGTGCGCGACGACAAGCGCGGCCACGGGGGCATGGACTACCTCGTGAACCAGCGCCTCATTGAATGCCTGCGCCGCGGGTGGCCCACCGACCAGAACGTCTACGACGCCGCGGCCTGGAGCGCGATCTCGGGGCTGAGTGAGCAGTCGGTCGCCGAGGGCAGCCGGCCGGTGGCGGTGCCCGACTTCACGCGCGGCCGCTGGAAGACCACCCCGGCCCTGACGCTGCGCGAGGCCTGAAAACGACAGGGCCGGCCCTTTCGAGCCGGCCCCTTTGTCACGAGCGCGTCAGCGTCGGGTCAGAAGACCAGCGTCACGCCCAGCCGAATCACGCGAAAATCCTGATAACCGCCGAAGTTCGGGTTGGCCGCGGAGAACGCGCTGCGATCCGCGATCGACCCGATGGCCCGGCTCTGCCCCGGACCGCCTCCGGCCCGGTAGCTCGCCCCCGGCAGGCCATAGATCGGGTTGTAGTTGACGCCCGTGCCCCTGTCGTTCTGGGGATTCACGAAGTCGTTGAGGTTGTAGCCCGCGAAGAACTTGCTGAGCGGGAGCTGCTTCGCGCTGATGGCCCCGTTGCGGTTGTACTGGGTGACGCGCGAGATGACCGCGGACTGGTCGAAGAGGTTCCGGACGTTGGCTTCGAACCGCACCCGCGACCCCTTGGTCAGCTTGAAGGAGTGGGACAGGTTGAGGTCGGTCTGGATGTAGGCATCGGTCCGCCCCATGTCGCCGCGGCCGAAGGGGAACGTCGGCGCCGAGAGGTAGATCACCGAGGTCGAGTCCGGCACGCCGCTGTAGGCGAGCTGCGTGACGCCGATGTTGCTCGTGCCCGCGCCCCACTCGAAGTTGTAATACGCGAACAGCTTGAACGCGTGGGGACGGTCGGTCCCGAGGCGGCCTTCGCGTGTCTTCTGGCTGCCGCTCTCGTCGAAGTAGTAGTACGGCAGGTCGAAGGCACGGGAGACGCCCGGATCGGAGCGGCCCGACTCGTCGGAGTTCGCCGCGCCCGAGTAGTTCCCGAAGAGCCGGCTCCAGGTGTACGAGGCGAGGAAGTGCAGGTTCTCTTTCACCGACCCTTGCAGACGCACCTCCACCCCGTCGTACTTGCGCGTCGCCTTCGGGACCAGGAAGGTCCCGTTGGGGGTGGTGCCGCCGTATACGGAGCTCTTGTCCCGGGTCTGGCCGAAGCCGGGATTGCCGATCAGGTAGACCTCGCTGTCGGAGGCGTCGAGGACGCCGATGTCCTCGATCCCCCGGATCAGGTCCTTGCGGGTGTAGCGGATGCCTCCGATGAGCTTGGAGCTGAACTGGTGGTCGAGCGAGACGGAGAACTCGCGGCTCTTGTACGGCTTGATCGCCGGGTCGATGCCTTCGAGCTGCCCCTGGGCGTTGATGGGGATCGTGCGGTTGTCGAACGTGATGACCTCGCGTCCGTTGGCCCCCGGGTTGGCCTTCGTCAGGTTGATGACATCGGGCCGGTCCAGCGTGTAGACGTGCGTGAACCACACGTCGCTGCCGAAGGAGCCGCGGGCCAGCTCGTACTTGAGCACGTCGTAGAACATCCCGAAGCTGGCGGCCGCCTTCCAGCGGCCGTCGCCCTTGATGTCCCAGGCCGCCCCCAGGCGCGGAGCGATCTTGTCGCCCCACCCGAACGAGACGGGGTTGGCAACCTTGATCCCGTTGACTTCCTTCTTGAACGGAGGCAGGAACTCATTCTCCAACCGGACGCCGAGGTTCAGGGTCAACCGGCGGCCCGCCCGCCACGTGTCCTGGAGATAGAAGGCCTGGTTCCGGCTGTTCACGTCTCCGGAGTTCCGGATGCCGTCCTCCCAGGTGTAATAGCCGTACGGGCCGGTCGCGTTGGTGACGGAGCCGCGGGTGAACGCGTCTCCCCAATAGATGAGGAAGCGGCCGTTGAGGTAGTCCTGGTTCAGGCTGTTGGCGACCCGATTGATCGCATACCCGGCCTTGAACGTGTGGAGGTGCGACCCCAGCGCGGCCGTGTACGAAGCGTCCAGGTACACGTTGTGGCGGGTCGTGATGTCGAACTCGGTCCCGAAGTTCGTGGAGATGTTGTTGAAGCCCGTACCCTGCGCGAACTGCGCCGGCACCGGTGTCTTCGACTGGGCCGCGCTCGTCTGATACGTGACGAAGCCCTGCTGGGGCAGCCCGTAGTTGCCGTCCTTGTCGTTGAAGTACCGGTAGCCGTAGCGCGCGGTCACCACGAGCTTTGAGGTCGGGATGAAGTTCAGCGATGCCGTGTAGGCCTGGGCCGGCGTGTAGCCGCCCTGGATCGAGAGGTCGTTCGAAGGGGCCGCGATCCGGGGATCACGCGTCGGCAGGCGGCCCTTGCTCTTCATCGGAGACCACATGTACGTGGTGTTGAACTGGAGCTTGGACGTGGGCGAGTAATCGAGACGGCTGATGGCGTAGTGGCGCGTCCAATCCTGCTTGAATTGCCGGCCGCCCGTCGGGTAGTCGACGGCGCGCGTCGTCTGCTCCCGCTCGGGCGCATAGCTCATGTAGACGTTGAGCCGGTCCTTGAGAAGGGGGCCGCTGAGGGAGAACGAGGGAAACAGCATCTTGTAGTCGTCTTCCTTCGGCTGGAAGAACTCGGCCTTGTCGGCGTTGGCGACCGACCGCTGGTAGTAGCCGCGATCGGTGCCGTTGAGGCCGCTGCCCGTGAACTGGAAGCCCGCCGTCCCGTGGTACTCGTTCGAGCCGCTGCGCGTGGCCACGTTGATCACGCCGCCAGTGGCGCCGCCGAACTCGGCCTCGAAGCCGCCGCTCTTCACGGCCACTTCCTGGACGAAGTCGAGCGGGATCGCGTTGGCGGTCCCGAGCGAGCCGCGGCGGAGGTCGCTGACCTCGACCCCGTCGATGTAGTAGGCGTTCTCGGAGCCCGTGGCCCCATCGACCGCGATGCCCCCCACGCCGGCGCTGCCCGCCTTGACCTCGGCCCGCACGCCGGGAGCCAGGGTCAGGAGCGACTGGAACCCACGACTGCCCTTGGCCAGGTTCTCGATCTGGGCCGTCGTGATGTTGGTGGCGGCGCGGCTCGAGGTCGGGTCGATCGAGAGCGCGTTGCCGACGACCTCGACCGCCTCCGAGAGCGATCCCACGGTGAGCCGCGGGTTCAGGGTGATGATGGAGGCGATCCTCACGTCCACCGTCTGCTTGATGGTCCTGAAGCCCGACAGGGTCACGGTGATCGTGTACGTCCCGATCGGAACGTTCTGCAGCATGTATCGGCCGCCGTTGTCGGTCGTCGTCTCGAGTCCCCTGGGCAGCGTCTTGCTCTCCGCGCGAACGAGGGCGCCCGGCACGGGGGCGCCGCTCTCGTCCGTGACCACGCCCAGGATTTCCCCCGTGCGTTCCTGGGCGAGGGCACGTCCCGGGAGCAGCGCCGCCAGCAGAACCACGGCGCAAAGCGAGAAAACACGTGCGGAAATCCGCATGATCCCCTTTCAGCCCCCAGGGGGCGAGTGTGGTGGCCTGACCCCGCAGAGGGTCCGGCTCGAGGGGACCCTCCGCAGCTTGATTTGACGGAAAATTTCCGAGGCGATGGAGAGCAACCCGCGTGCCACGAAAGGCGCTATCGCTCTCGCAGGAGAAGAGCTTTTGATCCAGAGGTTTAGTTAAGTGAAGGCCACGTGGTCCGTCCGCCCGAGCAGCGGCGGATCCAATCCACTGTCCCGGAAATACGTATGATTGGATTTTACGGCAGGTCTCGCCCGTCTGTCGCCTACGATCGCCGGAGTAAGATCGCAGTCGGTGATGCGGCGCGCGGCGCTCATGGTCCTGCTGGCGGGTGCCTTCGCGTCGGCCTGCCGCGGCCGTGCGTCCCTGCCGAATTATCCCGACGCGCCGGTCGTCCTGATCTCCATCGACACGCTGCGAGCGGACCACCTCCCGCTCTACGGCTACAAGGACGGATCCACCCCGAACCTGGACCAGCTCGGCCGCGAGGGCATCGTCTTCGACGCCGCCTACAGCCACTGCCCCCTCACGTTGCCCGCGCACGCCTCCATGCTCACCGGACTGTTGCCGCCCCGGCACGGCGTGCGGGACAACCTCGGCTTCCGCCTCGCGCCCGAGCATCGGACGCTGGCGACCCGGTTCAAGGCGGCGGGGCTGCGAACCGGCGGCGCGATCTCGGCCTACGTCCTGCGCGGCGCCACCGGCATCTCCCAGGGGTTCGACTTCTACGACGACGGCATCGAGGTGCAGGCCGGCACCGAGTCGGCCGGGAACCTCCAGCGGGACGGCTCGGTGGCCGTGGACGCGCTGTCGCGTTGGATCGACAGCCAGGGCGGCCCGCGCTTCTTCGCCTTCCTCCATCTTTACGAGCCCCACACGCCGTATGCCCCGCCGGAGCGCCACCGGAACCACGCGCTGCTCTACGACGGCGACATCTCGTACGCGGACGAGCTGGTGGGCCGGTTCCTCGAAGGCTTGAAGTCGCGCGGCGTGTACGACCACGCCCTCGTCGTCGTCACCTCCGACCACGGCGAGGGGCTCAAGGACCACCGCGAGGAGGAGCACGGCATCTTCCTCTATCGCGAGGCCGTGCACGTGCCGCTGATCGTGCGCCTTCCCGGCGGCGCCCGCGCCGGCACGCGCGTTGCGGGCGTCGTGGCCCAGTCGGACCTCGCACCGACGCTGCTGGAGCTGGCCGGGGTCCCCGCCGACGGAATGGACGGGACGTCGCTCCGAGCATCGCTGGACGGAAAGGCGCCGAGCGGGAGCTTCGTGTATTCGGAGACGTTGTATCCGCGCTATCACTTCGGCTGGAGCGAGCTGTTCGCCGTGACCGAGAGCCGCTACCGCTACATTCGCGCGCCCCGGCCGGAGCTGTTCGACGTCGCCGGCGACCCGCGCGAGGCCACCAACATCGCCGCCCAGCGCGAGAGTGTCGTGGCGGGCATGGAGCGCTGGCTCCAGCCGAAGCTGGCCGGGGGCGCGGCGCCCAGGCCGGAGGAAGTGCCGCCGGACGTGCGCGAGAAGCTGCAAGCACTGGGCTACGTGGGCGGCGGCTCGGCCGCGCCTGCGACCGGCGAGCGGCCCGATCCCAAGGACCGCATCGCCGCTTATGAGGACTTCAAGCGCGGGCTCTCGCTGCGCCTGGCCGGACGGCGGGCCGAGGCCGCCGAGCAGCTACGGCAGGTGGTCCAGGCCAATCCGGACATGGGCGACGCGTGGGAGATGCTGGGGGTGACGCTCCTCGAGATGGACCGAAAGGCGGAGGCGATCAAGGCCCTGGACCGCACGATCGCCCTCGACCCCACGCGGCCCGAGCCGCACCTCGCGCTTGCCAAGCTCTATGCCCTCGACGGCCGGCGCGAGCTGGCCGTCCCCCACGCGGAGGTGGCGGCGGCGCGCGAGCCGGGCAAGGCGTACGAGACGCTCGCCCAGATCATGCTCGACGAGGGCCGGCTCGACCGTGCCGCGGAGAATGCGCGGCGGAGCCTCGCCGCGGACCCGCAGCGGGTGATGAGCCATTTCGTTCTCGGCGTGCTCGCCCAGAAGGCGGGCCGGTACGATGAGGCGCTGGCCGCGTTCCGCAAGGCGGAGGAGGCGAACCGGCTGCAGAAAGGCTCGGTCGTCCTGAAGCTGCACGCGAGCATGGCCGACTGCCTGGCCCGTCTCGGCCGCGAAGCCGAGGCGGAGAAAGAGTTCCAGGCCGAGATCCGCGACGTGCCGTGGTCGTCCGAGGGCCGGGTCGGGCTCGCGATGCTGTACCGCTCGCAGGGCCGCGATGCGGAGGCGCGTACCGCGCTCGGCGGGCTGGTGGCCGCCCAGCAGAAGCCCAACGCCGACGCCTACTGGACGGTGGTGCGCACGCTCTCGGTGCTCGGCGACGCGGCCGCCGCCCGCGAGTGGGCCTCGCGGGCCCGCGCCCAGTTCCCGCGCGACACGCGCTTCCGTTAGGCGGCTGTCTTTTCCGTCATTGGCGATTCCGGGAGCGGGACGGCCGCCGCGTTGACGGACCCGCGGCCGCCGTGAGGCTCCGTGGCGCGGCGTTGCTCCAAGCGGTCATCAGTGCCGGCCGGAGGATCCGTGCGGTCGCCGCGCGGAGGCGGACGTTCGTGGCGCCTCCGCGGCCCCACCCGCCCTTCACCGGTGTGAACACCGCCGGCGCGGAGTCCACGAAAGCGTCCTGCTGCTCCGGCGTGAGCTTGACCATTCCCCACTCTGCGCTCGGCGCGCAGAGCGTGGCGAAGATCTTGCCCCGGACCCGAAAATCCGGATGGCCCATGTGCGCCTCTTCCGTGACCTCGGGAAGGCCGAGCGCCATGCGCCGGAAGCCGTCGAGCGTCAGGGGCATCTCGCGTTCTCCGTGGCCTGCGTATCAGTCGCGCGCCAGCTTGACCGCGGTGCCATAGGCCAGCACTTCGGTCACGCCCTGGGCGAACTCCGTGGCGTCGTACCGCATGGCGATGACCGCATTGGCGCCCTTCTCCTGGGCATGCTGCACCATCCGTCCGTAGGCTTCCTCGCGGGCGTCCTCGCAGACCTCGGCATAGGACTCGATGTTGCCGCCGACGATCTGCTTGAGGCCGCCGAGGAAGCCCTGCGTGATGCTCGGGGAACGCACCACGATGCCTCGGACGATGCCGATGTACGCGGCAATCGAGTGTCCGGTGATTTCGTTGCCGGTCGTGACGATCATTGAGGCCTCCTCGTTCAACTTCCGGGCTCAGCCCGCGCGAAGCGCCTGCGCGGCGTGGCGGCACCGGGACGCCGCGGCCGCGTCCTTCGCCGCTTCGAAGCCCTCCGCGAGGCTGAGCCACGCCTCCGGCCGGCGCGGCCGCGCCGCTTCGGCCCGCCGCAGCACGGTGAGGCCCTCGTCGCGCTCCCCCTGGAGCACGAGGGCCTGCCCGAGGACCGCCAGGGCCCACGGATGGCCGGGGTTCTTCGTGAGCACCGTGCCCACCTCCGACCGCGCGCGGTCGTAGTCTCGCAGCCGTAGGTAGATCCGCGCCAGCTCGATGTGCGAGTCGGCGTCGCCTTTCTCCGCCGCCGCGCCGAGGCTCGTGGCCGCCTCCTCGAGCCGGCCCTGGGCCACGAGGAGGCGACCCTGCGCGCCGAGCGCATCGGGGTCCTTGGGCTCGATGCGCAGGGCGTCGGCGACGAGCCGCGCCGCCTCGTCGTTCTTGCCGAGGCGGATGAGCGTCTCCGCCAGGCTCGATCGCGCCCGCGCGTCTTGAGCGTCCGTCTGCTCGAGAGCGAGGCGCAGCTCCTTCTCCGAATCCTCCAGGCGGTCCATGTCCCGCAGCAGCTTGCCATAGTTCTGGCGAACCGCCGGGCGGTCGGGATCCAGCTCGAGCGCGCGGTGGAACGCGCGGGCCGCGTCGGCCAGCCGGCCCGCGCGGTAGGCGAGCGTAGCCACGGTGGTGTACGCGAACGGGTTCCCCGGGTCCGCCTCGGCGATCTCGATGGCGGCCGCCGATGCGCGCTCGAGCGGCATGTTCTGTGCGCGCAGGATGACCTGGAGCCGCTCGTAAAGATGCACACGATCCCGGGGATCGGGCAGCCCCGGCTGGTCGAGCTCGCCTCCGCCGCCGGACCCGCCCACGTAACCGAGGCTCTTGAGCATCGCCTCCTGCTCGGGGGTGATGGCCGCGGTACGCGCCCGGTCACCGCCGGGAGCCATCTTGGCGAGCGCCGCGTGGAGGGCCGCCCGCATGCCGGCGACGCGAGGGCCTTCCTCACCCGCTCGGTCGCGCGTCTCGGCCGGATCGTCGGAGAGGTGGAACAGCTCCGCGCGGCTGCCGTCCACGAGCTTCCAGTCGTCCACCGTCCACGAGCGAAGCGAGGACCAGCGGCAGTTCAGGCGGCCGAAGAGGCTCTCCGCATAGAGGGGCTCGGTCGGCAGTCGCTGGCGGCCAAACGCGGCGCGCAGGTCGCGGCCCATCATCTCCGGCGGGGGCTGACGTCCCAGCAATCGTAGCAAGGTGGGGGCAACGTCCACGGTCGTGACGCGGGCCGGCACCGTCACTCCCCGGGGGACGCCCGGACCGGCGAGCAGGAACGGCACGTGCAGCGTCGCCTCGTAGATCAGCACGGCGTGCGTCAGCTCGCCGTGCTCACCGAGCGACTCGCCGTGATCGGCGAGCACGGCCACGACGGTGTCCTCCTCGTGGCCCGAGGACCGGAGCCAGGCGAAGAGACGGCCGAGCTGCGCGTCCGCAAACGCGATCTCGCCGTCGTACAGCCGGCC
>QHVJ01000549.1 GCA_003222275.1 Acidobacteriota bacterium | reverse complement strand
GGTTCGTCACGCTGATCTTCGACAAGCTGCTCGAGATGAGGCGCACCGGGTTCACGCTGATGGTGGTCGAGCAGAACGCCACGCGCGCGCTCGGCATCGCCGACCGCGCCTACGTCCTGGAGCTCGGGAAGAACCGCTTCGAAGGCCCCGGCCAGCGGCTGCTCGCCGATCCGGAGGTCAAGCGGCTGTACCTGGGGGGGTGAGGTTCAGCCGTCCACCCCATGAGGCGGGCGCCCCGGCGAGGGGTCACGCCCCACCGCCGCCACCGTCTGGCCCGCCAGCAACTGGCGCAGCTCCTCGTCGGTGTGCCCGGCCGTGAAGTGGCGAAAGCTCTCACCGTGCCGCTTCTCGGCGAGATACGCTCTCAACAGCCGTTCGATCGCGTCCGGCACCTCGGTCGCAGGGGCGCGGTACCCGATGGGGCGCGCCGTGCGCTGGTGCCTGCCGACCGCGCCCCCGACGCAGAAGTAGTAGGCGTCGACCATCGTGCCTTCCACCTTCGTCTTCTTGCCCTCGATCCCGAGGTCGGCGATCCAATGCTGCCCGCAGCTATTGGGGCACCCCGTGACGTGGATCTTCAGATGCTGATCGAAGCCCGGCATCCGCGCTTCCATCTCTTCCACCAGCCAGCGCGCGAACCCCTTCGTCTCGGTCAGGGCGAGCTTGCAGAACTCCGTGCCGGTGCACGCGATCGTGCCGCGCCAGAACGCTGAGGCGGCCAGCCGCAGACCCGTCGCCTCGATCTCCCTGGCCAGGGCTTCTGCGCGCTGACGGCGCACGTTGAGGATCAGGAGATTCTGCATCGTGGTCGTGCGCAGCTCACCGGTGCCGTAGCGTTCGGCGAGGTCGGCCACGATCCGCATCTGGTCGGCGGTGAGGCGCCCGCGCAGCACGGCGACGCCGGCGTAGACGTAGCCGTCCTGCTTCTGCGCATGGATGCCGACATGGTCGCGATAGACGTCCTCCGGTGGCTCCTCGGCCACGGCGGGATCGAGCGAAAATCCGAGACGCCGCTCGAGCTCCTCTTGAAACCGCTCGGCCGTCCAGCCGTGCTGGAGGAAGAGGAACTTCAGCCGCGCTTTCTCGCGGTCCTGGCGAAGCACGTCGCTGTCGCGGAAGATCTCCGAGATCCCGTGGACGACGGGAAGCGCCTGGTTCCAGCGGACGAACGCGCCGAGCCGGACGGCGAGATGCGGATTGGTGGAGAGGCCACCGCCCACGCGGACCGAAAAGCCGATCTCACCGCTCGCCGGATGGCGCACGGCCGTCATCCCGATGTCGTTGATCTCGGGATACGAGCACCAGGCACGGCAGCCGGTCAGCGTGATCTTGTACTTGCGGGGGAGGTTGTAGAAGTCTGGATTGCCGTTCAGCATCCGGGTCGTCGCCTGCACGAGGGGCGACGCGTCCACCAGCTCGTCGGCATCGACGCCGGCGACGGGGCAGCCGGTGACGTTACGCGTCACGTCGCCGCACGTGCCCATCGTCGTCAACCCCGAGCGCCAGAGCCCCTCGAGGATGTCCGGGAGGTCCTCGATCGGCACCCAGTGGAGCTGGATGTTCTCGCGGACCGTGATGTCGGCTTGCCCGCGCGCGCTGCGGTCGGCAACGCCGGCGATCAGGCGCAGCTGGTGCGAGAAGAGCTGGCCGTTCGGGATCCGGATGCGCAGCATGAAATACGGCACGGCCTTGCCTTCGCCGCCCTTGCCGCCGACGGCGCCGATGCCGTCGCCCTGGGTATAGACACCCCACCAGCGGAAGTATGTGTTGAGCCATGCCGCCGGAATGGACTGGTAGCCCTCGCGGGCGAAGCGCCGGATCGCTTCGAGCTGCTCCCAGGGATTCAGCTCGCGCTTGAGCCGCTCCACCCGCTGCGCCTTGGTCTCTTTCCTCGCCTCAGCGGGAGCGGCCGGTGCGGCGGCTGCGACGTCGGTTCCGCGGACCCAGTTCCTGAGGATTTCCGCGACCTCGGGGCGCGCGAACTCCGTCGGCACCAGCTCGCCGCGGCCCATCAGCTCGCGCACCGCCGCGCCGCTCAAGCCGACGCGATCCTGCGATTCGTGCGGGCAGGTCTTGGGCGAGGTGACCGTTTCGCAGCGGCGGCAGTAGAACGTCTCGTCGAAGAAGAGCGGGATGATCCCCAGCTCCTCGGGCGTGAACGCGCGAAAGATCTGATCGACCGTGATCGGCGTGAACGCGCTCTCGATGCCGGCGTACTCGCGCCCCACGATGAAGTGGGTGCATCCGTAGTTTTTCCTCACGAGGGCGTGGAACAGCGTCTCGCGGGGCCCCGCGTAGCGCATGGCGCCGGGGAAGACGGCGAGCACGACGCGGTTCTTCGGATAGTACTGCTCGACGAGCACCTGGTAGCAGCGGACGCGCACCTCGGACGGCAGCTCGTCGAGCTTGGTCTGGCCGACGAGCGGATGGATGAACAGCCCGTCGAGCGGCTCCAGCGCGCACTTCTGGATGTATTCGTGCGCGCGATGCATCGGCTGCTGGCTCTGGAAGCCGACCACGGTGTGCCAGCCGAGCTGTCGGAAACGCGCGCGGGCGTCGGCAGGATCGAGTCGGTACGCCTCGAAGCCCTTGAGCGGCGGGCGCGCGATCAGGTCGACCGGGCCCGCCAGAAGAACGTCGCCGCGCGTGAGCTGGTACTGCGCGCCCGGATGGCGCGGGTCGACGGTGCCGTAGACGAGCCGGGCTTCCTCGAGGCCGTCGTAGGGAAAGCGCTCTTCCAGGTGGAGAATCCCGATCGGCTCCTCCCAGGGCGTGACCAGCGCGACGGCCTCGCCCTCGCGCAGCTCATCGGCGGCGGCCCGCCGAACGGCCAGGGTGATCGGCAGTGTCCAGCGAAGCCCGCTGGCGAGGCGCATGTCGCGCAGGACGGCGCGGTAGTCGGCCTCGCCCATGAATCCCTCGAGCGGGCTGTAGGCGCCGACGGCGAGGAGCTCGAGGTCGGACATCATCCGGGCGTTGAACGAGATCCGCTTGAGCGAGAGGGCGCGCTCACGGGCGTCCGTGAGGGCGTCGCCGCGAAGGACCCGATCGATCAACCGCCCGCCGTGGGGAGGAATGTCCACCGTCGCTCCCGTCAGTCGTGACTCGGCCCGGTCAGTGATCGAGAAGGAATGGTGGAGCTGAGGGGATTCGAACCCCTGACCCCAAGACTGCCAGCCTTGTGCTCTCCCAACTGAGCTACAGCCCCACGCGAGGCATCACGGTACAGGCGGGGCGACGATCCTGTCAAGGAAGTGAATGGTGGGGGCGAGGGGATTCGAACCCCTAAGCCCTTGCGGGCAGCGGCTTTTGAGGCCGCCGTGTATCGCCAGCTCCACCACGCCCCCAACTAAGGATACGTGCGTCGGGAGCAGAAAGAAACCATGCTGCGTTACTCTCTTTCACGCGAGGCGCGTCGTAAATCCAGCCGACCCTGGGTCGTCCGGCTGGCGCGTGCGCAAATCCGAGAGGCGACAGGAATCGTGCGGCCGTTGCACGCTTGCGATCGAGACAGGGAACAATCGGCGCGTAGTACATCCAACGGATCAGTCGAATTGAATCCGCTTTTGCATAGCTGAGTTTCCAGAGTGGGTGACAACCTCGTTTGCGACGCACGGTGAGTGACGCGGTCACACGCGCGAGTCGTGACACCGTTGCCTGGAGCCAGTCGATGAATGTTCCACTCGCCGACACGATCGATACATACAGGCGTTCGTAGACGTAGCGTTCGCATTTCGAGGCATGGTACCGATCCGTGTACACGCGAATGGAGCCATCACCGTCGATGCATCCTCGGAAGAAGTCCGGGAAATACTCGTCGGGAATCGACAGCGCGGCGAGGGTGAGACTCTTTGCAGGCGTGAGCCCGACGTCCATCAACCAAAGGTAAAATGCGCGATCGCTCCATTGAAGCGTGTGATAGTGCCCGCCGCGGCCATTCGACGTCGCCGTGATCCTGTTGGTCAACCCGAGGCATCGCCGAAGTGTCTCGAGCATGTCGCGGTCTTTGGATCGAACCATGAGATGCCGACCGTCGGGAGAAAGGTTCCCGTCCGTCGCGATGAGCCCGATCGCCCACGCGAGATCCGCCGACCAGCCGCTCTGCGGTGCCGATATCGTTCGATGCAGAGGAATCGTGCCCCTGGGTCGTGACGCGATGTCGTGCAGTCTCAGGCGACGGGCGACGGTGACCGACGAGCATCCGAGGCGTTTGGCGACCTCCGTCATCGGGAGGCGGTCTTCGAGATACAACCGTCTGAGCGTTTCCGCGTCGATGTCAAAGTAGGGCTGCATTCCCTAACGTCTGACTTCGCTGAACGCCCGTCAATGTCCAATCTTTCAGACAGCTCCCTGTCTGTCTCAACAAGTACCAATCCATCGGTAGGACTACGCAGGCGACCGAGACCGCCCAGGCCCCCCTCGCCCCGCATAAATCCCACGATTTCGGGCCGCATCCGATCGGAGACCTCCTTGACGACCCCCCGGGCGTCACCTACACTTGGGCTCCCGATCCGGTGCCCGCTTCGGGCGGCGTCGATCGCAGGCTCTAAGGGAAAGGTGTTGGACGACGCACAAGTCCGTGAACGGGTGCGTGGGTTGCTCACGT
>QHVJ01000163.1 GCA_003222275.1 Acidobacteriota bacterium | reverse complement strand
GTAGTTGATGACCTCCTGCGGGTCGGCGGTATAGCCGGCGTGCTGGCCGTTGTAGTCGACGTCCGAAGCGGCCACCAGGTTGCCGAAGCGATCCACGAAATGATACCCGGCGAGGTTGCCGGCGAGCCCCACGCGGATCCAATCCTCGCGCTGGAGCAGGCGCGCCTGCTGGTCGCTGGTCGAGCCCTGGTCGGTGCCGTTGGGGTCGTAGGAGAGCCCGGTCAGGAAGCCCTGCTCCTGCTTCCCGCTGAAGGGGCCTCCGCCCCGCGCGCCGTCGCGGATCCGGTCGTTGAAGGTGCCGATGCCGGTCCCGGCCATGTTGGCCTGGGTGGCGTTGACGCCCTGCGCGTTGTTGGCGACCTCGCCGAAGTTCCAGCCCTCGCCGTAGACGTAGACCTTCCGCCCGTCCACGGCGTCGGCGGCCGGCGTCAACGCGTCGAGCGCCTGGCGCAGCTTCACCATGTTGCGCTTCATGTGGAAGCCCATGATGTCGAAGCGGAAGCCGTCCACCTTGTAGGCCCGCGCCCACGTGAGCACCGAGTCGATGAGGAGCTTCTCCATCATGTTGTGCTCGCTGGCGGTGTTCGGGCAGCAGGAGCTGGTCTCGATGTTGCCGTCGGGGTTCAGGCGGTGGTAGTAGCCGGGCACGATCCGGTCCAGCACCGCCTGGTCGCTCTGGCCGGCGGCGCTGGTGTGGTTGTAGACGACGTCCATGACCATGCGCAGGCCCTGACGGCTCAGGGCCTGGACCATCTCGCGGAACTCCAGGATGCGCGCGGGCCCGTCGGGGTCGGTGGCGTAGCTTCCCTCCGGGACCGTGTAGTGCAGGGGGTCGTAGCCCCAGTTGAACGCGTCCTTGTCCGCCACGGCCGTGACCGCGGCCTGCTGCTGATCGGAGTCCGGGGGGAAGCTTCCCAGGTCCCCCGCCGGCGCCTGCCAGAGCGACTTGTCTTCGTTCACGCTCGCGATGTCGAACGACGGCAGCAGGTGCACGTGGGTCAGGCCGGCCCGGGCGAGGGCCGCGAGGTGACGCATCCCGTTCGAGTCGGTCTGC
The DNA here is from genome assembly GCA_003222275.1 of Acidobacteriota bacterium. Classification (GTDB taxonomy): domain Bacteria; phylum Acidobacteriota; class Vicinamibacteria; order Fen-336; family Fen-336; genus AA32. The sequence continues at coordinate 9,807 of QHVJ01000163.1, read as the reverse complement.
GTGAAGGCCTTGAACGTGCCGCGCAGGCCCTCGGGCACGGTGGGATCGTTGGCGCTGAAGTCCCGGACGTGCAGCTCGTAGAGCACGATGTCCTCGGGCGCGTCGAGCGCCGGCTTGCGGAGCTCGTCCCAACCCCCGGGCTTCAGGGCGCGATCGGTGAGATCGACGATCTGGCTGCGCTGGCTGTTCCGCGACAGGCTCACCGAGTACGGGTCGGTCACCCGGTTGTGCTCCACGCGACCGGTGGAGCGCGCGAAGACCTCGACCTCGTAGAGATAGAACCGGCCGGCCCAGCCCGCCTCGCCCGTGATCGCCCACACGCCGGAGGCGCCGCGCGTCATGTCGAGGACCGAGGCCGTCGTGGACGGTTTCGCGTCGGCGAAGAGGTGGAGCTTCACGGTGCGGGCGGTGGGTGCCCACAGCCGGAGCGTGGGCACGCCGTGGTCGAAGCTCGCTCCGAGCGGACCGCCATACGTGTAGAGGTCGTCGAGCGCGCCCGGAATCTGGAGCGCGGTGGCGTCGACGAGCTGGCCGGCCGCGTCGGTGACGGACACGGCGAGCTGGCTCTTCAGCGCCTCCGGCACTTCGGCCAGCCGCGCCGCCGCGACCTTGAAGGCCGGATAACTCGCCAGATGCGGGAATCGCGCGCGCAGATCGGCGCTCAGGCCCGCCGGATCGTAGGCGAGCGGGACGTCGATGCCGCCCGTCACCCCGGTGGCGCTGAGGCCGAGGCCGCCCGCTCCGGCGTAGTGCAGCTTGAAGGTCCACCCTGGTTGCACCGTGCCCACCTTCCAGGCGACGGTGTCCCGCGAGAGCCAGTGCGCTCGCGCGCGCGTGAGGTTGCCCCGCGGCGCCCCCTGCGCGCCCACGCTCAGGAGATGGCTGACGGGGTCGTAGCGGAAGAACATCTCCGCGCACGAGGTGGGTACCGCGAACGGGATGTTCGCGCCGCCCGGCACTCCCCCGTCGCCGTAGTTCTCGTCCCAGCTCTCGTTGATGGCGACCTTGACCTCGTAGTTCCCGGCCGGGAGGGCGCGGGTGGAGAAGCCGTAGGTTCCATCGCCCTCCGGATCCTCCAGCCACGAGCGCAGGCACGAGGGATCCCAATCGCCCGCACACCCGAGGAAGCGCTGGTAGTTTCCGGGAGCGGTGGCGATCGTGGTGTTGCCGTTGCTCGCGACCCAGTGCGTGTGGTGGTCGTAGTAGAACTTCACCGGGCGGTCGGCGGCGACGGACAGCGGGATGTTCGGGCCGTTGGGGCTGGCGTTCGCACCGTAGTTCACGTCCCAGCTGTCGTTGAGGGCCGCCTTGTACTCGTAGCTGCCGGCGGGGACCGCGAAGCTCTGCTGCCAGACGCCGTCGCCGGCATCGAAGCCGAGGTGCGTCGCCGCACAGTCCGGCTGCCAGTCGCCCGAGCAGCCCACCTCGGACTGGAGGCTTCCCGCGATGGTCACGCTCGCCGGCTGCGGGGGCGGCCCCGCGAGCCCGACGCTCAGCACGTGGCTGGCCGCGTTGTAGCTGAACATCATGTCGGTGCAGTCGGCCGGCACGGTGAACGGGATGTTCGCTCCGTCGCGGACGCCGCCCAGGCCGTAGTTCTCGGCCCAGCTCTCGTTGATGGCGGCCTTCACCTCGTAGCTGCCGGCGGGAAGGCGGGCGGTAAAGGTGTAGATCCCGTCTCCGTCCGGATCCTGCAGCCACGAGCGGAGACAGCCGGGGTCCCAGTTGCCCGGACAGCCGAGCAGCTCTTGATAGCTGCCGGGGGCGGTGGCGATGACGGAGTTGACGTTGTCGGTGACCCAGTGCGTGTCGTGGCCGTAGTAGAACTTGACCGCGCGGTCGGCGGCGACGGACAGGGGGATGTTCGCGCCGTTGGGGCGGGCGTTCGCGCCGTAGTTCTCAGCCCAACTGTCGTTGAGGGCGGCCTTGTAATCGTAGCTGCCGGCCGCGATCGTGAACGTGGCCTGCCAGACCCCATCCGATGCATCGAAGGCGAGGTGAGTGGAGGCGCACCCGGGCTGCCAGTCGCCCGGGCAGCCGAGCTCGGACTGCAGGCTGCCCGCGATCGTCACGCTGCCGGGGGCCGGGGTGTCGGCGGCGCCCGCTGCCGCCGCCCCCCACAGGCAAAAGAAAATGAAGCTGGCCGTCAATCCCAGGCATGACTTCGAAGCGACGCCGGACGCGGTTCGCATAGGACGGGACCTCCCCTTGCCGAGCGCTTCCCGGAGGCAATCGATCTCTCTGAAGATGAGGCGGCCACTCTACCACACGCGTTCAGGAGCCCGTCGTCGGTCTAGACGGCGACCGTGTCCACGGGCACCGCGGCGCCCCACAGGCGGGCCACGACGAGCGCCACCGCGCGCGGATCCCCCGTCGTCAGGACGGTGAACGTGCCCGAGCCGTTCGTGCGCCGGCCGGCATCACCGCGAAGCAGGTGCTCGGTGCGGCGGGCGATCGCCGGCGCGCTGTCGACGAGCTGGACGGCCGGACCCAGCACACGGGCGATCGGCTCGCTGACGAAGGCGTAGTGCGTGCAGCCGAGGACCACGGTGTCGACCCCCGCGCGCTTGAGCGGCTGCGTCAGCTGCTCGAGCCACGCCTGCAGGCGCTCACCGTCGAAGTGGCCTTCCTCTACGAGGTCCGCCAGCCCCGGGCAGGGCTGGGGCACGACCTCGACGCCGTGGGCATGGTCGCGAACCAGCCTCGCGAACCGGGCCGATGCCAACGTCCCCGCCGTCGCCATGACGCCCAATTTGCGGTTGCGGGTGACCGCCGCGCCCGTCTTCACCGCCGGCTCCAGCCCTACGACCGGCACCGCCAGGGCCTGCCGGAGCTGCTCGAGGGCCGCCCCCGATGCGGTGTTGCACGCCGCGACGACCAGCTTCGCCCCGGCACGCTCGAGGTATCGGCCGACCGCGAGCGCGCGCGTGCGCACCTCTTCGAGGGGCCGATCGCCGTAGGGACAGTAGGCGGTGTCGGCGACGTAGAGCAGATCCTCGGCGGGCAGGGTGCGCCGGATCTCGCGGGCGACGCTCAGGCCGCCCACGCCGGAGTCGAACATGCCGATGGGCCGCCGCGTGCCATCCACCAGGCTCGATTATCGCAAGAAATCGCTTCGAAGGTCAGCGGAAGTTCTCGACCATCATGACGTCGCTGCCCCGTACCGCATCCACATAGGCGATCTTGCGGCCGTCAGGCGATACGGCCAGGCTCGACTCCCCGCAAGGAGGCCGCCCGCTCAGCACGGCCACGTCGACGGGTGGGCCTGCACCGTGAGGGAAGAACTCTACCGTGGCCGCCCGTTTGGTCTGCGTGTCGATGACGTAGATCCCTTCGCTCGACACCGCCCAGGCTCCCCAGCAGTTGGGGCGGTCGAGGACGAGGTGCTCGGATCCGCCTTCGGCAGGGATCTTCCAGATGCCGGGGCTCGACGACTTCGTGTAGTAGACGGTGCGTCCGTCCGCCGACTCGAAGGTCGCGAATCCGCCGCCGAATGTCACCTGCAAGGCCGAGCCACCCTGGGCCGGTGTCTTCCATGCCTGCCACGACCCCGTGCGGTCCGACGCGAAGTAGATCCAGCGGCCGTCCCCCGACCAGCTTGGCACGCACTCCCACGACGGGGCGGTGGTGATCCGCCGGATGAGCCGCGCGCTGAGCTCGATCGCGTAGATGTCGCTGTTGCCCTCCCGCGGCGCGTCGAAGACGATCTGGTGGCTGTCGGGGGACCAGCGGGGAGTGCCACAGGGTACGTCGAACGAGGTCAGCTGCGCGCACCCGGAGCCGTCCGCCTGACAGACCCAGATCTGCGCGGTGGGGCCGGTCCGCGTCGAGGCGAACGCCAGCATCCGGCCGTCGGGCGAGAACTGGGGGGCTTCTTCGAGCTGGGTGGTCGCGATCAACTTCGTCGGCGTTCTCGAGATCCCCGCCGCGCCGGGCGCCCCGACCTGCCAGATGTCCGTATCGTAGAACCCGCGCGTGTAGACCAGGCGGTTCGCCGTTCGCGAGATCGAGACCCGGAACGCGCGGCTGATCTCCATGATCGATTCCGCGGGCGTCGCGTTCCACAGCACGGGGCCCTCCTCTCCCCAGAGCGGCCGCGGCTGGCCTCCCGACACCGGGATCCGCCAGAGGCCCGCGGCGCCGCTCCGGGAGGAAGAAAACACGATCTCGCGGCCGTCGGCCGTCCAGTCCAGGCCGCCGATGAGCAGGGGCTCCTTGGTGATGACATGCGGCGAGCCTCCCCCCGTGGGAACCAGGGAGAGCTCCGCCCCGAGCAGCAGGCCTCCCCAGGGCGAGAGGCGGGCAAATGCCACGGTTTCGCCGCCCGGCGAGAAGGCGGGAAAGGCGTCGCCGAGATAGCGAGGCGAGGGGTTCGTCAGGCGCTTGACCGTCAGGTCGTCCGGAGAGAGCAGGAACGCGCCGAAGGGTCCCTCTGAGGAGTCGCTGTCCGTGAACAGGAGATACCTGCCGTCGGGAGACCAGTCGAGCGAGGAACCGAACCACGGCCGAAGCGCCCGCAACCGCCGCTCGGGTCCGCCCGCCGACGACACCACGAACACGGCGGCATCGGTGCCGTTGACGCGGATGAAGGCGATCCAACTTCCGTCGGGCGACCATGCCGGAGAGTACGCGTCGCCGGCATCGCTCGTCAGCCGCGTGATCGCCTCCGAGCCCACGCGCCGGTCGTAGATATTCAAGCTGTCGCCGTTTTCGCCGTCCCAGGAAAACGCAACGTATTGCCCATCGGGCGAGATGGCGGGCTGGAACTCAAGCCCAGAGAAGCTCGTGAACGGCACGACCTTCGGAGGACTGACCGACACTCCGGGAACGTAGCCCAGCCGGCCCCGCACGGCCGTGAGGCCCAGCGCGACCACACCGACCAGACCCGCGGCGGCCACCCAGCGGCGCTGCCACCGCCGCGGGCGGTGCGCCTCGGATTCGGACAGCAGTCGCAGCGCCAGCCCGACGTCGTGAGCGGACTGGAAGCGTTCGGTGGGACTCTTTTCGAGGCACCGTTGCACGAGCCGCGCGAGCGCCGGCGGGATGTCCCGGACGCCAACCAGGGACGACGGATCGCTTCTCAGGATGGCCGCACGGATCTCCTGCGCGGAGCGGCCGGGAAAAGCCCTTCGACCCGAGAGAATCTCGTAGAGAACCGTGCCGAGCGCGAAGATGTCGGCGCGATGGTCGACGGGAAGACCCTGGAGCTGCTCCGGTGACATGTAACCGGCGGTTCCCATGCCCATGCCCATTCCCGTGCCGGTCGACATCTCCGCGTTGCCCTCGCCGGAGGCGGCCGCCGTCGTATCGAGGGGCTCCTGGAGCTTCGCCAGCCCGAAGTCGAGGATCTTGACCCGGCCGGTCCTGGTCACGAAGAGGTTTCCGGGCTTGAGATCGCGGTGGATGATTCCCTTGTCGTGGGCGGCCGCCAGCCCCTCCGCGATCTGCATCGCGTAGTCGACGGCCTTGCGAGGGGGCAGGGAGCCAAGGGCGAGCTGCTCCTTCAGCGTCGCGCCCTCGAGCAGCTCGAACACGAGGTACGGCATCCCGTCATGGCTCCCGACGTCGAAGACGACCATGACGTTGGGGTGGCTCAGGGCGCCGGCGGCGCGGGCCTCCTGCTGGAACCGATGGAGCCGGAGGGGATCGACCGCGGCCGACTCGGGGAGGACCTTGACCGCGACATCGCGCGACAGGCGCGGGTCGCGCGCTCGGTAGACCTCACCCATGCCGCCGGCGCCTATGCGCTCCAGTACCTGGTACGGTCCGAGGAACGAACCCGGCTCGAAGCCCAAAGGCCGCGCCTCCGCGAGTTGCGCGACCGGATTCTAGTGGATGGAGTGAATGCAAATCCACCACGGCCGGCGCGGCTTGACACGCGCGGTTCGTCGATCGTCGCCGTCAGCACCGGACGGGAACGGCCCGAACAGTTGCTGACCCGCTGACAGCTCATGCCGGGACATCGAGCTGAATGATGGCGAAGTGCGCCCCTTGAGGGTCGATCAACACCGCGAAGCGGCCGACATTTGGGATGTCCCGGGGCGGGACGCGAGCGCGCGCGCCCAGTTTCAGCGCCTTGCGGGTGGTGCCGTCGCATTCGGCCACCGCGAAGTAGGTCAGCCAATGCGACGGCACGTCTCCCCATTCCGGCGTGATCGCCATCATGCCGCCGATCGAGCGCTTGCCAAGCTGGAACTCCGTGTAGTCGCCGCCGCTCGGCTTGAGCCGCCAACCGAACAGCTCCGAGTGGAACCGCCCCGCCCGGCCGGGATCGGTCGTGGCCAGCTCGCACCAGGACATCGCTCCCGGCTCGTCGACCACGCGCGCCCCCGCATGCCGCCGGCCCTGCCACGCGCACACGACGGCGCCCGTGGGGTCCTGGATGATCGCCATCCGCCCGGCGTCCATCACCTCGAACGGCTGGGCGAGGATCACCCCTCCGAGCTTCCGCGCCCGCGCGCTGGCCTCATCGGCGCTCGCCACCGAGACGTAGACGTTCCAGTGCGGCGGCACGCTCCGCGCCGCCTCCTCCCGCTCTTGTGCATAGATCGCGCCCACGTCCAGACCGCGAAGCTTCACCGTCGTATAGGTGCTGGCCGGTCCCGCCGACCGGTCGTCGGTCGTCCAACCGAACACCGACGCGTAGAACGCCTTCGCCACCTGCGGATCGGCTGTCGCCAGTTCGGACCAGCAGAACTGCCCCGGGTCATGACGCGTGACTTCGGCCATGATGCCTCCCGTCTCGCGCGAGCGTAGGGCCGCCCTGCGCGCGGCGTCAAGAGGAATGCAGGCCGCCGTGCTAGAGTTCGGCGAGGCGGGCGCGTGAAATACTGCGACAAGTGTCACTCGGCGTACCCGGACGATTTCACGATCTGTCCCCGCGACCAGGGCTCGTTGCGCTACGCCTCCGAGCTCGTTCCCGGCATGATCATCCGGGGCAAGTACGAGATCTTCGAGAAGATCGGTACGGGCGGCATGGCCACCGTCTACCGCGCCCGCCACCTCGCCTTCGGCGAGATCGTGGCCATCAAGCTCGTCGGGCCCAAGCTCGCCCACGACGCGGATTTCCTGAAGCGCTTCCGCACCGAAGCGGTGGTGACGCGGAAGCTGCAGCATCCCAACGCGGTACGCGTGGAGGACCTCGATACCACCGAGGACGGCCGGCCGTTCATCGTCATGGAGTTCGTGAACGGGCGCAGCCTGCGCGAGGTGATCCGCACCGAGGGCGCGCTGCCCCTGCCGCGGGCGGTGGCCATCGCGCGGCAAGTGTGCTCGGCCCTCGCCGCCGCCCATTCCATCGGGATCACGCACCGCGACATCAAGCCCGACAACATCCTCCTCGCCCCCTCTCCGGGCGGCGACATCGTCAAGGTCCTCGACTTCGGCATCGCCAAGGTGAAGGAGGGCTCCTTCGACACCGGCGAGGGTTACACGCCCACCCAGACCGGCATGGTCATGGGGACGCCGCAGTACATCTCGCCCGAGCAGGCGATGGGCAAGCGCGGCGCGGAAGTGGACGGCCGCTCCGACCTGTACTCGCTGGGAGTGGTGCTGTACGAGATGGTGACGGGCCGCCTGCCCTTCAGCTCCGACACCGCGATGGGGATGATCCTCCACCACCTCCAGACGGCCCCCACGCCCCCGCAGATCGCGCGCGCCGACCTGTCGATCCCCGGCCCCCTGTCGGACCTGTTGATGAGGGCGCTTCAGAAGGAACGGGACCGCCGCTTCGCGAGCGCGGACGAGATGCTGGACGCCCTCGACTCGGTGGCCGCGCTGCCTCTGCCCTCGGCCCCGCTTCCTTCCCGGGGCGCCGCCGCGTCGCGCCAATCGCCGGTGCCCGTCCCCACCCCGACGCCGGTGGAGAAGCCGACGCCGCGCCCGGCGCTCACGAGCATCGAGGACATCGAGAACCGGCCCACGCGGGCGTTACCGCGGCGCAGCGACGCGCCGGTGACTCCGGTGCCGCCGCTGCCCATGTCGTTCCCACCGCTGCCGCGAGGCGAGCCGACGCCCATCCCATCGACCACCATGCCCCAGGCGGCGTGGCTGCTCTTCCTGCTGCTTCCGCTGCGCTTCGCGCTCCTCCCGCTGAAGCTCTTCCGGCACATCGCGCGCCGGTCGTCTCCGCCGGGCCCGCCCGTGACCGTCGTGACTCCGGGCCGCCGCGGCTTCCCCCGCGTGCTGTTCCGCCAGTGGTGGTTCTGGGTGGCTTTCGGCCTGTTCATGGCCTTCTTCAACCGCGCGAGGCACGAGGACCGCCGGGCCAGCCACGAGTCGGATACGAAGACGGCGGTCGAGGCGCCCGCCGCGAGCGAGCCCACGGCGGCGCCGGATGACGAATCGGCCAGGCATTCCGACCACAAAGCGGCGGTGCCCGACGACGAACTTCAGGCGAGCGTCGAAAAGGTGCTGACCAGCTCGAAGCTCACCAAAGAGGAGGAGATCGAGGTCAACGCCGACGACGGGACCGTGACCCTGTCGGGAGGAGTCAGCGCGCCACTGGTTTCGCAGGTTGCGCAGGCGTTGGCGGAAACCGTGCCCGGGGTGGACAAGGTGAACAACCGCCTGAAGGTGGTCGAGGGCCATGAAGGCCCACCGCCACCGGGATGGCCCGACCTGAGCGGCATTCCCTTCATCCATCCCCCCGCACCCGGTTCGCCGGAGGCGAAGGCCCTCGCCGAGCTTCTCGACAAGGGTCAACAGGCGCTCAAGGGCGACCGGCCGGAGGAGGCCCTGGGCATCTTCGGCGCCGCCCTCATGCTCGACCCCAAGAACCGGACCGCGCGCCGGGGCATGGAGCAGGCGAGCCGGAACATGAAGCGGCACCGGCCCGAGATGCCCGCTGCTCCGGCCGCACCCACGCCCCCGCCCTGAGTCCGCGCGCCTGGAACGGCGCTCGCCCTAGTGCCCACCCGCTTCCGCGCCCCAGAGCTCCTTGAGCCGGCGGTCGCGTCCGCACCCGGCCCGGTACGTGTAGTACCGGACCGGGCTCTTCTTGTAGAAGTCCTGGTGGTACTCCTCGGCCGGGTAGAACCGCGACGCGGCGACGATCTCGGTCACGACCGGCTTGCCCAGCCGAGCCTGGACCTTGTCCTTCGACTCTTCGGCGAGCTTCTTCTGCTCCGCGTCGTGGTAGAAGATCGCCGTCCGGTACTGGTGGCCGTGGTCGCAGAACTGCCCGTCGCCCTGGAGAGGATCGACGTTGTGCCAGAACACGTCGAGCAGCTGCGGGTAGGTCACCTTGGCCGGGTCGTAGGCGATCTCGACCGATTCCGCGTGGCCGGTCCCGCCCGCCGAGACCTCCTCGTAGGAGGGGTTCAACTTCTGGCCCCCGGTGTAGCCCGAGGTGACCGACGCGACCCCGGGGATCTTCTCGAAGGGTGGCTCCATGCACCAGAAGCAGCCGCCCGCGAAGGTGGCCCGAGCGAGCACCGGCTTCGCGGCTCGCGCCTCCGCCGCGGCGACCAGGCCCGCCACCGCCAGCACCACCGACAACGCCCCGATCCTCCTCGACACGGTGGCCTCCCTGGCGAGCGCCGCCGAGCGCGGCTCGCCCCTGATACTCTATCGCGTGAGGGCCCGATTCTGTTCCCTCACGGTGTTCTCGCGGCGTGCTAGTGTTGCTGAGGGCAACCGGAGGAACTTCATGGCATCCGCGAAACCGCCGCCGCGCCGGGCCGGAGACATACCTCGCCGCATACTCGGGCGCACCGGGGTCGAAGTGACGGCGATGGGCCTGGGGGGCTATCACCTCGGCCTCATCAAGGGGGCCCGGCTGGCCGTGCGCATCGTCCAGCAAGCGGT
>QHVJ01000548.1 GCA_003222275.1 Acidobacteriota bacterium | reverse complement strand
GTCGAGAAGGCGCTGGAGATGGTGCGCCTCGGCGGGCTCGGCGACCGACGGCCGTCCCAGCTCTCCGGCGGCCAACAGCAGCGCGTGGCCCTGGCGCGCGCGGTGGTGCTCGAGCCGGAGGTGCTGCTGCTCGACGAGCCGATGGCGGCCCTCGACCTGAAGCTCCGGCAGGAGATGCGGGTGGAGGTGAAGAACCTCCAGGAGCGCCTCGGCATCACGTTCGTGTTCGTGACCCATGACCAGGAGGAGGCCCTCGTCATGAGCGACCGCATCGCGGTGATGAACCGCGGGCGCGTCGAGCAGGTGGGCGCGCCCGAGGCGCTCTACGGCCGGCCCCGCACGCGCTTCGTGGCCGACTTCCTTGCCGTGCGCAATCTCCTCCAGGCCACCGTCGTCTCGATCTCCTCCGGGCGGGCCGCGCTGCGAACGCCGGGCGGCCTGGCGTTCGAGGCCTCCGACGACGGCGGCTACCGGGCGGGGGCCGTGGTGTGGGTCGGGGTGCGGCCGGAGCGGATGCGCTTGGATGGCGCCGACGGCAACCTCCTGGAGGGAACGCTCGAGGACGAGATCTACCTGGGGGACCGCACCGACTGGCGGGTGCGCGTGGGGGAGGAGACGGTCACGGTGGCGGAGTCGGCCGCGGTCGCGCGCGCGCGCCGGCGCGGGGAGCCGGTCACCGTGTCCTTTCCCCCCGACGCCGTGCTTCGCCTCGAGGACCCGGAGGCAGAAGGTCGATGACGACGCGCCGCGCGGCCGTCCTGCTCGCGCTGCCCTGCCTGCTCGCGCTGGCCGCGCTGTTCGTCGCGCCGCAAGCCCTCATGTTCGAGTCGTCGCTCGGGCGGCGGTCCTTCTACGGCGGTGTGGTCCACGAGTGGAGCCTCGACAACTATCGCCGGGCCCTGGAGCCGCTCTACCTCGCGATCCTGGCCCGCAGCGTGGGCCTCGCCCTGGCCACGACGCTGCTGTGCCTCCTCCTCGCGTATCCCGTGGCCTATTGGCTCGGCCGGAAGGCGCCGGTGCGGGCGCGGAGCGCGCTCCTCGTGCTCGTCATCCTTCCCTTCTGGACGAGCTTCCTCGTGCGCATGTACGCCTGGATCTTCATGCTCCGCACCGAGGGCCTGGTGAACACGGCCCTGGGCCTGGCCGGCCTCGGCCCGCTCAACCTTCTTTATACCGACGCCGCCGTCCTCCTCGGCCAGGTGTACGGCGAGCTGCCGTTCATGATCCTCCCCCTCTACGCCTCCCTCGAGAAGCTCGACCGGTCGCTCCTGGAGGCCGCGGCCGACCTCGGCGCGGGACCCGGCCGCGTCCTGTGGCGCGTCACGCTGCCGCTCAGCCGGCCCGGGATCGTGGCCGGCTCGGTCCTGGTCTTCATCCCCTCGCTGGGGGCCTACCTCGCGCCCGATCTGCTGGGCGGCGCGCGCACCGTATACATGGGCAACCTGATCCAGAGCCAGTTCACGTTCGTTCGCGACGCTCCCTTCGGAGCCGCCCTCTCCTTCCTGCTCTCGCTCGTCGTCCTCGGGCTGCTCGTCGTCTTTCGCCGGCCGCTCCGGGAGAGCCGCCCTGCATGAGACCGCGCCCGAGCGGGCTCGCCGCGGTCAGCGGGCTCGTGTACCTTTTCCTCTACGCGCCGATCCTCGTGCTGGTGGCCTTCTCCTTCAACGCCGGCCGGCTCAGCGCGGAGTGGACGGGCTTCACCCTCGACTGGTACGCGCGCGCGGCGCGGAATCCGCAGATCCTCGCCGCGCTGCGAAACAGCCTCAAGGTCGCCTTCACCGCGACCGCGCTCGCGACCGCCATCGGGACGGCGGCGGCGGTGGCGTTCCACCGGCACCGCTTTCGGCGCCAGGAAGCCCTCGACGGCCTGGTCACGCTCCCGATCGTCGTGCCCGAGATCGTGATGGCGTCGTCGCTGCTCCTGCTCTTCGCGGGCCTCCGCCTGCGCCTCGGATTCGCCACCGTGCTCCTCGCCCACGTCGGCTTCTGCGTCTCCTACGCCGTCGTGGTCGTGCGGTCCCGGCTGGCCGGCTTCGACCGGAGCCTGGAGGAGGCGGCCGCCGACCTGGGGGCCACTCCCGTGCAGACGTTCTTCCGCGTCACGCTGCCCCTCATCGCCCCCGGCGTGCTCGCGGCGGCATTGCTCGTGTTCTCGCTCTCGATCGACGACTACGTCATCACGTCCTTCGTGGCCGGCGTGGGCTCGACGACGCTGCCGATACAGATCTACTCGATGGTGAAGAGCGGGGTCTCGCCGGAGATCAACGCCGTCTCCACCCTGCTTCTCGTGGCCACGAGCCTGCTGCTGTGGACGGCCTCGCGGCTCGAGGGGGGGCGGCGGGGGTGGGCCACGGCGGTGCCCGTCGCGGTCGCGCTCGGGCTGCTCGTCGCTCCCTTCGCGTTGGGCCGAGGGTCGGCGGCCTCCGACGAGCGCGTCCTCAACCTCTACATCTGGTCGAACTACATCGCCCCGGAGACGATCCGCAAGTTCGAGCAGCGCCAGCGCGCCCGCGTCAACGTGGACCTCTACGACAGCAACGAGGCCATCCTGGCCAAGGTGCAGGCGGGCAACGCGGGCTACGACGTGGTCTGCCCCTCGAACTACGTCATCCAGATCCTCCAGCGCCAGGGCCTGCTGCAAGCGCTCGACCGCTCCGCGCTGCCCCATCTCGAGAACACCGACCCGCGCTTCCTCGACCGCGACTTCGACCGCGGCAACCGCTTCTCGGTGCCGTACGTGTGGGGCACCACGGGGATCGGCTACGTCAAGTCGAAGGCAGGAAAGGTGGACTCGTGGGGCGCCCTGTGGGACCCGCGCTTCAAGGGACGCATCCTGATGCTCGACGACGGGCGGGAGGCGCTGGGGGCGGCGCTCAAGTGGAAGGGCGGCAGCTACAACGCCACCGACCCCGCGTCGATCCGGGTCGCCCAGCAGCTCCTCGTCCAGCAGAAGCCGCTGGTGCGCGCGTACAACTCGTCGAACTTCGAGGACATCCTCCTGTCCCGCGACGTGTGGCTGGCCCAGGGCTGGAATGGCCAGTTCGCCAAGGCGATCGAGGCCGATCCCGACCTCGACTACGTCGTTCCCCGCGAAGGGTCGGGCATGTTCATCGACAGCCTGGCCATCCCCGCCGGCGCGCCGCATCCCGAGCTGGCCCACGCCTTCATCGACTTCACGCTGGAGGCGGACATCGCGGCCGAGATCTGCCGGACGATGCGCTACTCGACGACGAACCGCGCGGCGATGCCGCTGCTGCCCGAATCGATCCGGCGCAGCCCGGCGATCTTCCCGCCGGAGGGCGTCCTCGACCGCACCGAAACGATCCAGGACGTCGGCGAGGCCACGCTGCTCTACGACCGCGCGTGGACCGAGGTGAAGACGAGCCGCTGAGCCGCCCGCAGCGCGGCCACCCACAGCAGCACGAGCCCGTAGAGCTCCCGCGACAGCCAGAGCGCCGTCAGGCCGGGGCGCGGCGAGCCGTCGTAGAAGGTCCACTGGTTGCCGTAGGCGATGAGGCCGAAGGCAAGCGACACCGCGAAGGCCAGGCCGGCGGAAAGCGGCCGCTCGGCCGCGCTCCAGGCGAGGAGGAGGAACGTGAGGATCGTGACCGTCTCGTAGTGGATCCACGCGGCGGGCACCACCAGCACCATCACGACGAGAAAGACGCCGAAGGAAAGTGCGGCCGCGCTCGAGCCACGCTCGGCGCGCCGGGAGGCCACGAGCGTCGACACGCCGGCGACGAGGGCGAAGCCCGCCCACGTCAGCAGGTCGATCATGCGCTCGTGGACCGGCGCCGGAAGGCGGGCCCCCGCAAGGAGCCGGCAAAGGAAGCCGTTGACGGTCTGGTTCTCGACCCAACCGGTGCCGCCCCCGATGAAAGGGAGCACCTGCGTCGCATAGACGACGTGCTCGTGCCATCCCATCACGGCCACCGCCAGCGCGTCGAGAGCGACGAGCCCGCCCGCCGTCCAGGCCACCGCCCTCCACTCGCGCCGCGCGGCGAGGAAAAGCACCAGCACCAGCGGGAAGAGCTTGAG
>QHVJ01000162.1 GCA_003222275.1 Acidobacteriota bacterium | reverse complement strand
GCGCGGCGCTCAAGCGCGAGGGAGGGCCGGCGATCGTCCTCGTCGCCGCCGATGAGGGGGACGACTGGGGCATGGGCGCGCTGGTCGCGGGCGCGCGGGGCATTCTGGCCAAGAGCGCCCGGCCGGAGGATCTGGTCAAGGCCGTCCGCGTCGTGCACGAGGGCCAGATCTGGGCTCGCCGGCACCTGATGGCGGAGTGGATGGCCCGTGTTCCCGAGGCGACCACCCGGCTCGCCGGCGAATCCATCGTCGAGCGACTGAGCGAACGGGAGAGCGAGATCTTCCGGCACGCCGCCGCCGGCCTCAGCAACAAGGAGCTGGCTGACCGCCTGGCCATCAGCCAGGCCACGGTCAAGGCCCATCTCACCCATATCTTCCAGAAGCTCGGGCTGCGCGGCCGCGCCGAGCTGGCCGCCGCCTATCACGGCATCATTCCTGCCGACGGCGGGCTTCCCGGGAGGCGCAAGCTGCGGCCTCCGGCCTGACCATCTCCATTTCCCACGCCGTCATCCGTCGATAGTCGTACGACTAACGCATTACTTCCCGGCCGCTGCGGCCACCGAATTAGCCATCTCGCCAATTGACTGGCCTTGGGTGTCCGGCAGCAGAGTGAATTAAATCACTCTACACGGCCCATCCCTTCCGCGGTGAGCACGAGTGGAAAAGGAGAGACGGATGGACATGAAGGTTCGGCCCGGCGCTTCGCAACAAAAAAAATCTCGGCGGCACTGTAGCAGCAAGGCCATGAACGTGTTGCGCCTGGCGGGCGCGCTGGCGATCGTCGCCGGCGGGCTGGTCCTCGCCCAACAGGTCGCCCTGGCCGTTCACGACATCGGCGTCTTCGAGCTGGAAGGGGACGCCGTCAATGACCCGGCGGTCCTCGGCGACGATTGGGACACCGTCAACCTGGGGGGGGGCGGGTCCTCCATCGCACGGACCGGCGTCCTGGCCGACCCGGGGAACGCCACGATCTTCACGGGTGGCGGCTCGAAGGACCCCATCGACATCTCGTCATGGGCCTGGAAGGACAACACGGGCGGGCTGCCGGACAAGGACAACATCACCAACGCGTACGCGGCCGCCTACACCAACAACGGGCAACTGCTGATCTACTTCGGCGCGGACCGCTTCGCCAACGACGGCGACGCCCAGCTGGGGTTCTGGTTCTTCCAGCAGAACATCACGGTCAACCCGAACGGCTCGTTCAACGGCGTCCACCAGGTCGGCGACCTCCTGGTGCTCGCGAACTTCTCGAACGGCGGCGCCGTCACCACGATCCAGGTGCTGGAATGGGTGGGCTCCGGCGGCGACCAGAAGGGCGGCACCATGCAGCTCGTCCTGAACGAGGACGCGGCGAGGTGCGGGCCGACCCTGACCGGAGACGAAGCGTGCGCGATCAGCAACGCGCTGCCGACGGCGGCGCCGTGGCCGTACACGCCGAAGTCCGGAGCGCCGGGCACGTTCCCCCAGTTCAGCTTCTTCGAGGGCGGCATCAACATCACCGCGGTCTTCAACGGCTCGACGCCGCCGTGCTTCTCGAGCTTCTTGGCGGAAACCCGCTCCTCGACGTCCACGACCGCCGTGCTCAAGGACTTCGTGGTGGGGGCCTTCCCGGTGTGCGGCGTCGAGATCACGAAGACCTGCCCGTCGTCGCGGTTCAACGCCGACCAGACGGCGTTCATCTACAGCTATAACGGCACCGTCACCAACACCGGTTTCGGCACGCTCTACAACGTGGTCGTCGTCGACGATGCGGGGACCCCGGGCGTACCGGCCGACGACCAGACGATCAGCCTGGGCACGCTGGCCCCCCACGCCAGCACCACGTTCAGCGGTGAGTTCCAGTCGACGCAGAACCCGGCCACCAACCGCGCGAGCGTGACGGCATCGACGAGTCCCGGCGGCCCGGTCGACGTGACCGACGTGTCGGACCCCGCCCAGTGCCCGCCGGTCCCGATCAACCCGCTCATGCACGTCGAGAAGAGCTGCCGGGTCCAGGTGGTGGTCGACAACAACCAGGTCGTCGTCCGGGTCGACATCTCGGGGCAGGTCTGCAACGACGGTGACGTCATCCTGGACAACGTCACGGTGAGGGATGACAGCGGAACGCCCGGCAATCCGGCCGACGATCAGCTGGTCCTCAGCCTTGCGTCGCTCGCCCCGCACACGTGCGCGCCGTACAGCGGCTCCTACTTCCCGAGCGGCGTCAACGGCAGCGACCCGTCGTCCGCGATCTTCAGCGACACGGTGACGGCCCACGCAACGCCCCGGCCAGGGGGGTCGACCCTGACGGACATGCACACGGCGACCTGTCCGCTCTGCCCGTAGCGGCGGCAACTCCAGGCGGCGGGTAGCCGGCCTCGACCGGACCCGCCGGAGAGCCCGCGATCATTTCACGATGGTCGCGGGCTCTTTTTTCGATTGCGACGGCCACGGCCTTCGCCGATTGCGCCTGTCCTTTGCTGGAGTCTGATCCACCGACGCATCGCTAAGGCAAACGCCCTAGCATCCGTCCGGACTTGGGGTGGCGAGTCGTGGCCGCGGGTGACCGATGTCACCGTTCCCGTCGTACGTATGAACGCGCACCGACTCGGTCCACTCTTGCGCGTAGGCTTTCCCTCAGATTTGATCCTCATTGAGGAGCCCATCCGGCAGAACTGAGGGCTGATCGTTCCGTCCCACGTGTTCCCCGGGACGTGCAGCGAGGCGGCGGACCCAAAGACAGTCGGCGCGGGCCACCGGTGCGCGTGCACGGCGATGCCGCAGTCGGGACGAAGGTCCCACGGGCAGCGTCCAGAGACCTCGCCGGTGAGCCCACTTGCAGGAGCCAGCGAATGACACGGTTTGCCAGCTATTTGAGCCTCGCGCTCGGCGTGGCGGTCGCGGTGCAGCACGCCGCCTGTGGATTCGACGTCGCGTCGCCCTCCGAGCTGCCCGACCGGGCCGCCAGCAACCGATACGCGGTCCTTGCTTCTTCACCGAGCAACGGAGGGGCGTCCCATCTGGTCGATATGCACAGCGTCACCGCCGGGGGCACCTATGACTTCTGCGCCGCCTATCCCACGGGCGCGATCGGGTGCCAGCTCTGTGGCCACGAAGACCTCTCCCTCGATCCGGGCCAGGAGCACGTGACCCTCGTGGACCTGACGCAGTGCGCGGGCAACGTCACGTTCGGGCACTTCTCGGTCGTCGAGTACATCCGGGGCGGGAGCCAGGTCCAGAGCTTGAGCCTACGGCCGGGAGGCGACGGCTATGACATGAGCGTGGGGAACGCCACGACCGCGCAGGCGGTCCCCTCGGCCGTGGTCGTCGACCAGACCTACACGTACTTCGCAAACGTTCCGGATCCGGTCGTCCTCAAGCTGACGGTCCGTCGCAGCCCCGCTTCCCGGGGAGGCCGGAAGAACCTGGCGGTGGTGTTCTCGAGCTGGCTCTCACAATGAGTGAACCGGGACCTCGCCCCTCGACATTGACGACCGCATCTAGAACGCGTACGGTTCGAGGCGTGAGGTCAGCAATCGGGGCGACGCTCGTGGCGAGCGTCGCCGCCTCGATGGCCTGCAATCGCGCGCCAGCGGGCCCCGACGTGGCCGCCCTCGTGTCCCAACTGAAGAGCGCCGATCCCGAGGCCCGAGGCAAGGCCAGCCTCGCCATCATTCCCGTCGGGGAGCCCGCGGTGCCCGGGCTCGTCGAGATGCTGAAGAGCGAAGACCCCCAGTATCGCGCCACGGCCGCCTCCACGCTGTTCGGCATGGGCGCCAAGGCCCGGGCGGCGGTGCCCGCTCTCGCGGAGGCGCTCTCGGACCCCGGTCCGGAGATGCGCGCTTCCGTCGCGATGGCGCTCGAGTCGATCGGCCCGGACGCGGCACCGGCCGTCCCCGCCCTCGTGCGAGCGCTGAAGGATCGCGAGGGGCTGGTCCGGCAACGGGCGGCCATCGCCCTCGGCAGCATCGGACCCGGCGCGCGCGAGGCCTTGCCGGCGCTCAACGAAGCGAGCCGCGTCGATCTCGTCCGGCCCGCGGCCGAGGAAGCGATCCGGAAGATAACGACTCCTCGTTGAGCCGGAGTGTGGTCCGAGCGTAGCGAGGACCCGCTGGCGCGCCTCTACGAAGTGGAGGCGCGCAGCAATCCCGCTCCGGTCATCGTTGAGCTGGGGGGTGCTAGCGGCGCACCCCCCAGACCCCCCTCGCTGCGCGCGAGTGAATCGCGCTCCGCTCGTGGCGGTGGCTGCTTGTCTTTCGGCTAGACTCCGGCCATGCCCTTCCTCGATCTACCGACCGGCATCCGGATGTACTTCGAGGTCCACGGGGAGAAGGGCGATCCGTTCCTGTTCCTCGGCGGCACCGGAAGCGACCACACGCTCTGGACGCATCACCTTCCGGCGCTCGCCGCCCGTTTCCGCGTGATCGTGCCCGATCCGCGGGGGACGGGCGCGACGACGCGGCCGGCCGCCCCCTCGACCTGCACGATGCGGGTCATGGCCGAGGACGCCGCGGGGCTGCTCGACGGCCTCGGTTTCGGTCCCGCCCACGTGGCCGGGCTGTCGCTGGGCTCGGCGGTGGCGATGGAGCTGGGAGCCGCCCGCCCCGATCTCGTCCGCAGCCTGCACCTCCACGGCGCGTGGGCGCGCAGCGACCGCTGGTTCGTGGAGATGATGGAGATCATGGAGTACCCCACACGCCTCGGCGACCTGCGAGGCTTCCTGCGCCTGGCCCTGCCGTGCATCCTCTCCCGCGACTTCTTGGCCGACGAGGAGGCGTGCCGGGCGCTCGAGCGCGGCTTCTTCGACGGGAACCCGCATCCCCCGAGCCGGGAAGGCGTCCTCGGCCATCTCCACGCCGACAAGACCCACGACGCGACCCCGCGCCTCGGCCGGGTCAAGGCGCCCACGCTCGTAGCGACGGGCGAGAACGACATCCAGGTCCGGCCCGATTACGGGCGCGAGGCGGCCGGCCTCATCCCCGGCGCCCGCTTCCACCTCTTCCGCGGCCCGCGGGCCAGCCACTGCGCCTGCCTGGAGATGCAGGACGAGTTCCTGCGCGAGACCTTCGCCTTCGTCGACGCGTTGTGATGCGTCTGGACGTCGCCCTCATACGCGCCCATCCCGCGCTTTCCCGGCGCAAGGCGCGCGAGGTGATCGAGAAGGGCCAGGTCACGGTGGACGGCGCGACCTCGCTCGACGCGGGGCGCTCGGTCGCCGGCCCGGAGCAGATCGAGTGGAATCCCAACCGGCCGGCGCGGCGCCGGGCCCGCTCGTCCCTGCCCCTGCTGTACGAGGACGCGCAGATCCTCGTCGTCGACAAGCCGGCCGGGCTGCTCTCGGTGCCGTCCTCACCGGAGGCAACCGAAGAAGACACCGTGCTCGCACGGGTACGTGACTACGTCCGGCACCTGCGGCCGCGCCAGCCGTACGTCGGCCTCGTGCACCGCCTCGACCGCGACACGTCGGGCGCGCTCGCCTTCGCCCTCGATCCCGAGACCCGCGACGCCCTGCGCGCGCTCTTCCGCCACCACCGCATCGAACGCCGCTATCTGGCTCTCGTAGCCGGCGCTCCGCGGGGCGAGCGCGGAGAGGTGGACCTGGCCCTGCGCGACGAGTACGAGGGAGGCCGTCGCGGGGTGGCCCGGACCGGTGAGCCCGCGCGTCCGGCGCTCACGCGCTGGCGCGTCGTCGAACGCTTCCCCGCCGCCGCGCTGCTGGAAGTGGAGCTGGAGACGGGCCGGCAGCACCAGATCCGCGTCCACCTCGCGCACGTCGGGTTGCCGGTCCTGGGCGACCGTCTCTACGGCAAGGACGCCCCGCGCCTGGTGTCCGCAGGCCGGCAGATGCTGCACGCGCGGCGGCTCGGCTTCGCGCATCCGGGCACGGGCCAGAGCCTCGGGGTGGAGAGCCCGCTGCCGCCCGACTTCGCGAAGGCCCTGGCCACGCTGCGCGCGAAGACCCGGCGCTAGCGCCGGCTTTTCAACGCGGAGGACGCGGAGGGAAACGGAGAGGACGCGGAGACTTCATGCATTGTTTCCGCGCTCTCTTCATTCGTTCTCCGCGCCCTCCGCGTTTAGAGTGGTTGTCGCCTAGCGCCTGGCCTTCCCTGTCCTCTGCGGCCTCTGCGGATTCCCTGCGGCCTCTGCGCTCTTCTGTTGAGCAGGCCCGAACTCCTCGAGCTTGGCCTGGATGCGGTCGTGGATCCAGTGCGGATCCCACCACTCGCGCGCGTCGACCTGCGTTCCGTGCAGGATCATGCTGAAGTGCAGGTGGTCGCCCCCGGCGAGGCCGGTCTCGCCGGATTGCGCGATCGTCTGCGCGCGCTTGACCCGGTCCTCCTCCTTGATGTTGAAGGCGCTCAGGTGGCCGTAGAGCGACAGCAGGCCGTAGCCGTGGTCGACGACGATCGTGTTGCCATAGATGCCGAAGAACTGGGCCATGATCGTGACGCCGTCGTTGGAGGCCGCCACCGGAGCCCGGGCGACGGTGGCGAGGTCGTAGCCGAGGTGGTCCTGCCGGTCGATCTCCTTGCCGTGGTACTTGTAGATGCGGTGATCGGCGAAGGCCGCCTCGACCTGCGAGTTGCTGAGCTGCAGGAAGGGCTCTTTCCAGAGGAACTCGGCCCTCGACTTCGCCGCCAGGTCCGCGATCGCCTGGTTGTTGGCCTTGCGCAGGTCGCGGTTGATGGCCAGGAAGTTCTTCAGCAGGTCCCCCTGGTCGGTGAGCGAGGGCGTCTGGCTCATGATCTCCGGCACCACCTTGTTGAGGAAGGCGTCGTCGACCTCGATCTCCCGGGTGCGGAAGGTCCGGGGAAACACCTTCACCCAGAAGCCGACCAGGCTCTCGTTCTCGGCCTCGTCCCGCGCCCGCACGCGGATGGGCGTGGCGGGATCGACGTCGTAGGGCAGCGCGAAGATGGCGAACCGGACGGCGGGATCGGCGGCGCCGGGAAGCGGGAAGCCCTTGAAGAAGGCCGATCCCACCACGACGCCGCTCTCCGTCTCGGCGGGCGTGACCCTGTACACGACCATGTCGCAGCCGCCCTGGTTCACGTAGTGCTGGCGCGTGAGCACCTCGATCCGGGGCGGCACCAGGCGAGCGGTGAAGCTCTTGCTGAAGGTCGAGGCACGGCCCTTGAAGAACCCTCCCCACGAGACGTTGCGCGCGGTGACCGTCAGCTTCCCGGGCCCGTCCCGGAGGCGGATCTTGGGGTCCTGGGCCGGGGACCACTTGATCTGCGCCTCGTTCCGCGGCGGGTCGTAGGTCTCGTCCACGATCACCTGCTCCTTGTCCCCCTGGGTGACGGTGGCGCGCAGCGACTTCAGCCCCGTCCGGTCCTTCACCTCGACGACCAGCGGACGGTTGCGCCCGACGAGATCGAAGGGGGCGCCGAGCGAGATCCGCGGGCGAGGGGCGAAGAGCACCCGGAAACCGACGAAGATCGCCCCCGCCACGACGAGCGCGAGCACGATCATGATCAGGGTCGGTAGCAGGCTGAGCCGGGGGCCCACCTTGGCCCGCGTGCGGTATTGCATTGGGTCATGTTATCCGAGGGTCCGACGGAGCGGAGCCGGGAAGCGATTCAGGGAATGGCGGTGAGGATCGCTTCGAGGGCGTCGGGCGCGGTGGCGAAATGGATCCCGGCCTGGTAGGAGAGCCCCTCGCGGCGGCACCAGATGACCTGGCCGGTGACCTCGAAGGCGGGCGCGCCTTCCCCTTCGAAGGCGACGGTCACCGTCCCGCCGCGGTCCAGGTCTTCTCCCACCCGCAGCCGACAGCCGCGCGTCGAGAGGTCCATGGCGGTGGCGCCACGCCAGTCCTTCCCCATGCGGTAACGGACCGTCAGGCGGCAAGCCGTCCGCGAGGCGAGGCGGCGGTTCGTTCGTGGCGGAACCGGTTGGTCGCTCATGTCTTGTGCCCGGAAGGCGACAGTATACGTCGGGACCGCAACGTGGGCCAGGGATTGCTGCCGACTCACCCATCGGGCGGCGGCTTGTGGTACCTTGCGGCCCCGTGCGCGCCCGGCTTCGGCTCTTCATCCTGATCACCGCCGCGGGCCTGCCCGGCTGCGGCGGCGGTTCCCCCACCTCGCCCGGCCCTCCCGTCCAGACCTACCCGGTGACGGCGGTCGTGTTCTACGACGAGAACGGCAACGGCGTCCTCGACGCGACGGAGGCCGTGCGCCTGCCCGAGGTCGACGTGGACGTCTCCGGGCACGTCGGCCGGTCGGAGAAGCTCACCGGGCGGGCGGTCGTGAGCGGCGTCCCGGCGGGAAGCTACGCGGTGTCGCTGAAGATGCCCTCGATGCCTCCCTTCTACGCGCCCGCCACCTTGCCGCCGATCACCGTTCCCCAGGCCGCCGGGGCGGAAGCCGACGTGCCCGTCACGCTGCCCATCGGGGACAATCCCCCCAACACGTACCTTGCCTTCGGCGACAGCATCACCGTCGGCGAAGGTTCGCACAGCACGGACGGGTATCGCAGCGTCGTCGAGGAGCTGCTGGCCCAGAACATGGGCGGGCGCCACCGCGTGATCGGTGACGGGATATCGGGCAGCAAGAGCGAGCAGGGCGCGGATCGCATCGAGGCGAGTCTGCGCCGCAACCATACCGCCTACCTGCTCATCCTCTACGGCACCAACGACTGGAACAAGAACAAGAGCCCCTGTACGCTGGCATCACCGTGTCCCACCATCGACAACTTGCGCTTCATGATCCAGGTGGCGAAGGCCGCTCACACGATGCCCGTGATCTCGACCATCATCCCGTCCAACCCGTCATTCAACCCGCCCGAGCGCAACGAGTGGGTGGCGGGCATGAATGAGCTCATCAAGGCGATGGCTCGCCAGGAGGGGGCCGCGCTGGCCGATTCGTACGGCGCGTTCACGAAGGCCGGGAATCTTCCGTCCCTCTTCTTCGATCACGTCCATCCCAACGACGCCGGCTACCAGCTCATCGCCGGGGCGTTCTTCATCGCGATCGCACGGCCCCCCGTCGCGACGGGCTCGCGGTGGGGAGTACCCTCGCTTTTCCTCGCTCCCGTCGGTGCTTCCGCGGACCGGTGACGAGCATCGCCGCCCCGTCCGGCGCCGTCACGTAGAGTCGCCGCGATGAAGACCGGCCGCCTCCTCAAGTTCCACCGCGCGGGAACGGACGTGCACGCCTACCTCTACCGCGAGGGTGGCCGGTTCCAGGCCGCGCTGTACGTCATCCCCACGGACCGGCGGGAGCCGGGGCCGGCGGCCACGCTGTCGGGCGCCGAGGAAGCCGAGGTCGAGAGCGCGGTGCGGGCGTGGGTCGAGGAGCGCTATCCGCCGGCGCGATGAAGGCCACCGACCGGTTCATCATCGACGGTGTCGTCTGCGAGCTCGACGGCCGGGAGCTGAAGGTGGCCAACCTCAGCATCAGCGGCCTGTTCGCGATCACCGACCTCTTGCTGACGCCGGGCCAGCACGTGGAGATCATGCTGAGGCTTCCGGAGCGCGCCCCCTTCCGGCTCCTCGGCCAGGTGAGCTGGACGAACGACCCCGCGGCGCCGCGCGCGCCCGATCTGCCCCAGGGCCTGGGTATCCGCATCACCCGCATCGCCCTGCCCGACAAGGTCGCGCTGCTGGACCTGCTGAAGCGCACGTCGCCGGGCAACGTCCGCCAGCGCGGAGCGCCCGAAGGCTAGCGGGCGGATTCGGCGGCGGCGATGGACTCGTCGAGGATCGTGGCCGCCGTGGCCGCGTCCTCGTCGTCCACGACGAGCGACGGCGCGAGGCGGATCGTGCTCTTCCCGCAGCCCAGGAGGAGCAGCCCGCGCCGGAACGCCTCCTCGAGGATCCGCTCGCGTCGCTCGGGATCCGGCTCGCGGCCGAAGCGGTCGCGCACGATCTCCACGCCGATCATCAGCCCCAGGCCGCGGACGTCCCCGACCGACGTGCGGGCGGACAGCCGGGCCCGCAGCTGGCCGATGAGCTTTTCCCCGACGCGGGCCGCGTTGTCGACGAGCCCCCCCTCGAGCAGCTTGAGGGTGGCCAGCGCCGCTGCCGCCGAGACGGGGTTGCCGCCGAAGGTCGAGCCGTGGGCACCGCTCGTCCACTGCATCACGTCGTCGCGGGCGAGGAGCGCGCCGAGGGGCATGCCGGAGGCGATGCCCTTGGCCAGCGTCACCATGTCCGGCTCGAGGCCGAAGTGCTCGCTCGCGAAGAATCGCCCCGTGCGGCCCATGCCGCACTGGACCTCGTCCGCGATGAGCAGGATCCCGTGGCGCCGCGTGATCTCGCGCAGGCGCGGCAGGAACTCGGGGTGCGGGACGACGTACCCTCCCTCGCCCTGCACGGGCTCGACGATGACCGCCGCCACCTCCGACGGATCGAGGGTGGTCCCGAACATCGTCTCCGTGAGCAGGTCGAGGCACTGGACGCGGCAGGTGCGGGGGTCGCGGTTCACCGGACACCGATAGCAGTACGCGTAGTGGGTGTGGACGACCTCCGGCAGGAGCGGCGCGTAGCCGCGGCGCTGCACCGGCTTGCTCGCCGTGAGCGTGAGCGCGCCATAGGTCCGGCCGTGGAAGCCGCCGTAGAACGCGACGATCTTCTGCCGGCCCGTGCGCAGCCGCGCCAGCTTGATCGCCGCCTCCACGACCTCGGCTCCGGAGTTGGCGAAGAACACGCGCCACGGACCGGGCCCCGGTGCCTTCCGCGCCAGGCCCTCGGCCAGCGCCACGACGTTCTCGTAGTAGAAGTCGGTGGCACACGCGTGGAGGAACCGCTCCGACTGGGCCCGGATCGCGGCCACGACGTCCGGATGGCAGTGGCCCGTCGCCACCACCGCGATCCCCGCCGCGAAGTCGAGGTAACGGTTGCCGTCGGCGTCTTCCACCATCGGCCCGCGGGCCCGCTCCACCACCAGCGGGTAGTCCTTGCGGTGGTTCTGCGACATCACGCGGCCGTCGCGCTCGATGACGGCGCGGGCACGGGGGCCGGGAGGGGGCGTGCTGATGCGAGGGTAGTCCTTGGGCATGGACCTCCTACAACCCGAGGGCGTAAAGACTGCGGTCGAGCACGTCCACCATCTCGGCGAGCTGCGGTTCGGTGACCACGAAGGGCGGCGCCAGCATGACCACGTCGCCGTCGGTCCCCGTGGCGGCGCCGGCGCTCGGATAGGTGACGAGGCCGCCCTCGAAGCATGCGGCCGCGAGTGCCTCCGCCCGCTTCTCCGCGCGGGAGAAGGGCCGGCGCGCGTCCTTGTCGGCCACCAGCTCCAGCCCGAGCATCAGGCCGCGTCCTCGCACGTCCCCGACGTGGGGATGCCGGCGTAACGCCCCCATCCGGAGGAGCGCCGCCTCCCCCAGCCGGCGTGAGCGCTCCACGAGATCCTCGCGCTCGAGGATGTCGAGGACGGCCAGACAGGCCGCGGCAGTGACCGGGTGGTGGGAGAAGGTGTAGCCGTGGACGAAGCCGCCGGCGCGCGCGACCGCGGCCACGACCCGCTCGCTGGCCAGAACGCCGCCCACGGGCATGTAGCCGCCGCTCATCCCCTTGCCGCAGGTGACGATGTCGGGCGCGGCTCCGCTCCACTCGATGCCGAACCACCTCCCGGTGCGCCCGAAGCCCGTCATGACCTCGTCGTCGACATAGAGCACGCCATGCCGGCGGCAGATCTCCGCTGCGCGCGCCGCGTATTCCGCCGGCGGCACTGCCGCTCCCGCCGAGGCGCCCAGGACCGGCTCCGCGATGTACGCGGCCACGGTCTCCGGTCCCTCGCGGCAGATCACTGCCTCCAGGTCCTCGACGCACGCCACGCCGCAGGTGGGATAGCTGGTACCGAGCGGGCAGTGATAGCAGAAGGGAGCCATCGCCCGCGGGTGCGCGGCGAGCATGGGTGCGTAGGGCGCCTGCAGCGTCGGCCGGCCCGAAAGCCCCAGCGTGGCCAGCGTGCTGCCGTGGTAGGAGACGCTGCGGCCGATCACCTTGTGCCGCGATGAGGCCCCGATCGCGACCTGGTACGCGCGGGCCAGCTTCACCGCCGTCTCGTTGGCCTCCGACCCTCCCGAGACGAGGTAGAGCCTTCGGCAGTCTCCAGGCGCGTGCGGCGCGAGCCGGCGGGCGTACTCCTCCAGCACGTCGCTCGTGAACTGCGTGCCGTGGACATAGGCGGCGGCTGCGGCCTGGCGGGACATGGCCTGCGCCACCTCCGCCCGGCCGTGACCCACGTTCACGACGACGGCACCGCCGGAGCCGTCGAGGTAACGTTTCCCGCCGCGGTCCCAGAGGACCGCCCCCTCGCCCCTCTCGACGGTGGGCAGCTCGCGCCCCGGCGCGCGGCGGAAGACGAGCGACTCCGGAGCGCGTTCCACTATCGCACGACCGTCCTGCTCTGCTCGCGCAGGAACTGCTGCACGTAGTAGAGACCACCCGAGCTCTTGCCGGACGAGCCGCTGCCCTTCCAGCCGCCAAAGGGCTGAACCCCCGGCCAGGCGCCGGTGGTCGCGCCCGCGCGCCGGTTGACGTAGACGACGCCGGCCTGGATGCGCTCCAGGAACGTGTCGATCTCGTCCTGATCCCCCGAGAACAGCCCGGCGGTCAGGCCGTAGTCGGTGCGGTTCGCGTGCTCGATCGCCTGCTCGAGCGAGTCGACGGTGGCGACGCAGACCAGGGGCACGAACAGCTCCTTGCGGAAGAGGTCGTGGTCCGGCGGCAACGCGTCGACCACGGTGGGAGCCACGAAGTAACCGTGGGCGAGCGCGCCCTCCCGCCGTACCTCGCCGCCGGTCAGGATCTTTCCGTCACGCCGGGCCGTGTCGGAGGCGGCCTGGAAGGTGTCGTAGGCGCGCTCGTGGATCACGGGGCCGAGGAACACGCCGTGTCGCGTGGGATCGCCGATGACCAGGGACCGGGTCTTCTCGACGAGGGTCTCGAGCCAGCGGTCCTTGACGTCGCGGTGCACGTACGCACGGGAGCACGCGCTGCACTTCTGGCCTTGCAGGCCGAATGCGGAGCGCAGGATGCCCTCGGCGGCGGCATCGAGATCGGCCGAGGGCATGACCACGGCCGGGTTCTTGCCCCCCATCTCGGTGATGCAGGGCTTGGGGTAGTCGCGCGTGAAGCGGCGCAGGATGCCCATCCCCACCTCCTTCGAGCCGGTGAAGAGCAGGCCGTCCACGCCCGGGTGGTCGACGAGGGCGGCGCCCGTGGGCTCCCCGGGCCCGTGCACGAGTTGCAGCGCCTCGGCGGGCACTCCCGCCTCGCGGAACGCGGCGTAGAGGGCGAGGGCGGTGAGCGGGGCCTCCGGGCTCGGCTTCAGGACCACGGTGTTGCCGGCGAGGAGGGCGGCCGAGACGGGACCGCCGGCGAGGGCGGCCGGGAAGTTGAACGGGCTGATGACGGCCCACACGCCGTAGGGGCGCAGGATCGAGCGCGTCTCCTCGTGGGAGGAGAGACGCGCCATGGGCCGATCGAATCCGGCGTGACGCTCCATCTGCTCGCAGTAGTAGCGGATGAGGTCGGCGGTCTCGGTGACGTCGCCCATGGCCTCGAGCCGGTTCTTGCCCACCTCGAGGCCGACGAGCGCGGAGAGGTCGAAACCGCGCTCCTCGATCAGCTCGGCCGCGCGACGCAGGAGCGCCGTCCGCTCCGGCCAGGGCCGCTCGCTCCACGCGGCAAAGCCGCGCCGGGCCGCGCGCACCGCGTGGTCGACATCCTCCGCGGTGCCCACGGAAAAGCGGCCGAGCAGTCGGCGCCGATCGATGGGGCTGTGGTCCTCGAACACGTCCCCGTCGGCTTCGCGGAGGCCGTGCTCCTGGCCGCCGATGAGATGCCCGTGCCGGCCGCCGAGCGCCGGCCGCAGCCGGTCGAGGGCGAGGTCCCAGCGGCGCTGGAACTCGTCGCTCTGGCCGCCGGCCAGCGTCGCGTAGGTGACCCGCTCGGGCGTCTCGCTCACGCGGGTTATTCTAGGGCCAACCCGTTGCCGATCAGGAGGGCGAGCAGCGTGCTTGGTGACTTCCACCGCGAAGCGGAGCGCGCCGCATTCGGATAATGCTGCACGGCACGCTGACGGTCGTGTTGCTGCTGCTGCTCATCGCGGCGGCGGTCGGCTTCCTGGCCAAGCGGATCCGCATCCACTACAACGTCGCCCTCGTCCTGGCCGGGGTCGTGCTCGGCGCCACCCAGGCCGTACCGAGGGTCGGTCTGCAGCCCGAGATCGTGCTCCAGGTCTTCCTGCCCATTCTCCTGTACGAAGCGACCCTCGCCACGGACCTTCGCCGGCTCCGCCAGAACCTCGTCCCGGTCGCGGTGCTGGCCGTCCCCGGGATGCTGACCACGGTCTTCGTGGCCGGAGCGATCCTGCACGCCGGCCTCCACCTCGAGTGGCCGGTCGCTCTGCTCCTCGGCTCCGCCCTGGCCGCCACCGACACCATCGCCGTCATCGCGAGCTTCCGCAAGGTTCGGATCTCGCCTCGACTGGCGGCCATCGTGGAGAACGAGAGCCTCCTGAACGACGGCACCGCCATCGTGGCTTTCACCGCCATCCTGGCCGCGATCGAGCACGGACGCTTCGATGCCGCCCACGGCCTCGCCAGCCTGGCCTGGGTCACGGCGGTGGGGTTGGGGTGCGGGTTCGGCCTCGGCTATGCCATCGCCCACCTGGTGCGGGGCACCCAGGACCACCTGATGGAGATCATGCTCACCGCGATCGCCGCCTACGGCTCGGCGCTTCTCGCCGAGACGCTCCACGCCTCGCCCGTGCTCGCCGTGGTCGCCGCCGGTCTGACGCTGCGCGGGGCGGGATGGGAATCGCTCACGCCCACGGGCAAGGTGGCGATCCGCTCGGTCTGGGAGGTGGCCGCCTTCGGCGTCAACAGCGTGCTCTTCCTCCTCATCGGGCTCCAGATGGACTTCCGCTCCCTCGTCGCCTCCGCCGGGCCCGTGGGCTGGGGGCTCCTTGCCCTCACCGCGGGCCGCGCCGCGACCGTCTACCCCTGGCTCGGGCTGCTCCGCCTCTTCAAGCAGCGGGTGCCCTTGCCCTGGCAGCACCTGCTCGTGTGGGGGAACCTGAAAGGCAGCCTGTCCATGGCCCTCGTGCTGACGCTGCCCGCCGACCTCCCCGGCCGCGACCTCCTGATCGGGATCGTCTTCGGCTGCGCGCTCGTCACCCTCACCGTGCAGGGCCTCACCCTGTCCGCGGTGACGCGAGCGCTGGGCATCGGACGGCGGGCGGAGGCCACGCTGCGGATGGAAGAGGAACAGGGCCGGCTGCTCGCCGCGCGCGCGGGCCAGGCCGAGGTCGACCGCCTGCAGCACCTCGGGTTGCTGCACTTCGGTCTGTTCCAGCGGCTGCGCGCGGCCTACCAGGGGGCGATCGCCCGCAGCGAGCGGCAACTGCGAGACCTGCTCGTCGCGCATTCCGCCGAAGAGGAGCGCCAGACGCGCAACGTGCGCCACCGCCTCCTGGCGGTCGAGAAGAGCGCGATCCAGGACGCGACCGCTTCCGGCATCCTCTCCGACGAGGCGGCCGCCGACCTGATCGCCCGCATCGACCGCGACATGGCCGAGCTGGGCGCCGACGAGGAGGGCTGAGCGATGTACGTCGTGGTGGCCGGGGCCGGGCACATGGGGACGCACCTCGTCTCGCGGCTCGTCGCTGCGGGCCACGAGACGGTCGTCATCGACACCGACCGGGCGGTGACCGAGCGGCTCTACGCCGAGCAGGGGATCGTGGTCTTCACGGGAAGCGCGACGGACGTCAACGTCCTCGACCAGGCGAGCATCAAGCGGGCCGACGTCGCGGTGGCCATGACCGGCCGGGACGCCGACAACCTCGCCTTCTGCCTTCTCGCCCGCTATTACGGCGTGCCCCGCGTGCTCGCGCGCATGCTGAACCCGCAGTACCAGGTGCCGTACCGGCTGGTGGGAGCGACCAAGATCCACAGCGAGGCCGACATCCTCGTGGAGTCGTTCCTCACCTCGATCGAGTATCCGGAGATCGGGGCCCTCATGCCGGTGGGCAAGGGGGACATCGTCGTCTTCGACGTGAGCGTGGCGCCGGACTCCCCCATCGCGGGCCGGCCCGTCGCCGACGTGGTAAGGCGCGAGGGCTTCCCCCGCGGCTGCCTGTTCATCGCCACCGAGCTGGCCAGCGGGGACGTCCAGGTGATCGAGGGCAACACCGTGATCCAGGGCGGGTCCCGCGTCATCATGGCCGCGCACCGTCCCGATCTGCCGCGCCTCCTGGGCTACCTGACCTCCGCCGGCAAGAAGGCTCCCGCCGGATCGCCGGCCGAGGCGCTCCAGGCACTGGGCCAGGTCGCCTTCCTTTCCGGGGTGGCGCAGGCGGACCTGGCGAACCTCGCGGGTGGCGCGCGGATCGAGACGAGGCGTCCGGGGGAGGAAATCTACCGCGCCATGGAG
>QHVJ01000547.1 GCA_003222275.1 Acidobacteriota bacterium | reverse complement strand
CCGTGCAGGAGATCGAGAAGCTCGGCCGCGCCGCCGTCGACAGCAACGAGATCTTCATCGACGGCCTCGAGATCCCCGAGGAAAACGTCGTCGGCGAGGTGGGCAGCGGCTTCTACCACATCCTGGACTCGCTCAACCCCGAGCGCATGCTCACGGGCATCGAGGCGGTCGGCATCGGCCGCGCCGCGCTCGGCCGGGCGGTGGAGTACGCCAAGCAGCGCGTCGTCTTCGACGGGCCCATCGGCCAGAACCAGGCGATCGCCCACCCGCTCGCGATGGCGTGGGCCAAGCTCGAGGCGGCGGAGGCGATGTGCCTGAAAGCCGCGTGGCTCTTCGACCACGGCCAGCCGTGCGGCGCCGAGTCCAACGTCGCCAAGCTGCTGGGCGCCGAGGCCGGCTTCGAGGCCTGCGACGTCGCGCTGCAGACCCACGGCGGCTACGGCTACGCCAAGGAGTTCTACGTCGAGCGGCTCTGGCGCGAGGTCCGGCTCTACAAGATCGCGCCCGTCTCGCAGCAGATGGTGCTGAACCACCTCGCCGAGCACGTCCTGGGGTTGCCGAAGAGCTACTGACGTATCGGAATGAAGACATGTTCTGATCAAGCAGCGTTCGTAATAATGAGGCGCGATGCGCTTCCGGATCATCCGCCTGTCAGGGAAACGAGAGACGATCGCAGAAGGGCGGGGCATCCGGGAGTTGTCGAGGCTGAACAAGGCGTACGGTAACGGACGGTGGCGGAAGCTGAAGGGAGTCGCGCTCATCGAGCTGTCCAACGGCACGACGCGAAGGGCCGAACTTCACTGGTATGAGGCGCATGGCATTGGCCGCAAGGAAATCAAGCGCAAGCGGTATGTCGACTAGGCTCATCAAGAGCCGGCCGCAATCCGGCGCGAGCTTCGTTCTCTGTGTCGACAATTCGGAGTATCCCGCGTCGCTCGAGCTCCACAAGATCTATCGAGTGATCGCTGACCGAGGCGCCTTGGAAAGTGGCGACCTTAGAGTCGTCGACGAGAGCGGGGACGACTATCTGTACCCCGCTGACTGGTTCATTCCGATCGATTTGCCGCATGACATCCGTGTGAAGTTGACGCGCGGACCGCGGCGCTCCTCGAAACGCTAGCCGTTCCCAAGCAGATCGAAGTGCGGGCGGTGATCGGACGTGCTCTGCTCTTGGTCTCGCTGGCCGTCGGCTCGTCATCCCTCGCGCAGAAGGCCGGCGTCACCTTATGACCGTGATCATTGTCATGGCGATCTTCGGTCTCGTGACGGGGTTCTCGACCGTTCGAGTTGGTCACAGCCTTCCGATCAGTATCGTGCGCGACTCCCGTTTGAAAGGCATGGCGGCCGGCGGCGTCATGTTGCTGATCGGGGTCATCGGCCTCGCTCTCGTGTGGCCTCTGATGAAGGAAGGTGTTCGACAGTGGGCACTCAGCTATGTCCCTGCGTATGCGGCCGGGATGCTCGTCGCGTCGTACGCGAGAGTCGACAAGAACGGCGCCTCGGTCATGGGGCTTCCAGGTCCCGCGTGGCGGCAGATAGGTCTCGCTCCAAAGCTCTTCGTCGCGGTGTTGCTCCTCACCGGACCGTTGTATCTCCTGGTGACGGCTTTCGCCCCGACCGGGGGGCCATTGGTCACGCTGACGTGCATGGTCGTATTTCTCGTTCTGACGATATGGCTGCAACGGTTGGCGGTGCCCTGCATGTGGTCGAAGGTTTTTTGGCCCGGGAGCTTACTGGGCTTACTGGAGCGAGCGCTGCGCCTTCTGCGGCTCCAGACGTCCAAGGAGTGAGGACGTCAGGTCCGGCGATCGTACACGGTGAACTCGACGAGGTTGTCGTCGGGGTCGCGGAAGTACACGCTGGTCGAAACACCACGCGCGCAGGTGCGCGGCCCGGGTCCGGCCTCGGGGACGATGCCGTTCTCCTTCAGCAGCGCGACGACCTCGTCGGTCGTGCCGTCCCATTCGAGGCAGAAGTCGGCCCCTCCCGCAGCCGGCCGGCGCGCTCCGAGGTAGCCCGGGCGCGCCGGCGCCTCGGGCCCGTGGACGTTGATCTTCTGCGCCGGATTGATCCGGATCGTCGCCATGTCCGGGCGGCCCGGTCGCTTCTCCCATGCGATCGTGAAGCCGAGGCGCTGGTAGAAATCCAGCGTGCGCTGCAGATCGCCCGCGACGATGACCCAGTGGTCGATGGCCTTGACTCCCATCACCGGCTCCTTCCAGCGATCAATGAGCGGCTGCGCCGCAGCCGCGGAGGCGCTTGCGCTCGCGCTCGTCGAGCGGAAAGGCGCTGAGCGGGCGCCGCGCCGGATCGTCCGCCTCGCGCAGCGCGTCCTGGATGGTGCTCCGTGCACGGTACTCCGTGGCTTCCGGCAGGGCGCTGACCAGCGTGTACTTCCGTGATCCCGACGACAACCTGGTCGAGTTCACCGTGTACGATCGCCGGATCTGACGTCCCCACTCCTTGGACGTCTGGAGCCGCAGAAGGCGCAGCGCTCGCTCCAGTAAGCCCAGTAAGCTCCCGGACCAAAGAACCTTCGACCACATGCAGGGCACCGCAACCGTTGCAGCCATATCGTCAGAACGAGAAATACGACCATGCACGTCAGCGTGACCAATGGCCCCCCGGTCGGGGCGAAAGCCGTCAACAGGAGATACAACGGTCCGGTGTGAGACCAAGAGCAGAGCACGTCCGATCACCGCCCGCACTTCGATCTGCTTGGGAAGGGCTATCTTTTCGAGGAGCGCCGCGGTCCGCGCGTCAACTTCACACGGATGTCAGGCGGCAAATCGATCGGAATGAACCAGTCAGCAGGGTACAGATAGTCCTCTCCGCTCTCGTCGACGACTCTAAGGTCGCCACTTTCCAAGGCGCCTCGGTCAGCGATCACTCGATAGATCTTGTGGAGCTCGAGCGACGCGGGATACTCCGAATTGTCGACACAGAGAACGAAGCT
>QHVJ01000538.1 GCA_003222275.1 Acidobacteriota bacterium | reverse complement strand
CATCACGACGTCCGCCGAATTTCGACGACTCCTGCGATTGTCCCGAACGTGGCGCACTATCCTGGGAGCGACGCGACTTCGGCCTGGCGCCGCGGTGTTCGAGTTCGGCTGCGGCGGCGGCAATCAGCTGATTCCGCTCGCGCTGCACGGCTATCGGTGCGCCGGCGTCGACTGTTCAGAAGACGTGCTGGCTCGCTTCCGCCGGCTCATGGCCGACGCCGAGCGCTTTTCAGGTCGCCGACTGAGCATCCGTCTCCATCACGGGGACTTCCTCGATTTTCGGTCCGACGAGCCGCATGAGCTGGTGTTCAACTTCGGCGTCATCGAGCACTTCCTCGACGACGACGAGCGCCGCCGGGCCGTCGCCCGCATGTTCAGTCTCTGCGCGCCCGGAGGGCATGTGGTTTCTGTGGTACCGAGCGGAACCCACCCGCTCCGTGCGCGCATGAGGGCGGAGGGGCTGGGCGGCTACCGCGTGCCGGAGATCGACTATACGCCGGCGCTCCTGGAGGCCGAGATGCGCGAGGCCGGCGCGAGCGTCGTACGCGTCATACCGCACAATCTGTTCGGATATCGACTCCTCGTGCCAGCGACGGCGTTCCCACGGCTCGGCCGTCGGCTCGTATTCTGGGGCGCGCAGCTCTTGCCCCGCGTCAGTTCGAGGTTCACGGTCCGGCACGCGTCGTCGTTCATCTGCGTCGCCCGCAAGGGTACGGGGTGAGGGCCGTGACGATCGTGACGGGTACGACCCGCGTCGTTCAGTCGCTGACGGCGATCGTGTCCGGGAAGATCCTCTTGACCCTCGGCAGCCTGCTGCTCGTGCCGTTGTACCTGACGCATTGGTCGCCCACCGTCTACGGCGAGTGGCTCGCGCTGTCAGCAGCCGTCGCCTACCTTTCGGCCCTCGATCTCGGCATGAACATGGGCGCGGTCAACCGCCTCACTCAGGCGTACGCGCGTGGCGACGCCGCCGAGTACACGGCCGTCCAGCGGGCGGGGCTGGCCTTCTATGGCTGTGTCGCCCTGACGGGAACGGTGGGACTCGCCTCGGTCGTCGCGATCGCTCCGATTCGCGAACGGCTGGGGCTGGTCGCGCTGACGCAGTGGGAGGTGGCGTTCACCGTCTGGATCCTTGGCTGTCTGATCCTATGGGCGATGCCGTCCGGTTTCATTCTCGCCACGTATCGCTCGAGGGGCGACCTCGCGACGTCCCAATGGATCGGCAACGGTTCGCAGATATTCGTGATCGCGGCGACGGCCATTGCGTTGGGCCTCGGAGGTCGTCCCACCGTGATCGCGCTGGTGCAGCTGGTCCCGCTGGTCGTCGTGACCGCGCTCGTGATGCGCCACCTGTGGTCCCGGCACCCATCGCTCGCTCCGTCGTTCGGCCCCTGGCCGGAGGGAATGCTGACGAGCCTGCTGCGGCCCAGCCTGCTGTTCGTGCTCGTGATCGTGGCCAACGCCATGACGCTTCAGGGAAGCGTGATCGTGGTGTCCGTGGCCCTGGGCGGCGGCGCCGTCGCGCTGTTCGTGACACTGCGTACGCTCGCGAACGTCATCCGTCAGGTCGTCAACACGCTGGTCATCGCCGTGTGGCCGGAGATCACCCGCCTGGACGTTCTCGGTGAGCGCGCCGTGCTGCGCTCGGCCCACTCCCTCGTCGTTGCCGTGACGTCCTCCGTGTGCGTGGCGTTTGGAGCTGCGCTCTGGTGGGAGGGCGCCGAGGTCATCTCCGTCTGGACACGCGGGATGTTGACGGCGGACGTGACGACGCTTCGCCTTCTGCTGGTGCTGCTCGTGCTCCAGTCTCCGTGGATCGTCGGCTTCGTGTTCGTGGCCGCATCCGGCCGTCACGCCCGCGCTTCGATCGCGTCCCTGACATCGAGCGTCGTCGGGCTGGTCCTCGCCATGCTCCTCGTACACCGTTTCGGCACGGCCGGCGTGGTCGGCGGCCTCATCGTCGGCGATGTCGTCGCCTGCTGTCACTTCGTCGTGCGCGACGCCTGCGACCTGGTCGGCGAGGCATATGCACCGTTCGCCCTCCGGCTCTGGTCGTGTCTGGTGATCGTGTCGACCGCCGCGCTGTTCTTGGGCTGGGCCGCTCATGTGGCCGTCGGGGGGCATTTCGCGTTCCGGTGGCTCGTGGTCGGTCTGGCGACATCGCTGGCGACCGGCGCCGCCACCTGGGCTCTCTGGCTGACCTCCGACGATCGCGAACTGTTGTCGAGGCGATTCCGTCCCGCCACCGCACGCATGGCGAGCGCCAAGGCGTAACGCCCACATGTGCGGCATCGCCGGGCGCTTCCTCCTCGATCGTCCCGCCGACGCCGACGCGGTCGGTGCCGTGCTGCGCATGCTCGACGCGCAAGTCCATCGTGGTCCGAACGATTGGGGCATCCTCATCCCCGAGACAGCCGCGCAGAGCGCAGCCGTGCGCTCCCTGCTCGAGTCGCGTGGTCTCGAGCACGTCCGGACGTATCCGGCCGCGGCCGGCGCTCCGTCTGTCGTTCTCGGCGCGCGACGGCTGTCGATCATCGATCTCTCGTCGCGCGGGCGTATGCCGATGGGCGCGGCCGGGGGCAGGCTGTGGGTCAGCTTCAACGGCGAGATCTACAACTTCCGCGAGCTGCGTGACGAGCTGCGGAAACGCGGATCCATCTTCGAATCGGACACCGACACCGAGACGATTCTTCACGGCTACGAGGAGTGGGGGCCGGACGTCGTGTCGCATCTGCGCGGCATGTTCGGCTTCGTCGTGTTCGATGCTCGTCGGCCGGACGCGCCGCGGCTTTTCCTGGCGAGGGACCGCTTCGGCATCAAGCCGATGTACTGGGCGCGTCGAGACTGCACGCTCCACTTCGCCTCCGAGGTCCGTGCCCTGATGGCGGGCGGCGCGATGCCGAACGAGCCGGAGCCGCGTGCCTTCCACGGCTTCCTCGTGCACGGGTCGGTCCCGGGTCCCTGGACGACGGTCCGTGACGTCTTCTCGCTTCCGGCCGCTCACACGCTCACCATCGACGAGCGCTCGTACTCGTATCCGCGG
>QHVJ01000537.1 GCA_003222275.1 Acidobacteriota bacterium | reverse complement strand
TCGTCCTGCGCCGAACTCCCGTCCGCCATCGAAAACGCGAGCGCGACCGAGAGCAGAATCCCGCCGGACCTACCGTCCATTCGGTCCCTCCTGATCTATGAAAAGTTGCGAACGGGGCCGAAGCTAGCGGAAGTCGGCCCGGCTCGTCAAGTATTCTGTACGGATTCTGTACGGAGGCGAAGATGACTCTCTTCGGCAAGAAGATCGGGGAATATGCGCGGTTCGCGCGGGTCGGAATCGTGCTCATCCTGTTGGTGGGCCTCGCGCGCTTCATCGTCGGCGTCTCGGGAGTCCCCTACGAGCGCGCCACGCATCTGGTCAGCCTCACGATCACGACCCTGGTGCTCGCGATCGTCTACGGCGCGCGCGCCGCGGCGATCCGATTCGGAAGCTATCGTCAGCTCCTTCCGACGGTCGTGCTGCTGGCGTTGGCGATGTACGGCTTCATCATCGCCGCGATCCTGGTGGAGGGGCTTGGAGGGATCCACGGTTACTTCCATGCCCCGGGACACGGGCTGGCTCCGGGAGGAATAGCCGTCCGGGACCACATCGGGGGTCAGCTCCTGGCGATGCTCTTCTCGATCGGCGTATTCTGGGTGCTGGCGGCGGTCGGCTTTGCCGGGTGGCGCTCGCTGAGCCTCCTCGCGCGGCGCGCGCCTGGCCAGCGTCCCGCCTGACCGGGGATTCAATCCCGACGTAGGACGTCGAGCATGGGCCCGTGGAGGATGCCGTTGGTCGCCACGATCTCGTCCGCGCGCAGTCCCAGCGGCGAGCCGTCGAACCGGGACGCCGTGCCGCCGGCTTCGGTCACCATCAGGATTCCCGCCATCATGTCCCAGGGCTGCAGCCGCTCTTCCCAGAAGCCGTCCACGCGCCCCGCGGCCAGGTAGCACAGGTCGAGGGCGGCGGCGCCGTCGCGCCGGATCGCCCGCGCCTCGCCCATGAACCGATTGAACAGCCGGAGCTTGCTCGCGAGGTCGTCCCGCAGGTCGTAGGGGAAGCCGGTGACGAGCATGCCGCGCAACAGCTCGGCCGCCGCGGAGACCTTCAGCCGCCGGCCGTTCAGGTACGAGCCCCCGCCCTTTTCGGCGGTGAACAGCTCGTCCTTCAGCGGGTCGTAGACGGCGCCGGCCACCGGCGTGCCGTCGAGCGTCAGCCCGACGGAGGCGCAGAAGAAGGGATAGCCGTGGGCGTAGTTGGTCGTGCCGTCGAGGGGATCCACGAACCAGACGTGGCGCGAGCCCGCCTGGTCGATGACCTGCTCCTCGGTGATGATGTCGTGGCCGGGGAACCGCGAGCGCAGCGTCTCGAGGATCGATTCCTCGCAGGCGCGGTCGACCTCGGTGACGAGGTCGATCTCCCCTTTGTGCGAGATCTGGATCTTCTTCCCGTAACGTTCCTTCTGGATGGCGCCCGCCTTCAGCACCGCTTCCGCCGCCACCGCCATGTAGCGTCCGGTCACCCTTGCCCCCTTCGAACCTGGGATTGTAGGATGCCGCCCGGGTGCCGCAAAACCAGGCAAGCGATTTCCGGCCCGCCTTCCTCCTGCTGGCGCTGACGGCCGCGCTGCTGCTGTTCCGACTCGGCCGCGTGCCGCTCATCGGTCCCGACGAGCCGCGCTACGCCCGCGTGGCCGTCGAGATGCACCGGAGCGGCTCGTACGTCGTCCCGACGCTGCAGGGCCAGCCGTGGCTCGAGAAGCCTCCGCTCTACTACTGGCTGGCCGGGGCGGCGTTCTCCCTCCTCGGCGAGACGGAGACGGCGGCGCGCATTCCGTCGGTCCTGGCCGCGCTGCTCCTCGAGGCGAGCACGGTCTTCTTCGGCGCCCGACTCTCTGACCGTGAGACGGGGCTGCACGCCGGATTCGTCGCCGCTACCGCGCCCCTCGCCTTCGCCTATGGCCGCGCCGCGGCCATGGACATGCTGCTGGCGGCGACGGTGACGTGCGCCGTCGGGCTGATGGCCTTGCGGTTGCTCGGTCTGGCGGGCCGGCTGGCCGTCCCTGCCGCCTGGGTGTTGATGGCGCT
Source organism: Acidobacteriota bacterium (assembly GCA_003222275.1). GTDB lineage: Bacteria > Acidobacteriota > Vicinamibacteria > Fen-336 > Fen-336 > AA32. The sequence continues at coordinate 390 of QHVJ01000537.1, read as the reverse complement.
GGCGACGCTGGCAAAAGGACCCCTGGGGCTGCTCCTGCCGGGGCTGATCGTGGCGGGGTATGTCCTGGCGACGAGGGAGTGGCGCCACGTACGCACGGTGCTCTCCCCCGCCGGCATCGCGCTGTTCCTGCTCGTAGCCGGGCCGTGGTATCTCCTCATGTGGCGGCACGAGGGGCGGGCATTCGTCGACGTTTTCCTTCTCGATCACAACCTGCAGCGCTTCACGTCCACCATCCATCGGCACCCCGGGCCCATTCTTTATTACGTGCCGGTCCTGCTGGCGGGCGTTTTCCCGTGGACGGGGCTGGCGCTGGCGGGCTTGGGGACGCTCAAGCCGAAGACGTCGCGCGGCGACCTCTTCCTCCTGCTCTGGCTCGTGCTTCCCTTCCT
>QHVJ01000536.1 GCA_003222275.1 Acidobacteriota bacterium | reverse complement strand
TCCGGTCGCGGAGCCGCTTTGTGTCATCCTGCAGGCAGGCGAGCCAGGGCAGGGTGGTTGAGGTCCCGTGCGTGGGTGGGCTCCATCACGAATACCTGCGGCGGGCGGCGTGAGCCGATCGGACGAATAAGTGGAAGGCACAACCAACCGGAATGCGCGCATACTGTTCATGACCGTTCCTCAGTGCGCCCTTGGGCGCGCCAGAGCGCACCCCATTCACGGAGCGTCAATCGAGACCCCATCGATTCAGGCCTCTTCACGACCCGCCGGATATCGCCGGGGCGCAGGTCGGTTGAGTACATTTCATGGATTCTTCGGCAGTGTCGGGATCCCCGCGAAGGCCAAATCGTGGCGGTAGAATGTCGCGCGGTCGGCGAGGTCTCCCGCGCGTAGAATCGCTGTCCCGTTCGGGTTGGGGACGCTCTGATCTCCCTTCGCCATCTGATAGATCACAGCCTTGGCGGGCACACCTGAAAGTGGTGTTTTCCGGATATGACGCGCGCACGCGACCGGGTCGCCGAAGCGCCCGACCCACTTCGTGTTCTCGACAGCTTCCTTGATCGCCATAGCGCCCATCACCGTGTTGATCACCGGCGACTGAATTTCTCGACTCGTCCCGTCCTCGAGCTCGACTCGCATCGGAATACCGTCCCGGAGCGGGAAGTTCTCGTTGAAGTACGGAGCCGGGAATGAGACTCCTGCTTGCTTCGTAATGCCGGGGGGATTTATGAGCGACGGAATACGCGAGGCGAGCGCCTGGCCAAGGACCGCCCGGCCGTCAAGCGGCGACAGCCGCCTGTTCTCGGCGATGGGCCCGCCCGCCACGGTGAGAACTCCCGCTCGCACGCTCGGGTCGACGCTGAGGAACACCGTGCCGTAGTTGCCGCCCAAAGACCATCCGAAATAGTAGATACGGGGCGGGTCCAGGTCGGGCGACCCGTCGCCGTCCACATCGACTCCCACCTCGATGACTCGGACGAGCTGCATCAGGTCCGCAACTGTCTGCCGAATACCATCGGCGAAAAAGATGACCGTCCGCGGCGGGGCGGTGCCGAAGCCTTCGTCGGCAGCGATCTGGCGGTCGTTGTTCTGATCCATACCGCGGCCACCCGCGGAGAATGACGTCGACTTGCCGCCGGTTTCGTTGACTGTCAGGACGCCAAACGGGCCGAAGCCGTGCCCGACGGCGTTGATGGCAATGGTCGCGATCCTGTGCGCCGCCATCGTCGCGGCGACGATAGAGCCGCCGTTCTTGCTTCCGACCCTTGCGTGGCCAAAGATCGCCACAGGCCATCCAGCCGCGGGTCTGGGACCCGAGGGCAGGAAGAGATTGAAGTAAATCTCGTTCGTCCCTTGCACGACCGGCGTGCCGGTACGGGTCCCGATTGGCGGGATGAACTCCCCAGGATGGACCTCGTAATCGGGCGAGGTGTACTTCCCGAACGCGATCGTGCCCACCGCGCCGGGGATGATTCGAAGCGATGGGAGATCGACAGTGACGCGCGTGAAGGTCCGCGGATCATTTCCCCTCTGCTGGTCCCAGGTGATTCCCGCGACGCTGTCGAGCGCAAATACCGTCGGAGATCCGCCCGGGCCCAGGTGGAAATCTGCCGGTTCGGGCGTGGCCGCTTTGATCTGATCGCGGATCTTTTCCAGGATGGATGTGACGGTCTGCGTTGTGAAGACACTGGCAGTCACAACATCTCGTTCTTGTACGCCAATCCGTCGGGCGACGTGGATGGCATCTAGGAGCGCGTGCTTGTACTCGTCCTGCACGGTCTCCCGGAAGCGTCGGAACGCCTCGCTTGCCTCGACCCGATCACCGAACTCATCGCGCACACCGCGCGTGACGATCAGGGCATAGCGTGTATGTTGATCGAGAAGCTCGTCCACCTGGACGTGAAGTGTGTTCGTCAAAGCGTCCCACACGACTTGATTGATGCCGATCACCCGGCGGTCATTGTCACGCTCGTCTTCTTCGCAATCGCGGATGCCTTCGTGACAATCGGGCTGTCTGCCGTCGAGGCCGATTAGAGATACGCTCTCGCTGGTCACCGTCGTGACATCGATCGGACCATCGAACGGAATCGACAGCCGCGGCTCGATATGGAAGCCGTCCAGCGTGTTGATCACGGCGAGGTCCTCGCAGTCTGACTGGCGCACAGCGCAGTCGGGAATCGGCAGGTCGACTCGCCGCTGCGTGTTCTGGCTCGGGTCAGCGATCGTGAACCGATCGCTTGGGAAGGGGCCGCTGGCTGGGGAATCCAAGCCGAACTTCGCCTGGACTCCTGCGAAGACGGGCTGAGGGCCGAGAAGGACCAAGGACATCGCTGAAGCAATGACGAAGTGCCGACCACCGAAAGTCATCAAGAGTTCCCTCCTACCGTCCGCGGAGATCCATGGCTCCTCTCACGCGCCCGCCCGCCGGAACCGCTGGTGTCAGCAGCCCTCACGCATTCGCCCACGTGAGGAGGCAACGGCAATGCCATAGCGGAAGCTCGGGAAATCGAGTACGTAGCTGCGCCGGCAGGCCTGGCTGAGCTGGTGGGGGAAATTCCCCAGTGGCCCTCGAAGCGGCGTTAGAATGCGCGCACCGTGGCGGTACTGGGCGGACTGCCTTCCCCTGGTCTTGATCCTCGGCGAGACGGGTACCGGCAAGGGCCTGCTGGCCCGAGCAATCCACGAGGCGGGGCCCCGGGCGGCCGGGCCGTTTGTCGCGGTCAACTGCGCTGCGATCCCCGAAACGCTGTTGGAGGCCGAACTGCTTTTAGAGGCTTGACAGTAACGTGAAGGGCACTATACGTTACCGTTCAGCAGGGATGCATCCCATCAAGCTGTCCTGGCTTCTTCTTCCTCTGATCGTGACATCCCCGTGTCCCGCACGTG
>QHVJ01000161.1 GCA_003222275.1 Acidobacteriota bacterium | reverse complement strand
CTCCGCGCGGCGGAACTTGAAGAAGTCGACGACGATCTGGCGGCATTCGGCCTCCCGGATCCCCGCAATCACCTCGAGGCGGTGGTTGAGCCGCAGCTCCCGCGCGTCGAGGATCGATCCCAATGCGCCCCATCTGGGCTCGGCCGCCCCGTAGACGACGGTCGCGATCCGCGCGTTCACGATCGCTCCCACGCACATCAAGCAAGGCTCGAGGGTCACGTAGAGAGTGGCGCCGGTCAGGCGGTAGTTGCCCGCCGCGCGGGCGGCCCGGCGCAGCGCGACGATCTCCGCGTGCGCGGTCGGGTCCGCGGACCGTATGGGCTGGTTGAAGCCTTCCGCGGCGACCCGGCCCTGGGCGACGACGACGGCGCCGATGGGGACTTCGCCGACGTGCCGGGCGCGCCGGGCCTCGTCGAGCGCCTGGCGCATGAACGCTTCGTGATCGGCGACCGGTGGGGTCATCTCATTTCCGCGCGGCCGGAGCTGCGTACGCGCCGTGGACCGCGCATTCTAGAATCCAATCCATGGCGGTGCCGCGAGTGGAGATCGTCTCCGGTGGCCAGACCGGTGTAGACCGGGCCGCCCTCGATACCGCGCTCGCCCTCGGCCTCCCCTGCGGCGGCTGGTGCCCGCGGGGCCGCCGGGCCGAGGACGGGCCGCTGCCCGCGCGCTACCCCCTGCGTGAGACGCCTTCCTCCTCCTACCCGGAGCGGACGGAGTGGAACGTCCGCGACTCGGACGGCACGCTCGTCCTTCATCGCGGGCGTCTGCGGGGAGGCACTGCGCTCACCGTGCGCCTGGCGCGCCGGCAGGGACGGCCGGCGATGGCGGTCGACCTGTCCGCAGCGCCGAGCGCCCCGGCGGTTCAGCAATGGATCGCCCGCGAGCGCATCCGCAAGCTGAACGTGGCCGGCCCGCGCGAGAGCGAGCACCCCGGCATCCACGCCCAGGCCACGGCGTTCCTGCGCGAGGTCCTGGGCGCTTGACGAAGGCCGGCCTAGAAGCCACCCTTCTTGAGAGCGCTCTGGATGGCATCGAACAGCGGCGGGTCCTGCACGTCGTTGATGAACACTTCCCAGCCGCGGCCCGGAGACATCTTCACGATCGAGACCACCAGCGTGTCCGAGTCCGGGCGGTCGCCGATGGCCACCGTGACGAGCTTCTCCATCTTCTCGCGGGATGCTTCCGGGACCGACTCGTCGATGAGCACCTTCACGCTGGACCCAACGTTTTCGGGCAGGTTTAGGACAGCCTAGCACATATGGAATCGCTCGATGGCGCCCGGCGACTCCTGGCCCGCAGCCGGCGGGCGGTCGCCTTCACCGGCGCCGGCGTCAGCACCGCCTCGGGAGTGCCGGACTTCCGCAGCCCGGGCGGGATCTGGAGCCGCTACCGTCCAGTGACCATCCAGGAGTTCCGCGCCAGCGCGGAGGCGCGGAAGCGCTACTGGCTCTACAAGAAGGAGACCTACGCCGCCTTTGCGCAGGCAAGGCCAAACGCCGCCCACGCGGTGCTGGCGCGCCTCGAGGCCGAAGGGCGGATGCTCGGTGTCATCACCCAGAACATCGACGGCCTGCACCAGGACGCGGGCAGCCGCAACGTGGTGGAGCTGCACGGCACCAACCGCCGGGTGGAGTGCCTCGGCTGCGGCCGCACGGGCCCCGCCGGCGAGGCCCAGGAGCGGCTGGTCGCGGGGGAAGAGGTGCCCACCTGCGGGAGCTGCGGTGGCGCGCTGAAAGCGGCCACGATCTCATTCGGCCAGGCGCTGCGACCCGAGGTCCTCGAGGCGGCCTTCGCGCTCGCGCGCGAGGCCGATCTGCTGCTCGTGCTCGGCTCTTCCCTCGTGGTGTACCCGGCGGCCGCCATCCCGGAAACGATGGCCGCGCGCGGCGCGCCGATGATCATCATCAACCGCGAGCCCACGCCCCTCGACGCTCTGGCGGCCGTGGCCCTGAAGGGAGACGTCGAGCGCCTGCTGCCCGCCCTCGTCGATGGCGCGTCGAGACTCCCGTAGAATAGAGGCAGGCATGCCCAGTACGGCGCCGGATTCCGCGAGCGCCAGCGATTGGTCGTCGCGGATCAACCCGTTGATCGCGCGCTACCGAAGCCTCGTCCCTTCCATCGGCCAGGAGGATGCGGCGATGGCGATGACCGCCGTCGACCGCATGATCCTCGCGGTCGAGAAGGCCCGCGCGGCGGGCTCGTTCACCGCCGCGTCGGTGGCCGAGGACTCCATCCTCCAGGCCGGCAGGCTCCTGGAACGCGTGGGGGGCGCGAGCCACCGGGACGAGCCCTGAAAGACCGCCGGGCGCAGGTGACGTGTCTGACCCTCCTCCTCGTGACCGGCTCCGTCTTGCGCGCCACGCCGTTCCTCCTCGACCGCTCCCTGTGGGGAGACGAGGCGAAGGTCGCCCTCAACGTGCTCGAACGATCGCCCGCGAAGCTCTTCGGGCCGCTCGACTACGACCAGGTCGCCGCCCCGGTGGGGTTCCTCCTCCTCGAGAAGCAGGCGGTGACGGCCTTCGGCGAGGGTGAGCGCGCGCTCCGGCTCGTGCCCCTGCTCGCGGGCCTCGGCTCCCTGTGGCTGTTCCCTCTCGTCGCCGGCCGATGGCTGTCGCCCCTCGAGTCGTTGCTGGCCCTCGCGCTCTTCGCGCTCGCTCAACCCCTCGTCTACTACGCGGCCGAGGTGAAGCAGTACTCGACCGACGTCTTCGCGGCGCTGGCGCTGCTCTGGGCGGCCGGACGCGCCCTCGACGCGCGTCCCCACCCGCTGTGGACGCTCGTGACCGCGGGCGTGCTCGGGGTGTGGCTCTCGCATGCGGCGATCTTCGTAGCCGCGGGGGTGGGCCTCACGCTGGTCATCTGCGCGTGGGTCCGGGGCGATCGACGTCGTGCCGCGGTGCTCGCGGCGGTCGCGGCGGCGTGGGCGGCCAGCTTCCTGGTCCTCTACACGCTCGTTTTGAGTCGGTCGGAGCCGAAGGGCTCCTTCGTTCGCATGTGGACGGAGGGCTTCCCGCCCGTTCCCCCCCGATCAATCGCCGATCTTCTCTGGCCGGTGCGGACCTTCTTCGGCTTCTTCGTGGATCCCGCCGGCCTCGGGCTCGCGGGTCTGGCGGCGGCGGCCTTCGCGATGGGTTGCGTGCGGTGGTGGCGAAGCGACCGCTGCGTCCTGGCGCTCCTCGTTTCTCCCGGCCTGTTCACGCTCCTGGCCGCGCTCCTTCGCCGGTACCCCTTCCCGACCTCCGCCTCGCTCGACTCCTATCCCCCTCCCGGCCGGGTCGTCCTATTCCTCGTTCCCGCGGCCATGATCCTCGTCGCTGCCGGCGTCGGCTGGATGGCCCGTACCGCGGACCGCGACCGGCGGCTCCTCGCCGGCGTGATGGCCGCCTTTCTCCTCCTCTCGCTGGCGGGCGACGCCGTCAGCCGGCCCGCTCACCGCATCCGTCTGCACGAGCTTCGTCCTCTGGTGGCCGCGATCGCCCGGGAGGGCCGGCCGGACGATCTCCTCGTCCTCAACACGAGGGCAATGCCGGTTTTCAGGTATTACCTGCGGCGGCTCGAGGGTGATGCCGCCTTCGTGCGCGGCCTCCCCGTCGTCGAGCTCCCGGGCACCAACCGGTGGAACGTCTACGAGAGGCAGGTGCAAGCGCTCCCCGACGGCGCCCGCGTGTGGGTCCTCTACGCCCACCACCCGAGCTGGCGCACTCAGCAGGACGAGGCCTTCGTGCTCCACGTTCTCGCTCGGCGGGGCCGGCTCGACCGGGAGGAGACCGCGCCTGGCGCCTCGCTCCACCTCTTCAGCATCGGCGGGCCCGCCGGCGCGCGCTCGTAGGCCCGGACGATCCCAGTAGAGGAGCGCGGCGAGGCCGGTCAGGGGAGCCAGCAGCGCCACCGCGAGGCCGGCGGCGGCGCCGGCCAGCACGCCCGCCGTGAGCACCTCCAGCGCCCAGACGAGGGGGAACGTGAGCAGCGCCGCCAGCAGCTTGTAGGTCGCCGGATCGTCCGGCGCGCGCGCGAGCCGATCGGCGATCCATCCCGGGAGACGGTACGGCACCCAATTGAGCGCCACGCCGACCGCCATCGGCACGGCGAGGAGCGCGCGGGACGCCGGCTTCCTCGCGGACGGAGGCGCATCCGGCAGCCCTTGCCCGTAGCCGGCGACCACGTCGAGCGCGCGCGCGATGCGTTCCGTCAGCGCCTGCACCGCGACGCGCCCGTGCCGCCCGTAGCGCTCGAGCTCGGGAGCGGGGTCGACGGGGTCGCCCACCTGGATGACGACGCGCGACCGGAACTCTCCCTTGGCCTCGTACCTCAGGCCCACGGGGATGATGCGCAGGCCGAGAGGTCCGTGGCAGGCCTCCGTCTCGAGCGCAATGCGGGCCGCGCCCGTCTTGAGCGGAAGGCGATAGGGCTGGCTATGGCTGGTCCCCTCCGGGAAGAGCAGCACCGCTCCGCCTCCGGCCAGGACGTCCCGGCAGTGCCGGAACGTCTCGAAGTTCCGCATCGTGTCCGTGCCGTCCTGCCGCCGGTAGACAGGTACCCCGCGGGCGAGGACCAGCAGCGGCGCGATCACCGGGTGGCGCCACAGCGTGCTCTTGGCGACGATGCGGACGCGCCGGCCGAGGAAGGCGACGATCAGCAGGGGATCGATGAGCGAGTTGACGTGGTTGGCGACCACCAGGAGCGGCACGCCGGCCGGCACGCGCGCGAGGCCCACGACCTCGATCTCGCGGAAGAACACGCGCAGGGTCAGCCGCGTCAGGAAGGCCAGCATCCCGTCGAGGCGGCCTCGCCACCCTTCTCGCATAGCCGGACGGATGGTGGACGCATTTCCGGGCCGCCGATCCCGGGCTTGTGACACTATCGTCGAATGCCCCTCTGGTTGCAGCTGCAACCAGGGGATGCTATTGTTTCAATTGATGAAGACGGGATCGGTGCGGTCCGAGACGCGCACGCCCGCGGCGGGCGAGGTGCTGACCCGTTCGGCGCGGCGAGCGGCGGAGCTGCTGGAGCTCACGCAAAGGGACCTCGCGCGGGTCATCGGCGTCAGCCCGGCCACCATATCGCGGCTGCCCCAGCGCCCGCTCGACCCCTCCGCCAAGGAGGGCGAGCTGGCCATCCTCTTCATACGCATGTTCCGGAGCCTGGACGCCCTCGTCGGCGGCGACGTCGATTCGGCCCGGAAGTGGCTCCATGCCGAGAACAGCCACCTCGCGGGCGTGCCCGCGCGTTTGATCCAGACCGTCACCGGCCTCGTGGATGTCGTCGAGTATCTGGACGCGATGCGAGGGAAGGTCTAGGCTCCGGCGCCTCCGGGGCGAGGCCTGGCGCGTCGTCGAGGACCAGTATCTCTTCTCGACGCGCAAGCTGGTCGGCTCCGATGCGGAGCAGCGTGCGCTCGAGGAGCTGCTGGAGGCCTCCAAGCCCGCGGCCGCCGCCCGCGGGCTCCACTATCTGCTGCTGACCCCCTTCCGGTATCCGCCCCTCACCCGCGGCTCACGCTTCCGGACTCGCGCCGACGCCGGCGTCTGGTACGGCGCGCGCGAGCAACGGACGGCCTTCGCCGAGGCCGCCTACTACCGCCTGCTGTTCCTCGAGGGCACCGCGGCGGCGATCGGCTCGCTGGAGCTGGACCTCTCGGCGTTCCGGGCCGCATTCGAGACGCTGCGGGGCGTGGACCTCACGCGCGCGCCCTTCGCCGCGCACCGCGCGGCGATCTCGTCGCCCGTCACCTATGCCGACTCGCAGCCGCTCGGCCGGGAGATGCGCGAGGACGGGGTCGAGGCGTGCCTGTTCGCCTCGGCCCGCGAGCCGGGAGGCGTGAACGTGGCTCTCTTCACACCCCGGGCCTTCGCCTCCCGCAAGCCGTCGCCGCCGGAGTCGTGGCGGTGCGTGGCCACGCGGCGCTTCGTCGAGGTGGTCAAGAAGGACGTCTTCCGGCGCGACTCCTACCGCTTCGAGCGGCCCGCGTTCGAGGTGGACGGAAGGCTGCCCGCGCCCGGCCTGCCGTCGACGGAGGTTCTGGGGAGCGGATGAACAAGGAAGCGCCGGTCCTCGCGGACCGGCGCCGTCGAGCCGTCGACGATGCGGGATTACTTCTGGGCCATCAGGATGGGCACCGCCTCGGTGACGTCGACCTGGCCGATGAGCCGTCGCTCGCTCTTCGTGAACGGCTTGTAGACGAACGTCATGTCGGCTTCGCGGATGTTGAGATAGCGAACGACGTGCCCGGTTTCAGTCCGAGTGATCAGCAGCGCACTCGGCTGGTCCTTCATGGCGAGGCCGACGCTGTTGGGCGTCAGGAGCGCCACGCCGCGTCCGGTCCCGGTACGCACCAGCGCCGGGCCGTGGATGTTGTCGAAGGTGATCGCGTACGGGCCAGGCTGCAGGACGGCCTTTCCCCAGCTCACTTCGTAGGGGAGATTGAACGTGGCCTTGAGCGACTGCGCGCTCGCCGAGCCCACGGACACGCAGGTGGCGATCGCGGCGGCCACCGCCAGCTTCAGGAAGGTGAGTCTCGCTTTCTTCATATGACCTCCTTGTTTCTCACAGGGAGGTACGGTTCCGGACCGCGCGAGTTCTGGCCTCCGTCTGGCGTTTTCCTGACGTTTCCGTGGGCAGCCAGGGCTTGAGCGTCTCGACCGCCGGAGCGTGAGCGGACTCAGCGCCGCCCGCGGCCGCGGGGCACCGCATGGCCACGGCTGGAGCGGGTGGCGCCGCGATACCCGGGGCTGAACGAGCTCCCATGGCTGATTCGATAGCCGCGAGTCGACCCGCTTCCAGGGCGGTAGCGGTAGTGACGGTCATCGCTGCGGCCGCGGTCGTAGCTCCGTCCTCGATCGTAGCCGCGATAGTCGCGTCCGCGGTCGTAGCGGCTCGCGTAGTACCGACCGGAGCGGTGGCCGAAGCCGAACGTCCGCGCCAGCCACCCGCCCAATCCGCCGCCGTAGTAGCGGTCGTAGCCGAAGTAGGGCCCGACGGTGGCCCCGACGTAGTAGGACGGACCGTACGACGGACCGTACTCGATGTAGGCCTCGTCGTATCCTGGCTCGTCGTAGGGCGAGCGTCCGTAGTCGGGATACGGTGCCCGGTCCGCGTAAGGGTCCGCGCCGGCGTCCCGGAGCCGGAGGATCTCATCGGTCCCGACCACGAAGGCGAGCTCCCGGTTCTCGAGGAACGAGACGATCGTCCGGTCGGATACTCCGTCCTGCGCGAGCACGATCACATCCGTCAGCCGGACCACACGGTAGGCGGCCTCGACGGTGGCCGCCGCGACGAGCGCCAACGCCAACGAAACGACCGTTCTTCTCATGGCTGCCCCCCCAACCGCAAGTCTACTCCCAGGCGGCCGGTCCTATTGCGGACAGGTGTGGCTGACGATCTGGTCGCGCCGGGCGTGAAAGGCGGCGACCCATTGATCGACGGTCCCGTTGCGATCACGGTCTTGCGGCTTGCGCCAGCCGCGGTCGGGCAGGTCGGACACCTCGAAGAGGCCGCGGATCTGGTCGTCGGTCAGCTGCCCGAGAAGGTCGGCCAGGAATCGCCGCCCGGCCTCGCTGATCACGGGATGCTTGAGCGTGGGATGCATGATGTTCCCCGGCAGCTCCGCCCGGCACCGCGCGGGATCCTTCCACAGCGGCGCCCGCGACCATTCGTGGTAGTTCGCGCTGCCGACCGTCCGGGCATGGATGAAGCTGCCGTGGCCGAACGTGTTGCCGAGGTCCGCGACCACCAGCAGGGGTGCGTCGCACGTCTCGACGCCGGCTTCGTCCCGGCGCACGCCCTCCCGGAGGCAGCCGAGGTTCTGATTGATGGCCTTGTTGTCGGTGTGCTGGACGAAGGCGGCCAGCAGCTTCGCCGCGTCGAGCTGGGCGGGAGTGGCGCCGCCCTGGGCCTCGTCGACGAGCTTCAGCTCGTCCCAGCCCCACTCGGAGTCCTTGCCCGCGACCGCGATCTCGACGTCGGGATGACGCTCGATCACCGCCCGCGCGAACACCACCTGCGGGAGGCGCGGCTCCTTCTTGCTCCACGGGTCCTCGGGACAGTCGAGGCAGGTCACGCGCACGGGATACTCCGCGTCGGTGGCGAACCCCAGCGCCCAGAAGAGACGCGTCGCGGCCACCGCCGCGTACACCTTCCCGTTCGAGGGCCGGTATCTCACCTTCACGTGGTCGTCCGGAGGAACCATGCAGGAGAACTTGGGGGTGGTCCCGCCCATCTTCTTGTCGTCGTATCGACAGGTGACGTCCTGCATCGGCGCGAATGCCCCGGGAAGCTCCGGCCCGCGGCGCACGTCCATCGAGGGGACGTCGACGTGGTGCCAGATCTGCGCTCGGCGCAGGTACGCCCGCCGCTCGTCCGGGGTGAGGCTCTTGAGCGAGTGGGATTTCTCGACCCGAGCCGCGGCCGCCAGGGAAGCCGCCACGGCCAGCGCGACCGCCGCGAGCGTTGCCGCCGGGGACGCGCGCATCATGCAATGCAAGTTACCACGCCCGGCCGTAGAATCCGCGGGAGGTCCGCGATGATCCAAGGACGCCTTCCGACCCTGGCCGCGCTGCTCCTGCCCGCGCTGGCCACTTCTTCGCTCGCGCAGGACCCCGGCGTCGCCGAGACCGTTCGCCGCGTGGAGGCCGTGGCCGCCCGCGGGCCGTTCGCTCCGTCCTGGGCCTCGCTCGCGAAGTTCCAGGTGCCGCCGTGGTACCAGGACGCGAAGTTCGGGATCTTCATCCATTGGGGCGTCTACTCCGTACCCGCTTTCGGCAACGAGTGGTATCCCCGGAACATGTACAAGCAGGACGAGGCGGCCTTCCGGCACCACGTCGAAACCTGGGGGCCTCAGTCGCGTTTCGGCTACAAGGACTTCATCCCCATGTTCCGGGCCGAGAAGTTCGACGCCCGGAAGTGGGCGGCGCTGTTCAAGGCCGCGGGCGCCCGCTACGTCGTGCCCGTCGCCGAGCACCACGACGGCTTCCCGATGTACGACTACCCCTTCACGGAATGGAGCGCGGTCAAGCGGGGACCCCGGCGCGACGTGATCGGCGAGCTCGCGAAGGCCGTCCGCGGCGAGGGCCTCGTCTTCGGCGTCTCCTCGCACCGCGCCGAGCACTGGTGGTTCTTCGACCAGGGCATGAAGTTCGACTCCGACGTGCGCGACCCGCGCTTCACCTCGCTCTACGGGCCGGCCGCGGACCGGGAGGGCGCCGAGAAGCAGGCGCGCCCGCCCCACCGGGAGTTCCTCGACGATTGGCTGGCCCGCACCGCCGAGCTGGTGGACCGCTACCGGCCCCAGCTCGTGTGGTTCGACTGGTGGATCGCGCAGCCGGCCTTCCACTCCTACCTGCAGGAGTTCGCGGCGTTCTACTACAACCGCGGCGCGGAATGGGGCGAGGGCGTCGCCATCAACTACAAGAAGCACGGCGGAGAATCCTTCCCGGACACCGCCGGCGTCCTCGACATCGAGCGCGGGCAGCTCGCGGCCATCCGGCCGCTCTTCTGGCAGACGGACACGTCGGTCTCCAAGAACTCCTGGGGCTACGTGACCGACCAGCACTACAAGACGGTCGATTCGATCGTGGACGACCTCGTGGACATCGTGAGCAAGAACGGATGCCTGCTCCTCAACATCGGCCCGAAGTCCGACGGCACCATCCCCGAGCCGGAGCAGGAGATGCTGAGGCAGATCGGCCGCTGGCTGGCCGTCAACGGGGAGGCGATCTACGGGACGCGGCCGTGGGCGGTCTTCGGTGAAGGCCCGACCGCGGTCGTGGAAGGACCGTTCGCCGACGAGAAGCGCCCGCCGTTCACCTCGGCGGACGTCCGATTCACCACTCGCGATGGCGCCCTGTATGCCGTCGTGCTCGCCTGGCCGGATGACGGCCGGGTGACGGTGCGGTCCCTCGCCCGCAGCTCGCCGCACCTGCACGGGGAGGTGCGGAGCGTCGAGCTGCTCGGGGCCGCCGCTCCGCTGAAATGGAACCGGGACGAGGCCGGCCTCCACGTCGAGCTCCCCGCGGCCCGGCCCAGCGATTACGCTCTCGTTCTGCGAGTGCGGAAGACCGATCCGGAGCGACGCGCGACTACCAAGTGCGCGCGCCAACGTTCGGGCGAGCGTAGCGGAGCATCTCCTTCGGCGCGCGAAGCGGGATCCACTCCCGCGAGCGCGTTCGATGAGGTCCAATGCGGAGCGAAGCTCGCCCGCATCCGAGGTTTATGAAGAAATCGATCGGCGACAACATGTTCCTGAAGGAGTGGGGCTTCGACAAGGGCCTCGCTCTCGTCAAGAAGGCGGGCTACGACGGCATCGAGCTCTGGCTCGGCGCCACACCGTGGTTCACGCTGGAGACGACCGACGCGCAGGTGCGAGAGCTGCGGCGCAAGATCGACGACGCGGGTCTCGTCGTCTCCAACGTCTCCAACTCCCTCGACTGGGATCGGCCGATCTCGTCGCGCGATCCTCGGGTTCGGGAGCAGGCGACGCGGCACATCACGCGGCAGATCGAAACCGCGCAGATCCTCGGCACGGACGCGATCCTCGTCGTCGCCGGCATCGTCACCGAGGAGACGCCGTATCAGGAGGTCTATCCGCGCACGGTGGAGGCCCTGCAGAAGCTCGCGGAAACGGCGGCCCGGGCCCGGGTCAAGATCGGCTGCGAAAACTGCTGCTCCGAGCAGCGCTTCCTGATGAGCCCGCGCGAGTTCAAGCTGTTCCTCGACGACGTGGCCAGCCCCTGGGTCGGCCTGCACCTCGACGTCGGCAACATCCACGACACCGGCTTCCCCGAGCAGTGGATCGAGATCCACGGCCCCCGCATCACGCGCGTGCACGTGAAGGACGTGATGCGCCACCGCGGACGCTGCGGCAACGAGAGCGTCTACACGAACCTCTTCCTGGGCGACAACAACTGGAAGGCGATACTCGAGGCGTTCCGCAAGGTCGGCTACGACGGATGGCTGATCGCCGAGATGGAAGCGCGCTACCGGCACGCGCACGACCAGCAGTTCTACGATACGGCGGCCGCGATGGACCGCTTCATCTCCGGACAGTTGTAGCCGTGGACGTCTCGCGCCGCTTCTTTCTCGGCGCCCTCGCGGCGGCCCCGCTGGGGAGCGCCCTCACCGGGCCGACGCGCGGGGAGCGGTCTTCCTGTTCGACGTGCGCGCTCCCCGAGTCGCGCGCGGGCTTCGCGCGGGCGCTCGCGGGCCGGGACGCGGCCGGCGTGCTCGTCTTCCCGGGGGCCGCCGGCTGGGACGATACGATCGAGCGCCGGGTGCGAGGCGGCCGGCTCGTGATCTTCGAATCGGCCTCCGGTTTCGCCGAGGCGCGCGCGCTCCGGGAGCAGCGCGCCGGGCTGCAGGACGCCTTCGGCCTCCGCATCGACTACCCCGTCACCGTGTGGGGCCAGGGTCGCCGGCCGTCGTACCTCGATCTCGGCTGGCCGGTTCGTGCCCACATCCGCGATTTCTCCTTCGCGGTTCCCGTTCGCGGCGGCGAGGCGGTCGGATGGCTGGGCCCGCTGCCGGTGGCCGCGCTGCAACGGGCCGGAGCGGGCGCACTGCTCTTCCTCGGCTCTCCGGTCGGCCCCGCGCTGGGGAGCGGCGATCCCCAGGCCCACGACTGGCTGTCGTCGGTCCTGGCGGCGGCGCTCAGCCTCGGCCGACGAAAGGCATCTTCGTCGCCATGATCGTCGTGAAGAGCACGTTCACGTCGAGGGGCAGGCTCGCCAGATAGGCGACGGTGCGCCCGACGTGCTCGACGTCCATGAGCGGCTCGACTGCGGTCGTGCCGTCCGCCTGCAGCACGCCCTTCGCCATCCGGGCCGCGAGCTCCGTCCTCGCGTTGCCGATGTCGATCTGGCTGCAGGCGATGTCGTACTTGCGGCCGTCGAGCGCGGTCGACTTGGTGAGCCCGGTGACCGCGTGCTTGGTGGCCGTGTAGGGCGCCGAGTTCGGGCGCGGCGCGTGGGCGGAGATCGACCCGTTGTTGATGATGCGGCCGCCGCGCGGGTCCTGGCTCTTCATGACCCGGAACGCTTCCTGCGTGCACAGGAACAGGCCGGTCAGGTTCACGTCCACCACCTGCTTCCACTTCTCGTAGGTCAGGTCTTCGAGCGGCACGGCGGGCGCGCCCATGCCCGCGTTGTTGAAGAGCACGTCGAGGCGTCCGAACGCCTCCTTCGCTCTCGCGAACAGGGCGCGCACCGCCGCCGGATCGGCGACGTCGGTCGGCACGACGAGCGCGCGCTCGCCCGCGCCCGACGCGGCCGCGGTCTGCTCGAGAGGCTCCCGGCGCCGCCCCGCGAGCGCGACGCGGTAGCCCTCCTTCAGGAGCGCGAGCGCGGCCGACTTGCCGATGCCGGTGCCCGCGCCGGTGACGATCGCGACTCTTCCGGATGCGCTCACTTTCCCGTGGAGATCTTACGTGTATAAATGCAACCCGTGGGGTGGGGAGCGGAGATGGATCCGCGGACAAGTTTGCGCGGGGCTCGGCGATCGGGCCTGGCTGTCCTGTGCATGGTCGGGACGGCCGGCACCGCGGCGGCGGAGCCGCTGCATGCCCATCCCGCCAACCCTCGCGTCGCGGTCTTCCGCGGGCGGCCGACCCTGCTCGTGGGTTCGACCGAGCACTACGGCGCCGTCCTGAACCCCGACTTCGACTACCGCCGCTACCTCGACACGGTGGCGGCCGCGGGCCTGAACCTCATCCGCCTCTTCACCGGGGCGTACATCGAGAAGCAGGGCGACTTCGGGATCCGCTTCAACACCCTCGCCCCCGCCTCCGGTCGAGCCCTCGTACCCTGGGCGCGCAGCCAGACGCCCGGCTATCGCCTCGGCGGCAACCGCTTCGACCTCGACCGGTGGGATCCGGAATACTTCACCCGCCTGAAGGCGGTGATCGAGGAAGCTTCGAAGCGCGGGATCGTGGCCGAGGTCACGCTCTTCAGCGCCTACTACGCTGGCGGATGGGAGCTCTCGCCGCTGCATCCCGACAACAACGTCAATGAAACCTCCAGGCTGCCCAAGGAACGCGTGCACACCCGAGACAACGGCGGCCTGCTCGTGCGCCAGGAGGCCCTCGTGCGGAAGCTCGTCGCGGAGCTGGCCCCCTTCGACAACGTCTACTACGAGATCCAGAACGAGCCGTGGGCGGACCGACCGGAGATGCTCGACCTCATTCACCCGTACCTCGCGCGCGAAGACATGAAGGACGACTGGCGCTTCTGGAAGAACAAGGTCGAAGGCGCCGACACGGCCTCCCGCGACTGGCAGGCGCACATCGCCAGGGTGATCCGCGCGGAGGAAGGGCGCCACGGTGTGCGGCACCTCATCGCCCAGAACCATGTCAACTTCGGCTATCCGCTCCGTGACGTGGATCCCGAGGTCGACGTCGCGAACTTCCACTATGCGTGGCCGCAAGCGGCGGCGTGGAACCTCGCCCTGCGGCGGGTCCTCAGCAGCGACGAGACGGGGTTTGCGGGCGGCAGCGACGATACCTACCGGCGGCAGGCGTGGGAGTTCCTCCTGGCGGGCGGCGCCGCTTTCGATCACCTCGACTACTCGTTCGCGGTGGGACAGGAAGACGGCACGGCGACGAACGACGCGCCGGGCGGCGGCAGCCCCGCCCTGCGCACGCAGCTCGGCGTGCTCCGCCGCTTCCTGGAAGGGCTCGACCTCGTGGCCCTCGCGCCCGACCACGCCGTCGTGCGGGCGGCTCCCGGCGCGCACGTCAGCGCCGCGTCGGACCGGAGCCGGCAGTACGCCTTCTACCTCCGCGGTGATGGCGACACGGTGCTCGGCCTCGAGCTGCCCGCCGGGGACTGGCAAGCCGAGTGGCACGACACGCGGACGGGAAGCCGAGTCGGGACGGAGACGTTTCGCCATGCCGGGGGGCGGCGTGAGCTCAAGAGCCCGAAGTACGACGGCGACATCGCCCTGCGCGTGGTTGCCGTCGAGCGGGGGCGGTGAGCCGGCAACGTCGTCGAAGGCGCAATCGCTGAGCGGCTCCGCCCAGTCACTGCGCACTCGGATCCGAAACGGATAGGGGACCCGCCCCGGCCTTCGTCTCGGACTCGCTGTCCGGCAATACCTTCCGGGCCCCCCGATCCTTCCGCCACCACCGGGCACGCTGGTTGCTCCATCCGGCGCTCGACGGGGTGAGTCCCCGTGCGGCGGAGGATGGTGATGCGCCTGCCGATCGTCTCGTGTGCCGTCGTCCTGATGGCGGTGTCTCCGGCAATCGTCCTTGCCGCACATCCCCAGAGGCGGAGAGGGTTCTGGTGGAGCTTTGGCGCCGGTTATGGATCGGCGCGCGTCGAATGCGATCAGTGCCTTGCGGGTAGCCGCGAAGGCTCGCTCGCCGGTTGGCTGCGGCTGGGAGGAACCATCGGCGACAGGCTCCTCCTCGGCTGGGAGGGCAGTGGCTGGCTGAAGAACGACAAGGGGCGCTTGCAGGCCAGCGAAGACCTCACTCGAACCCTGGGCAACAGCGCGATCATCGCCGTCTTCTACCCGCGCGCGGCATCTGGCTTCTTCGTGAGGGCCGGCGGCGGATTGTCTTATGCCGGGCTCCCTCCGCGGCCCACGACGTTCTGCCCGGCCACTGACCTTGCCTGCCTCGGCGCCATAGACGAAGGTGCTCACGCCAACGGCCTCGGAATGACGGCCGGTATCGGCTACGACATCAGGATCCGCACCAACATGTCCATAACGCCGGACTTCACCTATTCTCGCGGCAGTCCGGGAGACCTGAAGCGCAAGGGACAGCCGCCCGTGGTGACGGGATGGAAGCACGACGTTCTAGCGTTCGGCGTCGGCCTGACTTTCCACTAGGACCCGTCTGCTAGACTCGTCGGCCGTGACCGGACGCGTCGAGCAATGGCTGCACGGCAGCGAGCGCACGCCTGCCCGCACCGTCGACGAGCGCGTGGCGGAGCTGCTGGAGGCCGTGCGCCGCGGTGCGCAGCGCGACGCCGGCGAGTCCTGGGACGCGGCGAGCGAGCGCCATGCCGAGGAGTTCATCGCGTCGCTGTGCGCACGGTTCGCCGGCCGAGCGTTCGAGGTCTGCTGGCCCCCGGCGCACGACCAGCCGGAAAAGATGCTCCTGCAGTCGCTCGCCTATGCCGAGCCCCGGTCCGGCGCCGCCCCGGAGCCGCCGGAGCGCGAGCCGGTGGTGCTGGTCGAGCGCCAGCGATTGCGCGCGCTCGCACGGCGCACCACCGGCTACAACTACGTCTTCACCGTGCCCGGCGACGCGCGGGAGCGGCTGGTGCTGGTGGCTCATTACGACACCTGGCGGGGCCCCGGCGCCGACGACAACACCACGGGCGAGGAGATCCTCAAGCAGTATCTGATCGAGGATCTGCGCGCACCCACACGCCCCCCGCTGACCCACGTCTACATCCTGGCCGGCTCCGAGGAATGCGGCCTCATCGGCTTCGCCTCCCAGGTCGTGCTCGGCCTGGCCCTGGGCATGGCAAACGTGGCCCTCGCCCATGGCCTCTACGCGATCACGGCCCTCGGGCTGGCCATGGTCCCGCTGGCCGGCTTCCGCTTCGGCGTGTCCGGCTCGCGCGAGTACGTGGGCAGCCTCTCGGCCGCGGAGCTGGCGCTCGTGAAGTCGGTCATCGCGGTCGACTCGGTCGGCGAGGGCCGCATGTACATCCCCGAGACCGCGCTCGGGGCCAGCTTCGTGGGCGCCTTCTTTCCCTACCCGGGCTACGAGCAGCTCAACCAGCTCCTGCAGGAGGGCGCGCACCTCCACGGCATCAAGTACAACACCTTCATCGCGGGCGGCACCACCGACCACATCAGCTTCCTGGAAGTGGGCCGGGGCTTGCGCGACCGGCTGGGCAACCTGCTCGGCTGCCCGCGCTGGCTGGGCTGCCATCGCCAGGGCAAGCGCCGGATCCCGGCCGCCGCCCTCGTCGCGCTGCTTCCCGGCAAGGCGTCGCCGCTCGTGTTCGGCGGCAAGATCCACACGCCCCACGACACCGCCGACCGCGTCTACCCGAAGCCGCTCGGCGAAGCTCTCCGCATCATCGATTACTGGTTGCACCTCATGCAGGGCGGGCCGCGCATCGCCGAGCCGCGCGGCCTCGATGAATATCACTACGCGCAGCTGTTTCGCGTGCGGCGCCCCGGTAGCGCCGCCGCCGGGGAGCCCCGGGTTCGCGAAGCGGACCCGTCAGACGAGCGGCGGCGAATTCACTTCGACGCCGCGGCACGGGTTCGCGAAGCGGACCCGTCAGACGAGCGGCGGCGAATTCACTTCGACGCCGCGGAAGACGAGCACTGGCTGGCTTTGAAGGATGCCGTCGAGCCGAACCGCCGCAACCTCAACGGCCTCTACCGGGTGGACGTCTCGATCGCCGACGGTGTCGCCCGCTGCCAGCGGCCGCGGATCGCGGCCTGGGGCGTCGACACGCGCCTGGCCGGGGAGCTGGCCGGCCAGCTCCCTCCGGAGGCCGTGAGGGAACGGCTTCCCGTGCGGCGCCTGGAGCTCGCGGCCGGCGACGGCTTGATCGCCTTCGAGAGCCGACGCCGCGTCGTGTGGCCCGTGGTCGAGGCCGCGGCCCACGACGCCGTCGGAGCGCTCGAGCGGTTCATGGGCGCCAACACGTTCCTGGCCTTTTTCGGCGCGGCCTACCTGTTGGCCAAGGGCGTGGAGGCGGCCCTGGCCCTGGCCTTCCGCTGGCCCGCATTCCAGGAGCAGTTTTTCCGCTACTTCGCGCTCACGCTGCCCCTGACGATCGTCCTGCAGCTCGGCGTCGTCGTCTGGCTGGTCGGGAAGAAGATCCCCACCCTGATCGACAACGCCTACCGCCACCTCAACAAGGCGGACAACCTGCGCAGCCTGCGGCGCGTCCGGATCTGACTAGTTTCTTGCCATCCCGGCTCCGGCCGCGCGCACCGGCTCCGCGCGGAACCGGATCGCGGCGAGAACGCCGAGTACGGCGAACAGCGCCAGAACGACTCCCTGCGCAATGACAAATGGCGGCTCGGTCTGCTTCGGAGCCATCGCGGTCAGGGCCGGAACCTTCAGGAAGGCCTGCACGACGCCGACGAAAACGTTGAGGTAGAGGGCCGTGGTTGCGCAGACGACGTAGACCGAGCGCCACGCCCCGGCCAGGTGCAGGGGGTAGCGCGCCAGGATCGCAAGCGCCAGCACCAGCAGCGACACGATGCCGACCTTGTGGGACGGGAGGAGGTGGTCGAACGGAAAGCCGAACCCGGTCACGCTCGTCGCCACCGTGCTGGCCAGAAACAGCGCCGTCCAGCCGTCGAGCCGTCTCCCGGTGAGCAACCCGAACACGACGACCAATCCCGAGCCGATCCCCACCAGGCTTATCAGCACGTGCACGAACGTGTAGGTCGCGAGCGACATGCCCAGAATCATGGGACGCCTCCTTTCGGAGCCGAATCGTAGCGCGGAACATGACACCGGATATCGACTGCTTCCCGAGCAGGATCTCCGGGGCACCTCCAGGTTATAGTCCGGCCGTGTCTCGGTACTCGCACGCCGGCGGGGTAGTGGCCCGCACCGTGGGCGGCGAACGAGAGTACCTGCTCGTCGAGGCCCGCCGGCATCGCGGGGAGTGGGTCCTGCCGAAGGGGCACATCGAAAAGGGAGAGACCCCGGAAGCGGCGGCGCGGCGGGAGGTCGAGGAGGAGGCAGGCGTGCGCGCCGAGGCGGTATCACGAGCGGGAGAGAGCGAATATGCCGTGGACGGACAGACCGTGCGCATCATCTTCTTCTTGATGCGGTACCAGGGAGAGGCCGGGCGCCAGGAGGACCGCGCCCGCACGTGGCGGCGCTACGAAGACGCGCTCCGCCTGCTCCGCTTCGACGACAGTCGGCGCGTCCTCACGCAGGCCCACGCATTGCGCCTCTGACGGCCGCTGATTCGTTCGCTGAGTAACCGCGCACGGAGACGCCATGAAGACGAC
>QHVJ01000544.1 GCA_003222275.1 Acidobacteriota bacterium | reverse complement strand
CCGCGACCGTTGGGCGACTTGAGGACGTTAGGGTGCCCGTGTTCCGGTCGGCCTGCGATACTTTCTCACTCCCGAAAAGGTCGGGTCGTCCGGGCAACGTATCACGTCGCCCGGACGCACGTTCCGGAGGCTGGCGGAAAGATTGTGATCGAGCAACTCGTCGAATGTCGCCGCCGGTCGAGATGAGTTTGTACCGTGGTGGCGCAAGGAGACGGCGCGAGCGTCGATGCAGGAGCTGGGGAAGCGTTTCACACCGCTGGTTGAGGCGGCAACAATCGATGCGTCGCGTCCCGACTGACCGCATAACCGTCGCGCTGCAGCGGACCGGACGCTCGTGGGCGCATCTGTCGTGAGGTCCGAGAACGTTATCGAACAGATCTTCTTCCGGCACGCGTGGCTGCTGTTCATTTTCGCCACGTGTCTCAACGCGGTGATTTGGCGGTGGCGAGCCCGGAAGTACATAAGCGCGGATCCCACTCTCGCGGCAGGCTATACGAGACTCATTCGCGGCTGGCTCGTTTTCGCCAACCTACCCTGGCTCGTCATGGGCCTCGGCATCCTCTTCGGCGGTGTGCCGACGATCTGGCACTACCTCAACCCACGGAATGGCCCTGTTGTCCTGATATGGTATGGAACGGTCGTGACTCTTTGGGTCGCCAGCATCTACTGGCTCTTCTTCCGTCGCGGAGCGGAGATTCTTATTGCTCATCCTGGATTGTTCAATCTCCCGAGTGACCGACCTTGGGTGCTCAAGGGATACTTCCTCCTGTGCCTTGCTGGCGGCGTAGCGGGCCTACTAATGATGATCCTCTGGGATGTGCCGCCACCGAGGTGAGCGCCCAACAACGCGCTTCAGCGGTCCGGAGCTCGCGTTGCTCGCGCCGGCCGCTGAGCGCAAGCGTTATGCGCACTGAGGCCACGTCGAATGGCCGAGGGTTTCAACAGTGAAGGCGCGAATGTCCGTAGCTGAAACCAACCGCTTCGTGTCCTCTCAGCTGCTCCGCTCGTGCGGAGGCTCGGTGGGCTGGCCGCGCGCTGGCCGCACGGCTGGCCGATCACTAAGCGGCACCGGGCTCATGGCTCGCCCCTGCGTAGAAGCACTGAGGCCCATAACCCCGCGCTTCAGCGGATCGGCGCTCGCGTTGCTCGCCCCGCCCGCTGAGCGCGACTGTTCGACGACTATGGATAGGACGGCGTAGCTCGGTCC
Organism: Acidobacteriota bacterium; assembly: GCA_003222275.1. Taxonomy (GTDB): domain Bacteria; phylum Acidobacteriota; class Vicinamibacteria; order Fen-336; family Fen-336; genus AA32. The sequence goes on along the minus strand of QHVJ01000544.1, from coordinate 1,759 downwards.
GTCGAGAATCTGGCATGGAGGCAATGACTAATCCGGACATACAGAAACGCGGTTGGCGTACCGCTCGATTCTGGAAGCCGGTAGAGGTCGCCGCCGCGTGCCTGGCACTCGTTGCCTGGCTTGGTGCCATGGCGCTGTGGATGTACTACGACGCCACACGTCCAATCACGCTGGACCAAAACAGCGGGCGGATCTACCCACAAAACACGCACGGGTCGATTGTCTATCTGATTCGACAAGAAAAGCTGAATGTGAGCGCGCTGATGTGGGTCGCTGGAGTGTCAATGGTTATCGCAATCGGCATCGACATGTCCGTTAGACCCCTTCGGCGGCCGGGAGTGGAGTGAGCAGTGTACCTACTCTCTCTTCCTTCTCGCGGGTGCCTATGGTGGCTACATATCGTCGAACTCCTCGCTTCAGCGGCCCGGCTACGCCGGCCGCTGAGCGCCAACGTTCGACCGCGCGGCATTCCTTGCAGCGATGGCCGCTATCGGCCATGAGCGGTCAGCCGTGACAATCCCCGAAAGCTGCCACTCGGAAGCGGCTTCCATCAGCAACAGACACTCGCCCGACACGGATGAACGCCCATGACCGAAGCCGAATGGCTGGCGTGTACCAATCCGCAGCCCATGCTCGAGTTGTGCGCCGCCTGGCTGACGCGAGAGGTGAGGGCCCTTGCCGATGGCATCTATGCGGAGCGCGCTTTCGACCGCATGCCTCTCCTGGCCGACGCCCTCGAAGCCTCGGACTGCACGAACGCCGAACTGATCGAGCATTGCCGGTCGGGTCGGCAGCACGCTCGTGGCTGCTGGGTCGTGGATCTGCTACTGGGCAAGGAAGGTGAAGCGCCCGCTAACGGACATCTATGAATTGACCGCTGTGGGCCGAAAGTGGACAACCAGTGGTCGCGGCAACCAGAATGCCGCATAACATCCGCATGCACCTGACCGGCTACAGCAGGCTTCGCCCGCCTCCGCCGGCAGGTGATGCGGGGCGTTAGCCAACTGCAATGACAACATCGGTTGTGCAGCATCTTAGGGGACTGCTGGCATGGCTGGTCGCGCGCCCCATCAAGCCCCTATCGTCGAGAGCCGTCGTCCTTTGGTGGGAAGCACGTCGGGTGCCGTACAACGCTATCGTCGGGGTGGTTGGTCTTGCGAGTTCGACGATCATGGTCGCGGTTGCGTTCACATGCGAGAGTCGTGGCGGAGCTCCTATCGGACTACCTGATCCGCCTGCGTTCGCCATCGTGGGTGTTCTGCTCTACGGCATCCTCGCGAACGTTTGCTATACGGGTGGATGGATCACCGAACTGCTAGTGGCAAAGGTGTGGTCGGTCGACACATCACGATTTGGCCCAATCGCGTTCACGCTGGGCGCAGCATTCTCAGTGCTCGTGACATTGATTCCGCCGGTGCTTGTCGTCGCGGCGGCTGCGATCACCTCGTGCAAAGGCTAGATAGGCGTGGTGTGTCTACGTGAGCAACCGGGAAGATAGGTAACGGCGATGTGTCTAACCCCGACATACAGCCGACGGCCTTCGGCCGCGGCTGATACCGACGTTAGACGCCAAGGAGACATCATGACGGTCAAGCGTATGGACAACGTCGGCATCGTGGTAGAAGACATCGACGCCGCCATTGAGTTCTTCACCGAACTCGGCCTCGAGCTCGAGGGGCGCGCCCCAATCGAAGGAGACTGGGCAGATGGCGTCACTGGATTGCGCGACATGCGCGTCGAGATTGCCATGATGCGTACG
>QHVJ01000160.1 GCA_003222275.1 Acidobacteriota bacterium | reverse complement strand
TCAGGGGACGCGGCCTTGCCGGTCGCACCACCGATCTGGCGCGCGCCGCCGAGCGCGCGGGGCTCGGTAGCCTCTGGGTCATCGAGGACTACTTCGATCCGGGCGCGTATGCGCTCGCGGCCGCGGCGGCGGCGGTGAGCGAGCGCATCGTGATCGGTCTCGGCGTGGTCAACCCGTACACGCGCCATCCGGCGCTCATCGCCATGGAAACCGCGGCGCTGGCCGGGATCGCCCCGGGCCGCGTCGTCCTCGGCCTGGGCAGCAGCAACCGGAAATGGATCGAGGAGCAGATGGCGATCCCGTTCAAGACGCCGCTGCGCGGCCTGCGCGAGGGCGTCGAGATCGTGCGCCGGCTGCTCGACGGCCGGCGCGTCACGTATGCCGGCGAGGTGTTCGCGGTGCACGACGTGGCGCTCGAGGCCCCGCCGCCGGTGCCGGTGCCCATCCTGCTCGGCGTCAAGGGGCCGCGCGCGCTCGCGCTCGCCGCAGAAGTGGCGGACGGCGTGCATTGCTCCGTCCTCGCCTCGCCGGCTCACGTGCGACGCGTCCGCGCGACGACCGCGTCGCGCGCGCGCGGTGACTTCGCGGTCATCGCCTATCTTCCCGTCGCCGTCTGCGACGACCGCGCTCAGGCGCGCGCCTGGGTGCGCCCGCTCATCGCACACTACCTCGGCGTGCTCCACGGCCAGTCGATCCTCGCGGACGCCGGGCTCGATCCGGCGCGCACGCAGCCGTTTCGCGACGCGCTCGCGGCGGGCCGCGCGGCCACCGACTTGGTCACCGACGATCTCGCGGACACCTTCGCCGTCGCCGGAACGCCGACGGACTGCCGCGCGGCTCTCGCCCGATGGGCGGAAGCCGGCCTCGATGCCGCGATCGCGGTGGTGCCCGAGCGGGCCGACCTCGCGCGCCAGCTCGAGCGCCTGGGTCGGGAGCTCGCGCCCGCGTGGAAGGAGATGCGATGCCGCTGAGATTCGGCGTCCACATCCCGACCTGCATCGAGGGCATGATGTACCCCGTGCCGTTCGCGAGACCTCAAGATATCCTGCCGGTAGCACTTCTGGCCGAGCGCGTCGGCTTCGATTCGGTGTGGGGCAACGACCACATGACCACACAGCGCTACGTGCAGCGCGAGTGGCCGGAGCCGCCGAACTTCTACGAGCCGCTCATCACGTTCACGTACGTGGCCGCGCGCACCGAGCGGATCCGGCTGGCCACCGGCATCATCGTCCTGCCGATGCGCACGATGCCGGTCCTCGCCAAGCAGGTGGCCACGCTCGATCAGCTCTCCGGCGGCCGCGTGATCCTCGGCGTGGGCACGGGGGCCTACCGCGAGGAGTACGAGGCCCTGCACCCGGACGCACGCGACGCACGCCGGGGCGAGATCGTCGACGAGGGCATGCGCGCGCTGCGCCTGCTCTTCACCGAGCGCAAGGCGACCTTCCACGGCAAGCACGTGCGCTTCCAGGACGTGGAGTGCTTTCCCAAGCCGCGGCAGGCGCCGCTGCCGATGTACGCGGGAGGCAACCACGCCGAGGTCCGGCGCCGCGCCGGCGAGTACGGCGAGGGCTGGATGCCGGCGGTGCTCTCGCCGGAGGAGCTCGCGCGGGGCGTGGCGGACGTTCGCCGGGCCGCGACCAAGGCCGGGCGCGACGACTCCGCGATCGACATCGCGCCGCAGTTCGCCTGCTCGATCGGCCGCACTCACGAGGAGGCCGTGAAGCGCTTCCACGCCTCGCAGCTCTACAAGCACCTGGAGTCGCTGAAGCGATCCACGCTGCGCGAGCAGACGGGCGGCTTCGAGCAGCGCAACCTCATCGGCAGCCCGGCGGAGATCTGCGAGCGGATTCGCGTCTACCAGCAGGCGGGCGTCACCACGCTCTCGGGCCTGCTCTTCGTGGCGAACACCGTGCCCGAGATGCAGGAGGCGATCGACCTCTTCGGGCGCGAGGTCATCCCCAACTTCAGGTGAGACGATGGACGCACACCGACGGCAGCGCCTGACCGCCGTGCTGGAGGCCGAGGGCCTCGACGCGCTGGTGGCCACCACGACCGAGAACGTCTACTACGTGAGCGGCCTCCGCTCCATCTCCCACGCGCTCTTCCGCGGCCTCGAGCTCTACGCCGTCTTCACACGCCGCGGGACCGCGCTGGTCGTCCCCTTCATCGACACGACCGGCGTGGCCGCTGACCGGATCGAGGTCGACCACGTTGCGTGCTACGGCAAGTTTTTCTTCGAGTACGCCGACGACCCCGGCGAGATCGGCCGCAAGATCCGCGAGTGGACGCGCGCGCCCGCGCCGAGCCCCGCCGACGCGCTGGCCGGCGTCCTCGGCGAGCTCGGCGTGCTCGGCCGGCGCGTGGGCCTCGACGAGGGCAACCTGTTCGCGCCCACGTGGAAGCGCGTCGAGGAGCGGCTGGCGGGAACGACGCTGGTGCCGGCCTACCAGATGTTCCGCCAGGCGCGCATGGTGAAAGGGCCGGACGAGGTGGCGGCGCTGGAGCGCGCGGCGCTCGTCGCCGAGGACGGCATCGCCGCCGTCCTGGCGATGCTCAAGCCCGGCGTCACCGAGCGCGAGGCCGCGCGCGTGTACGAGCAGGAGGTGCTGCGCCGCGGCGCCCAGCCGTTCTTCACCGTGGTCACCATCGGCGAGCGGGCGGCGCTGGCCGACGTCTATCCCTCGGAGCGGGCGCTCCGCCCCGGCGATCTCGTGCGCTTCGACCTCGGCTGCCTCTGGGGCGCCTATCGCTCGGACATCTCGCGCACGGCCGTGCTGGGCAAGCCCGGCGACAAACAGGCGCGCTACTACGCGGCGATCCTCGCCGGTGAGCGCGCCGCCATCGCCGCCATGAAGCCCGGCGTGCCGGTGAGCCGGCTCTTCGACCTCGCCGTCCGCGTCACGCGCGAGAGCGGCCTGGCCCACTACCAGCGACACCACGTCGGCCACGGGATCGGGCTCGAGCCCTACGACCCGCCGACGATCAACGCGACGACGAACACCGCGCTCGAGGCCGGCATGGTGTTCTGCGTCGAGACGCCCTACTACGAGCACGGCTGGGGCGGCGTGCAGGTCGAGGACGCCGTCGAGGTGACGCCGACCGGCGCGCGGGCGCTGACCCGGTCCAGCCAGGAGCTCGCCGTTGTCGGATAAGCGTCATCGGGATAAACAGGAGGCGATCATGCGACTCGCACTGGCGCTCGTCACCCTGCTGCTCGCGGCGCTCTCCGCCGGAGCGTTGTCCGCCGGAGCGCAGGCCCCGCCCATCCGCATCGGCTTCGCCTCCGCGATGAGCGGTCCCGCCGCGATCACGGGCGAGGGCGTCCGGTGGGGCGCCACGCTCGCCGTCGAGGAGATCAACGCGAGGGGCGGCATCATGGGCCACAAGATCGAGGCCTCCTTCGCCGACAACAAGGCGCAGCCGGGCGAGGCGGTGAGCGCGGTGCGCAAGCTGGCCGACGTCGACCAGGTCGACGTCATCATCGGCCAGACGCACAGCGGCGCTTGCCTGGGAGCCATGCCGGTCGTGAAGGAGATCGGCGTGCCGATGGTGATCGAGGCCTGCTCGCACCCGAAGATCCGCGAGCTCAGCGGCAAGGGCGGCAACGAGTGGACCTTCCGCGTCGCCCTCGACGACGAAATCATGGCCTACACCTTCGCGCGGTACATGGCGCGCAATGGGGTGAAGACCTCGTCGGTGCTGGCGATGAACAACGACTTCGGCCGCGGCGCCGCCGGCGCCTACGAGGCCGCCTTCAAAAAGGCCGGCATCACGCTCGTCTCCACCGAGTTCTTCGACCCCGGTCAGCCGGACTACCGGCCCGTGCTGACGCGGCTGAAGCGCGCCAATCCCGAGACGATCCTCGCCGTCATTCTGGCCAGCGACGGCGCGCCCTTCATGCGGCAGTTCCGCGAGCTGGGGTTGACGCAGAGGATCTTCTCGCGCGGCAGCCTCGCCTCCGCCGAGTTCCTGCACCAGGTGCGCGACAACCCGAAGGTCGGGGACGGCGTCGTCGAGGCCAGCTACTGGGTCACCGGCCTCGATCCGGACTGGGACAGGAAGTGGACGGAACGCTACAAGGTGCCGCCGCGCATCCACGGCAGCCTGGCGGCCATCACGCTCAAGTGGGCGGTCGTGCCCGCGATCGAGATCGCGCTGAAGAAGCACGGCAAGGCCGATCGCCAGACCATCCGCGCCGCGCTGAAGGAGGTCGACGTCAAGGACTCGCCGCTCGGCCCGATCAAGTTCGACGACAACCACCAGGCGTGGATCAACATGATCCTGCTCGAGATGCGCGACGGCCAGCTGCGCATCCTCGAGAAGCTCCAGACGAGCCCGGCGCTGCTGAATTGAACGAGTCGTGTCTTCGAGGAGCGCCACGGCTCCGCCGGGGTGCTCCGAGCGTTTGCCGGGGAGTCCGAGGGGGCGTAGCTCCCTCGCTTGAAGAACCTGGGGGCCATTTCGGGGCCCCCATCTGATAGACGTTCTCGAGCAGGTGCTGCACGGGCTCACCCTCGGCTCCATGTACGCCATGGTGGCCGCGGGGCTGGCGCTCATGCTGGGCGTGGCGCGCCTCATCAACTTCGCCCACGGCGAGTTCTTCATGCTCGGCGCCTACGCGTTCTGGCTCGGCTACAGCGAGCTCGGCCTGCCCTACCCCGTCGCAGCGCTCCTGGCGCCGGCGGTCATGGTGCTCTTCGGCATCGCGTATCAGCGCACCGTGATCCGCGCGATCCTGCCGCGCTCCTGGCACGTGCAGCTGATCGCCACGCTGGCGACGTCGATCGTGCTGACGAACCTCGCCATCATCGTGCTTGGCACCCAGCCCAAGGAGGTGCCGACGGCGCTCTCCTCGCGCATCCTCGACGTGGGCGGCTTCCGCATGGCGTGGCAGCGGCTCCTCGTGCTGCTCGCCGCGCTCGTGATCTTCTGGGGGCTCCACCGCTTCGTCGCACGCACCCGCACGGGCCGCGCGATGCGCGCGATGTCGCAGAACCGTGAGGCGTGCGCGGTGGTGGGCGTGGACGTCCAGCGCGTGACGATGGTGACCTTCGCGCTCTCGGCGGCCCTCGCGGCCCTCGCCGCCGCGCTCGTCTCACCGCTCTTCAACATCTTCCCCGACATGGGGACCGTGCTGACGCTCAAGGCGTTCGCGGCGGTGGTGGCGGGAGGCTTCGGCTACGTCAACGGCGCGATCGCCGCCAGCTTCCTGATCGGCCTCACGGAGGCGCTGGCCGGCAGCTACGTCTCCTACGCCTACAAGGACGCGATCGCCTTCCTGATGATGATCGCGGTGCTGCTCTGGCGGCCGCAGGGCCTCTTCGGCCGCCGGACCGGGATCTGAGGTGCGGCGGGCGAGCGCGCTGGCCTTCATCGTCATGGTAGTGGCCGCGCCCTGGCTGGTGGCGGCGGCGGTGCCGCGCCAGCAGCGTTACGTCCTGCACGTGCTCATCTTCACCGTGCTCTTCGCCGCGCTGGCGCTGTCCTACGACCTCGTCGTCGGCCACGTCGGCAGCCTCTCGCTCGCTCATCCGGCGTTCTTCGGCGTCGGCGCCTACGCGGCGGCGATCCTCGCCACGCGCGCGCGCTGGCCGTTCCTCGCCGACCTCCTCGCCGCGGTGCTGGCCGCCGCCGTCGTCGCCGCGCTCGTCGGTGTGCCGCTCTTCCGGCTGACCGAGCACGCCTTCGCCGTCGGCACGCTCGGCCTGGCGCTCGTCGCGTCGATCGTCGCGAACAACTGGGTCGAGGTCACGCGCGGGCCGCTCTGCATCACCGGCATCCCGAAGCCCGTCCTCGGCCTGCCCGGCGGGCCGACGCTGGCCGTCACGACGCTGCCCGGCTACTACTGGCTCGCCCTGGCCGCCCTCGCCGCGGTCGTGCTCCTCTACCGGCGCCTGACCACGTTCCGGCTGGGACGCGCGTTTCACGCCGTGCGCGACAACGAGCCGCTGGCCGGCGCCGCCGGCATCGACCCGCTCAAGTACCGCCTGCTCGCCTTCACCATCGGCGCCGCGCTCGCCGGCGGCGTCGGGGCGCTCTACGTGCACTACCTCTCCGTCATGTGCCCCGAGGAGATGACCGTCGCCCTCACCGTGAACTTGCTGGTCATCGTCTTCCTGGGCGGGGTGGGCAGCCTGCGAGGCGTGCTGGTGGGCGCCGTCCTCTTCACCGCGCTCCCCGAGGTGCTGCGCCTGGCGCCGACGTGGCGTCTCGTGATCTACGGCGGCCTCCTGCTCCTCGTCGTCGTCCGCTCGCCCGAGGGGATCGAGAGCCTGCTGCGCCGGGCGTCCGGCGCGCGCGCCGGGCGCTGATGGCGCTGCTGGAGGTCCGCGGCCTCGTCAAGCGCTTCCTCGGCGTCACCGCCGTCGATCAAGTCGATCTCGCCGTCGAGCCCGGCGAGCTGGTGAGCCTGATCGGCCCGAACGGCTCGGGCAAGACCACGCTCTTCAACTGCGTCACCGGCTACCTCGCCGCCGACCACGGCCGCGTGCTCTTCCGTGGCCGCGACCTGACCCACGTCGCGCCCCATCGCGTGGCGCGCCTGGGCGTCGCCCGCACGTTCCAGCAGGTGAGCGTCTTCCCGCGCCTGAGCGCGCTCGAGAACCTCCTCGTCTTCCTCCAGCAGCACCAGGAAGAGCACACGCTCGCGCGTCTGATTCGCACCCCACGCCTGCGGCGGCTCGAGGTCGAGGCCGTGGAGCGCGCGCGCCGGCTGCTCGACCTCGTCGGCCTCACGGACAAGGCCGACGCCGCCGCCGGCAGCCTCTCCTACGGGCAGCGCAAGCTGCTCGCCTTCGCCGCCGCGCTCATGCCCGATCCCGACCTGCTCCTGCTCGACGAGCCCGCCGCCGCGGTGAATCCCACGATGATCAATCAGATGAAGAGCCACATCCTCGCGCTCCATCGCCAGGGCAAGACCGTGCTCCTGGTCGAGCACAACATGGAGGTGGTCATGGACATCTCCCAGCGCGTCGTCGTGCTCGACCACGGCCAGAAGATCGCCGAGGGCTCGCCGGACGCCATCCGCCGGGACGCGCGCGTCATCGAGGCGTACTTTGGCCGCTGACGGCGACGGCGCGCTGCTCGAGCTGAGCGAGGTCGTCGCCGGCTACGAGGAAGTCGAGGTGCTGCGCGGCGTGTCGCTCGCGGTGCGCGCGGGTGAGATCGTGTGCATCATCGGCGCCAACGGCGCCGGCAAGTCGACGCTGCTTCGCACCGTGTTCGGCATGGTGCAGCCCCGCGAAGGCGCGATCAGATTCGCCGGCGAGGACATCGCGCGTCGGTCATCGCTGGAGGTTCTCAGGCGGGGCATCGGCTACGTCCCGCAGGGGCGCTGCAACTTCCCGGCGATGAGCGTCGAGGAGAACCTCGAGATGGGCGCTTACCTGCGCCGCGACGCCCGCGTGCGCGGCGACATCGAGACGCTCCTCGCGCGCTTCCCGATGCTCGCAACGAAGCGCCGCGACCCGGCCGGCACGCTTTCCGGCGGCCAGCAGCAAATCTTAGAGATGGCGATCGCGCTGCTACTGCATCCGCGACTGTTGATGGTCGACGAGCCGTCGCTAGGCCTCGATCCCCGCATGGTCGAGATCGTGTTCGACACGCTCCTGGCCATCAACCGCGAGGGCACGACCATCCTCATGGTCGAGCAGAACGCGAAGAAGGCGCTGTCCGTGTCCCACCGCGGCTTCGTCCTGGAGCTCGGCCGCAACCGCTTCGAGGGCAGCGGGCGCGAGCTGCTCGACAACCCCGACGTGCGCCAGCACTACCTGGGAGGGTAACGAGAGGGCGTCAGAAGAGATGCGAAAATATTTACGTTGAGAATGTCTGAGTCTTTCGGGTCTCGACGATGTATTAGTCGTGTGTGGGATACGAACTTCCGACCACAGCACACCATCATACTTAAACGTCTCATAGGTGTCGGAGGCTTGAGGCGGGCGACGCGCCAGCGCGTGATGATGGATGTAACCGACAACGAACACGACGACGGCGCAGGCGAGACAGAGTGCTCCGACGATACGTGCCCAGTGACTCGGCACGAGCAGGGGCAGCCCAACCCCCGTCGGGCACAACATAATGGGAAGTAACAACGGAAACGTGGACTGTCTCGCACGCTACCCGTCGCGCCTTTTGTTCAGCAATTGCTTTCGGTGCCACTCGATCCAGAAGCTCAACCCCGCGTGCCCCCCGTCGGTATTCGTCCTCGCGGCTAGCGGCGGGGCCGCCGCCCACGGCGGCATCGGAACCGAGGGGCTGGCCCCGGGATCGCCATTGTGGAAGTCCATAGCGACCCGCCCGAAGTCGTCGGCCTGCCGTATGAGAGCGTCGTACTGCCGATTGGTTAGTTGCTTCATCGACTCGCGCCGTATGCGACCTAGCCAGTCCAGCAGGCGAGCAATCTGCCGGTTGCGCTGTGCGTCCCTGCTGAACCAGCCCACAATCGCCCACCCCCAAGCCCGGACGTGCTCGATCAGGAAAGCGCCGATTTTGTAGGCGGGTTCGGGGATAGCCATCGTGCCTGATACCTTGTATCAGGTATACTATCTCCCGCGTTCGATCGCCGTTGAGAAACTCGCCAAACTCCGCCGGATCCATCGTCCATCGCTGCGGCACAACGGCAGTTGGTCAAGCGCCTTGACCAGCGCCTGCCGCGACACCGCCGTTACCGGGGCCCCGGCGAGGTGAACCCAGCCTTCGCGTTTGATCGACCCTCGACGCCCGCGTATGCTTCGCGAGGCCTATGACGATGACCGACCGCCTGCTCGATGCGCTCGCGCACTCGGCCTCCCGTCGTTACGGCGGCGAGCCGGTCTCGGAGTTGGCTCACTCACTGCAGTGCGCCGAGCGGGCGGAGGCGGGCGGCGCGGACCCCGATCTTGTTCTGGCCGCTCTCCTCCACGACGTCGGCCGCTATGCAGTGGACCCTGCGCTGGTGCTCGACAGCACGGAGCGAGAATCCGCAGCCGGTCCGACGGCGCGGGGTCACCACGAGGTAGGCGCCGACCTCATCGCGCCCTACGTGCCCGTGCGCGTCGCCTGGCTCGTGCGCATGCACGCCGACGCCAAGCGCTACCTCTGCGCGACCGAGCCCGGCTACCATGAGGTCCTCACGCCGGCCTCCAGGCACACGCTCACCCTGCAGGGCGGCACGATGACTCCGGAGGAAGTCGCGCGATGGTCCGCGCACCCCTGGCTGGCCGATGCCCTTCGCCTCCGCAAGTGGGACGACCAGGCCAAGGTCGTGGGCCAGGTGACGCGACCGCTCTCCGCCTGGGAGCCCCTGTTGAGAACGCGCTTCGGCTGAGGCCCTGATATCGCGCGATGCCGAACGCGCTGCACGCCGATCTCGTGCTCAAGGGCGCCACCATCCTCACCATGGATGCGAAGGACTCGGTCGCGCAGACCGTCGCGGTCAAGCACGGCCGCATCGTCGGAGTCGGAACCGATGCCGACGTGGAAGGCCTCATCGGACGCGGCACCCACGTGCTCGATTGCCGCGGCAAGACGATCGTGCCCGGCTTCATCGATTCCCACACGCACAACACGCTCGTCGGCGAGTTTCGCTACAGCTTCGACCAGCTCAACACGGCCGCGGAGTTGAATCCCACGCTCGACGGCCTCCTTGCGAAGATCAAAGAGCGCGCCGCGGGCGTCTCGCCGGGCGAATGGATCGGCGGGCGCAACTACGATCCCAACGCCATGCGCGAAGGCCGCTGGCCGACGAGGCACGAGCTCGATGCCGTCGCACCGCTCAATCCGGTCCTCATCACGATCCGAGGCGGGCACGCGTGTGTCGCGAACACGCGCGCGCTCGAGCTCGCCGGCATCACGCGCGACACGCCCGATCCCGAGGGCGGTGTGATCGATCGAGACGAGGCGGGCGACCTCACCGGCGTCCTGCGCGACGTCCACGACATCCGCGCGGTGCCGCCCCCCGCCACGCTCGCGGACCTGAAGGACGGCCTCGCGCGACTCAATCGCATGTACCTCAAGCTCGGGATCACCTCCGCGCACGACTGCGGCGCCGCGCCGCGGCCCGAGCCCTACCGTGCCTACCAGGAGGCCGTCGCCGAGGATCGCTGGCAGATCCGGACATACCTCTTTCCATATCTCGACTATGTGCTGGCGCACGACGCCGGACTGCGCACCGGCTTCGGCGACGACCGCCTGCGCATGGGCGGCGTGAAGCTCTTCATGGACGGCTCCATCCAGTGCTTCACGTGCGCATTCCGCGAGCGTTACGTCGGTCGGGACACGCGCGGCTGGGAGGGCCTGCGGTACTCCCAGGACAAGGCGAACGACGCGGTGATGGAAGCGCATCGGCGCGGCTATCAGGTCGCCATCCACGCGCAGGGCGACTGGGGCATTACCGTCGCGGTGAACGCGATCGAGCAGGCGCTGGACCGTCTTCCGCGCCCGGACGCGCGCCACCGGATCGAGCACACCCTCTGTCCCACAATCGACGACCTGCGGCGCATGAAGCGCCTCGGGATCATTCCCAACTTCTATCTCTTCCATCCGTGGTTCTGGGGCGATCAGCACATCAAGAACTTCATCGGCCCCGAGCGCGCGGCCCGCATGGTGCCCGCGCGGACCGCGATCGACCTCGGGCTTCGGCCCTGCGCGCACTCCGACTGCCCGGTGTGCACGCCCGACGATCCCGTGTGGCCGTCGAATCCTCTTTGGGCGATGGCCTGCGCGACGACGCGGAAGACGCGAACCGGCGCCGACATCGGGCCGCGGGAGCGCATCACGCCGCTCGAGGCCCTCCGGCTCTATACGATCAACGGGGCGCACGCCTCGTTCGAAGAGAAGATCAAAGGTTCGATCGAGGTCGGCAAGCTCGCCGACCTGATCGTGCTCGCCGAAAACCCGCTGACCGTCGATACCTGGCACATCAAGGACATCGCGGTCGAGAAAACGATCGTTGGCGGTGACATCCTCTATGATATCGCCGGGTGACAGGAGGTCAGGTATGACGGGACGTCGCGTGCTCCTGGCTCTCGCCGTGGTCCTTTCGCTGACCGCGTGGCTCGCGGCGCCGGTGGCGGCGCAGAAGCGTGGCGGCACCATCGTCGTCGGCAACGACGATGACGCGGTCGGCCTCGACCCGCATCTGTCGTTCGCATTCGCCTCGGCGAACTTCTACGAGCACGCCTACACGGGGCTAACGCGCTTCAACGCGAAGATGGAGATCGAAGGCGATCTCGCCACGTCGTGGGAGATCCCGAACCCGACGACGTACGTCTTCAAGCTGCGCAAGGGCGTCAAGTTCCACAACGGCCGCGAGATGACGGCCGAGGACGTGAAGTACTCCATCGACCGCATCCGCGATCCGAAGACCGGCTCGCCGGTCCGCGACACCTATGGGAGTGTCGAGGCGGTCGAGGTGGTCGACCGGCACACCGTGCGTCTCCGTCTCAGCAAGCCCGACGGCGCGCTGCTGTCGCTCATGACGGGCCGGGCGGGCTACGTGGTGCCGCGCGAGGAGATCGAGAAGCACGGCAACCTCCAGAAGGTCGCCGTCGGGACGGGGCCGTTCAAGCTCATCGAGCACGTATCCGGCGACTTCGCGCGCTTCGTGCGCTTCGACCAGTACTACGAGGCCGGCCTTCCCTACCTCGACGGGTTCACGATCAAGGTCATCAAGGACGAATCGTCGCGGCTCGCCGCGCTGCGTAAGGGCACCGTCGACCTCACGTGGATCAAGGCGGTCGAGACCGAGGACCTCGCGCGGCGGGAGAAGGGCCTGCAGTGGTCGGACACGCCGGAGGCGCGTCACCTCTATATTTGGCTGAACACGCAGGTGCCGCCGTTCAACAACGTGAAGCTGCGGCAGGCGGTCGCCGCGTCGCTGAACCGGCAGGAGATCATCGACACCGTCCTCTTGGGCCGCGGCAAGCTGACGGCGGCCATCCCGCCCGCCACGGTGCCGTACGTGCTGCCGCCGAACGAGATCGCGACGCTCCCGTTCTACAAGCAGGACTACGAGCTCGTGAAGAAGCTCTTGCGGGAGGGCGGCCAGCCGAACGGCTTCGAGTTCGTCTACAAGACGTCGCCGCACAGCCCGGACTACGTCCCGGCCGCGCAGGTCATCCAGCGCCAGCTCGCGAAGGCCGGGATCACGCTGAAAATCGAGCAGGTCGAGTGGGGCGCGCTGCTGAAGACGTTCCGCTCCGGTGCCGATTTCCAGGCGATCGCCTTCGCGCGCGTCTGGTACCCGGACCCCGAGGGGTATACAACCGACACGCTCCACAGCAAGGGCGCGACCAACGCCGCGCACTATGCCAACCCCGAGGTCGATCGGCTCCTGGACGAGCAGAGCCGGACCACGAACACGCAGCGTCGCATCGCCATCTGGCACGACTTGCAGCGCATCTGGGCGCAGGACGTGCCGATCATCTGGCCGTACGCGATGCGAACCCGCTACAACGTGTGGCAGCCGACCCTCAAGGGCTTCGCGCCGATGGCGAACGCCTCGCGCGTCTCGCTGCGGCACGCGTGGCTCGAGAAGTAACGCGGCGCCCGTGATCGAGCCGGGCGACGGGTTTCCCGGCGCCCGGCGAGCGTGGGGGTATCGGGGGCCATTTCGGGGCCCCTGATCCGACATTGACGCGGTACATCGCGGCCCGGATCGCGTCGCTCCTCCCGATCCTCTTCGGGGTGTCGGTGCTGGTCTTCTCGATGCAGCACCTCGTCCCCGGCGATATCGTCGATATCGTCTCCGCGGACCTCGCGCAGGGCGACAAGACGGCGGCGGCGCGGCTGCGGAAGGAGCTGCGGCTCGACCGGCCGATCGTCGAGCAGTATGTCTACTGGGTCGGCGGCGCGCTCACGGGCGATCTCGGCGCCTCGTTCGTCTCTGGCAAGCCGGTCGCTGCGGAAATCCTGCGCCGCCTGCCGGTGAACCTGGAGCTCGCCGCCATGGCCATGGCGTTCGCGATCGTGGTCGGCATTCCGGTCGGCACGCTATCGGCGGTGAAGCGCGACGGCTGGACGGACGCCGGGATCCGCTTCGCCTCCGTGCTCGGCTATTCGCTGCCGAATTTCTGGGTGGCGACGCTGACCGTCCTGGTCGGGTCGTTGTGGCTGCCGAAGCTGCCGATCCTCCAGTACGTGCCGTTCGCCGAGAACCCCGCGCGAAACCTCGTGCTGCTGCTGGTGCCCTCGCTCGTCCTGTCCCTCACCGTGCTGCCGCTGATCGTGCGGATGACGCGGGCGGCGGTCCTGGAGAACCTCGCCCTCGACTACGTGCGGACCGCGCGCGCCAAGGGGGTCGGCGAGGTGGGCGTCGTGGGCCGTCACGTGCTCGCGAACTCGCTGATCGCCGTGCTGAACGTCGCCGGCGTTCAGATCGGCGTGTTGATCGGCGGCCTCGTGCTGACCGAGGAGATCTTCATTCTGCCCGGCCTCGGGCGGCTGCTGCTCGAATCCATCCAGAAGCGTGACTTCCCCGTCATCACGGGCGTGACGCTCGTCCTCGCAACCGTCTTCATCACGATCAATCTCGTCGTCGACCTTCTCCACGGCGTGCTGGATCCACGTGTCCGTCGCTGAGCTCGACGTTGTCCCGGGCGTCGCACCGCACGAGCGCGCACCGCGGCGGGCGCTGCGTGAACTGCTCCGGAAGCAGACGGCCGTGCTGGGGCTCGCGCTCGCCGCGGTCGTGATCGTGGGCGCGCTCGGCGCGCCGCTGCTCGCGCCCGCCGACCCGCTCGCGATGGGCGCGCGGCGCTTCTCGCTGCCTTCCGCCGCCGCCTGGCTCGGCACCGACCAGTTCGGACGTGACCTGCTCTCGCGCCTCCTCTTCGGCGCGCGAGTGTCGATGGCCGTGTCGTTCTCGGCGGTGGGGCTCGCCGCATGCCTCGGCGCGGTGGTCGGGATGCTCGCCGGCTATTTCGAGGGGCGGGTCGATCACCTGCTCATGCGCGGCGTCGACGTGCTGATGGCGTTTCCGACGCTCCTGCTCGCCCTGGCCGTCGTGGCCACGTTCGGCGCGAGCGTTGCGAACCTCGTCGCCGCCATCACCCTCGCCTACGTGCCGATTTTCTCGCGCGTCGTGCGCGGCAGCGTGCTCTCCGTCAAACAGAACGAGTACGTGCAAGCTTCGCGCGCCCTCGGCGCCAGCGACGCGCGGCTGATGACGCGCGCCATCCTGCCGAACGTGCTGGCCCCCGTCATCGTGCAGGCGACGTTCAACCTGTCGACCGCCATCATGATCGAGGCGGCGCTGAGCTTCCTCGGACTCGGCGTCCAGCCACCCGCTCCATCCTGGGGCACGATGCTCTCCGAAGCCCGTAACTTCATGGAACGAGACCCGTGGCTCGCGATCGCGCCCGGCTCGGCGATCACGATGGCGGTGCTGGGGTTCAACCTGTTCGGCGACGGTCTGCGCGATCTGCTCGACCCGCGTCTGCGCGGCGGTGGCTGATAAGATCTGTGGTGGCTCCAACGTGATTCGAACCCGTGTTGGAGTCACGATCACGTCTTCGCTTACACATACACGAGGTTACACGCTGTTTAGTTCCGAAACCCGCGACACGACTAAAACATGCAGCCCGATATTCCTTGAAACTTGGTACAAATCGCGGGCATCAGACACCGTCGCCTTTGAGGTCGACTCTTGGACCCGCTGATTAAGAGGCACGAACGGGACATTACAGCGAAGTGCTCGGATGCACCCTGAGGGGTTCCTCCACATCATTCCCGTGTGCGAAGATCCACTCCCCGAAGCCATCTCTTTCGATGAAACAGTATGTCGCTTCAACGCGCACAACATTCCGTGAAACCGCTCCTCCAGCGGATACAGCAGTGCGGATAGGAGCGCCTTGGGGCACGGCGGTCGCGATTATCCGTAACTGCAACTGCCCTTGCCCACGCTTCCGCTGCGTGCGCGCCGACCTTTAGTCGGGCACCTTGGAGCGCCTGCTGACGTATAGGTCATTGCCACCCGTGGCGCCTGGAAGGTCTGTGCGGTTCGAATAGAAGTAAAGCTCCGTGCCGTCCCAGGAGAGCGCCGGCGCGCCGTCGTTGGCCGGGGAGTTGACCGCACGCAGGTTCTCCGGCGTCGTCCAGTTCTGGTCGAGGGTCATTGCCCTCGTGGAGGTCCAGAGATCGATGAGTCCGGCCCCACCCGCGCGTTTGCTGGACAAGATCATCTCCAAGCCGTCACGCCGCCCGATCGCCGTTCGCGTGTCGCGACCAAAGCCGTGCTGCGGGTCGGCTGGCGAGTTGAGCGCGCTTACGGGTTCTCCTGCGCTCCAGAGACCCTGCCTGTTGCAGCTGGCGATGTCCGCGTTGCAAGTGCTTACGTAGATGTCGAAAAAGTCCTCGCTCGCAGTGTTGGGCTTGCGCGTGAAATAGAGAAACTGAGTACCCGATGCTTCGTCCTCGAAGTGGTTCGGGCCCGCCTGGTCAACGCCCACGAGGTTGATCGTGCAGCCAAGGTTGATCGGAGCTTCCCAGCCTAGGTTCGCGCTCTTGTCCCGGCGGTGAGCGACCCACAGCTCCCCACTCGTCCCTCCGCCGCAGCCGTCCGGTCGCCGGCTGTGGAAGTACAACCAGTGGCCGTCGGTAGTGAGGTTTGGAGCGAGATCCTGGACCGCGCTGTTCACGACGTTTCCAAGATTGACCGGGTCACCCCAACACTCGTCGCGGCTCGCGCGCTCGGTGAACCAGAGGTCTTGGCCGCCTGATCCGCCGGGACGGTTCGACGAGAAGATGAGGGTTAGCCCATCCTTGGAGATTGTCATGTGCTGGTCATCGGACGTCGAGTTGACGACGGCCGGACAGGGGCTGCCGTCACCGCGCACGATGGCGTTGAGATTGGTCGGTGGAGACCAAGGGCCGTCATTCTGTGCGCGCGCTGCTGGCACCATCGTGAGCGCAGCCAGGAGCGCGAATCCTGAGGCCATCGCCGCGCCGCTCTTTAAGAGCCAGCTTTCCATGTTGTCCTCCTTTTTGTAGCGACGTTTAGCTTAAGTCCATCGCCCAGGAGCAACCTCTCATGACAAAGAATCCCGTCCGCGCATTGAAGCGACTGCTCCGAACGAGACGAGAACCCGCCCGCTTGCTGACTGTCAGCGCACCTCGGCGAGGACGCAGATGTCTTCTTCACACGATTTTTCCGTAGCCTGCTAGAGCTCGATTATCTTTTCGCTTCGCCCCGTCGCCGGGATGTCCTCGAGCGGACCGCGATGCGTCCCGGTCGAGCGCCACCGGACGACGACGTGGGTATCGCCAGCCGGCAGGATCTGCTCGGTGTCGAGATGAAGGTCGGGAAACGCGGTCAGATAAAGCTTGAAGAACTGGCAAGCCCCGTCGTGCCCGGCGAAGGGTGCTGGGAAAACATCAGACTCCCAGACCGTCTTCGCATCGAGCCGCTTGATGAACGCCTCGACGTCGTGCGCGTTCCAGGCCGCGAAGCCGTCTTGGGCGATGTGGACGTTGTCCTGAGCTGCCATAGCGTCCCTCCGTGCGTTCCGAAGCGTTACTTCAGGTGCGCGATCTCAGTGCAGTCATGCGCACGGGCTGCCGCGCGGTTTCAGTTGATCAGGCGGCCGTTAGACGAAGGACTTCTGTTTCCCTTGCGCACGCGTATCAGCGCGCGACCGACTGGCATGCGCGCCGCCCCCCGGC
>QHVJ01000543.1 GCA_003222275.1 Acidobacteriota bacterium | reverse complement strand
ACGCCGATGACGCGCGCGCTGCTCGACGACCCTGCGTTCCGTGAGGCCGTGCTCCTGAAGTACCCGCTCCAGCGCTTCGGCCAGCCCGACGAGGTCGCCTCCGCCATCCTCTACCTCGCCAGCGACGAGGCCAGCTTCGTGACCGGCGTCTCGCTGCCGGTGGACGGGGGATACACGGCGGGGTGAGGACGTGACCATCGTTCAAACGAATCTCCAGGATGTTGTAGCGGGTCTCGCCAATCATCTCAGGAGCATCGATATTCGAGCGGTCCTTTGCCAAGAAAAAGAGCTTCAGAATGTTATGACAGTGATTCGCATCTCAGGCCGCTCAATTGAAGAAATCGAGCAACGTCAAACCAAACTAATTGAGCGTTTCGGTAAGGGTGACTATGGTCGCTTCATCGTCAAGTACGAAGCGCATCCATTTAGCGACTGGAATGATATCCGACAGCAATTCGAAAACGGAGTTATCCCCATCAGGGGGGCCGGCCGTATCCCGAACAGAATTTCCGCAGGCAGTTTCCTTGGTCACGTTCAGCGAAGTGGCAGACCTGTGTTGTCCTGGACCGGCGTCCCTGCGCCTGCGTTTTATGCGGGGCACAATGTCGACCCCCTTTCAGTGAATCGTCAAGCCTCCCTGACAAGAGACGTCCGCGCCGGTTTCGGTCTGGGCTCCGTACAGCAGGCGATCGAGGCATATCTCGAACTTCGAGACTCGCATCAGGATGGGTCCAATCTGCGCTTCTCAGTCGACATGCCAGCTTTAATTACGGGAGCCACGGCAACTGGCACGCAAATATCGGTCGACATCGAATCAGATTTGTCGTTTCGCGACTTTCGGCTGAACGTCAATCTCTATGATGACAGCGGTGTACACCTCGAAGAGAGTCGCCGCCCAGGCTTCATAACCGTTCGGGAAGATAGCCATCGGCGGTCTCTTAACGCGATAGCTCAATTCTCGGACCTGCGTGATACCCAAATTGTAGGACTCACTCTGACCAGCGACACTCTAGCCGATATCGACGAGTTGCCGTTGCGAGTCCATGACTTATTCGTGCCCCAAGAGCAGAACATATTGCTGGCCTCGTTGAGACAATTCTGGGATATGGGCCGCTTCTATGAAACAGTTTCGCGGCCTGGAGCGGTCAAGCCGCATAGACTGCCTATCGAACCCCAGGATATCTTCCAGAGGAATGTGGCCCGTGTTCTGGCCCTATGCGGATTTCAAGCTATTGATCTCGAACGAGATGACAAGATTCGCGATGCCGCAACGCGAATACAACGAGGAACTGCTGATATCCTTGCGTACCATTCGCATTTAAAAACCCTTCTTGTTGCCGGTTGTACCATTGGCGTGCCGAAGTCTGAAGACTACGAAGAGCTTCTGCATGTTCGAGAAATCCTTCGCCCGCCGCCCTTGAGTCGGATCACGATAATATGCGCCTTGTTCGCTCTCACTGAAGCAGAGTCCCCTCATCGAGCGGACTATGCATCACAAGGACTACGAGTATTAAATTCAAGGGATATCGTGCGGGCGATCGAGCTGATCGAGTCGGGCCGAGAACGTGAGGTGATCGATAATCTCGTGTCGCCGTTTGGTCATTCGTTAGCGTAAAGAACTTTGGGCCGAGGGCCTAGCGTTTGCCAGCGGACTCGTCGCGCCGGCCAACGATAGCTTGGCCCTGCCCCGCGACGCAATCGCCGGTTGGCTCAAGCGTGGGACGCTGGCGCCACGACCCAGCGAATTGCGTGTATCTGATTCTCCACTCTTGACAGTGTGTTTGTGTGCGGGTCCGCGCTCCTGCGCACTCGTCGGCGAATTCAGCCCAAGCGGCATACGCTGACGCCGGGGGCCGCCAAAACGTCAGAATTCTGAAAAAGACTCGGCAACGTGGAGATCGGGCGTCCTGGTGGCGCCCACGGCCGTCGAAAATCGCGGTGTAGAGTCGGCGCAGAACAAAGAGGAGAGGCGCCGATGAACAGCGACTTTCAGTGGACCGTTCGGCCCACGCCGGAGCCGATTGTGGAACTCGAGCGACTAGGTGACGAGATCGCCGAATTGTCTGCGCATCTCGACGCAGCCAGCGCGCGGCTGCTTGATCTGATCCGGGAGTTCGACGCTCGCGGGGGCTGGGGTAACGGCTTTAGCTCCTGCGCCGCGTGGCTTACCTGGCGCATCGGGCTCGATCGCGGCGCAGCGCGCGAGCGTGTGCGCGTCGCACGGGCCCTGGGAACGCTGCCTTTGCTGGCTCAGGCTCTCGCCCGCGGTGAGCTGTCGTACTCGAAGGTCCGGGCGCTGACCCGAGTCGCAACACCCGAGACCGAAGAGCGGCTGCTCGCCGTTGGGCGAGCCGGCACCGCCGAACACGTCGAGCGGATCGTCCGCGGCTGGCGCCGGGTGGACCGCATCGCTGAAGCCCGGGAGGGCGCTCGGCGCCACCGGAGCCGTGCGCTCCATGTGTATCAAGACGAAGACGGCATGGTGGTCATCCGGGGACGGCTGGCGCCGGAGGTCGGTGCGGTGCTCGTGCAGGCGCTGGCTGCGGCCCGCGAGACGCTGTACCAGCGCGCACAGGCGAAGCACGGCGACGACGTTCGCGCAGAAACGCCCAGGGACGACGTTCCCGCAGAAACGCCGACCATGGCGGAGCAGCAGGCGGACGCGCTGGCTCTCGTGGCCGAAACGGCGCTCCACCATGGTATCGATCCCGGGACACCCGGGGAGCGGTACCAAGTCGTGGTCCACGTCGATGCCCCGGTGCTGGCGGACCCCGACGCTCCGGGCCAGTCGGTCCTCCAGGACGGGACATACGTTCCCGCGGAAACGTCCCGGCGTTTGGCCTGCGACGCGACTCGGGTCGTCATGCAACATGACGCAGACGGCCATATCACGGAGGTCCGTGCGAGGACCCGCACCATTCCGCCTGCGCTACGACGTGCGCTTCAGCACCGGGACCGAGGCTGCCGCTTCCCCGGCTGCGCACTACCGTTCGGTCAGGGCCATCACATTCGCCATTGGGCCCACGGAGGCCCCACCACGCTGTCGAATCTCGCGTTGCTGTGTCGCCGGCATCACCGCGCGGTGCACGAAGAGGGATATCAGGTGGAGC
>QHVJ01000542.1 GCA_003222275.1 Acidobacteriota bacterium | reverse complement strand
GAGCCCGAAGGTCGGCGACAACTGGCGAAAGCTGGTGAAGCGAGACCGCGTGCGCTTCTGGGCGGTGGAGTACGACGTCATGAAGGGCTGGCGCGCCCAGATGAAGCCGGATACCGATCTCGCCAACCAGGATCGCCTCTGGAAGTGGGTAAGGGACAACGTGGATTACCGCGTGCGGCGCGGCGCCTGATCCACAGCCCTCTCAGCTCGCCGATTGAAGACCGGCGATGTTTGCGCTAGGCTCACGAGCGTGAACTTGATACGGCCCGTCGTGGCGATGGTTCTCATTACCATCGCGCTCCTGCTCACTTCGTTGGCGTATGCGAGCCCGCCGGATCCGACGTGGGTCGGCGGGTTCTGGGATGACGGCGATTTCGATGACGTCGTCATTGCTGTAGGATCGGCCGTCGCCATCCCCACCTGGAAGACGGTCGATCAACCACCGACTCCGATCGTTCTCGCCGTCGTCCGCGAGGAGCCGACGCCCGCGGAGCCATACGACGGTTCGCTCCACCCTGCTCCCCGCTCCCCGCCCGCTCGCTAGACTCGCTCGCCGCGCC
Source organism: Acidobacteriota bacterium (assembly GCA_003222275.1). GTDB lineage: Bacteria > Acidobacteriota > Vicinamibacteria > Fen-336 > Fen-336 > AA32. The sequence continues at coordinate 2,528 of QHVJ01000542.1, read as the reverse complement.
GTCGCCTGACGATCTCTGGAAATCGGACGGAGCCCCGCGCCGCGCGCGGGCTGGTGGAGCTAGCGATGATCTCGACCGAACTCGATTCTGCCTCGCCCTCGCATGGGAGAGGCCGCTGACGAAGATGCGCAGGGGAGGGGGGAGGCTCATGACCCGCCGGTTCCCGGATTCGGCCGGCGTGGGCGATCAGTCGGCGGTCGGCCCACGGGGGGTCCTCAAACGTGGCATCCAGCGCATCTTCAAGCGCTTCGGCTATCAGATCATGCGCTTCCCCGCGCTGCATTCGCACGAACGGCACATTCGCAGACTGCTCTCGACACTCGCCGTGAACTGCGTCCTCGACGTCGGCGCCCACGAAGGCGAGTTCTACCAGCTCTTGCGTCAGACCGGCTACGGCGGCCGCGTCGTGTCGTTCGAGCCCGTGCCGGACTCGTTCGCGCGGTTGCAGCGCGTGGCGGCGGGCGACCCGCACTGGCGCGGGTACAACGTCGCGCTTGGGCGCGAGGCCGGCACGCTGCCGATCAACGTCCCTGACTCGACGATGTTCGCCTCGTTCCTTCGGCCGAACGACTACTGCCAGGAGCGCTTTCCCCATGCGCATTGGGACGGCCGGACGGAGTCGGTCCGGGTCGAGCGGCTGGAGAGCCTGTACGCGGAATTCGCCGCCGGGATCGAGCGCCCTCGCGTGTTTCTGAAGATGGATACCCAGGGTTGGGATCGTGACGTCCTCGCGGGAGCAGGCCCGCGGCTCGCGGACGTCGTCGCCTTGCAGTCCGAAGTCTCGATCATCCCGATCTACGACGGGATGTGGAGCATCGCGGAGTCCATCGCGTACTACACCGCGCTCGGTTTCGAGCTCACGAATCTCTTCCCGGTGACCTTCGACGCCGAGGATATGCGCGTCATCGAGTACGACTGCGTCATGCGCCGGATGAGCGCCGCCCCGGTCGGCGATGGACAGGATCGGGAGCCTGACTGAGTCTCGACGAGCGTGAACGCGCCCGAAAACCCCATAAAAGAGTTGTGATACGCCGTGAGCCTGTGCCACCATCAACCGCCATGACCTTCTGCGCGGTGGTAAGAAGGGCATCGGGTCTCTTCGTCTTCCTGACCGTCACGATATTCGGGACATCGGCGATGAGTGCGAGCCTGCCGTCCGGGGCAGCCCCGGCTGACCAGGCGACCCAAGCCCGGCTGACCGAAGCGTATCGATCGCTTCCCTTCAGCTTCGAGCCGAACCTTGGGCAGAGCGACGCGCGCGTGAAATTCCTGGCCCGCACGCGCGGACTGACCGTGTTCCTCACCGCGACCGACACCGTGCTCTCGACGGGGCGGACCGCGGTTCGCATGCGGCTCGTCGGCGCGAATTCGGCGGCTCGGATCCAGGGGCTCGACGAGCTGCCCGGGCGAAGCCACTCGTTCATCGGCCGCGATCCCAGCCGCTGGCGCACGAACGTGCCGACGTACGCGCGCGTGGCCTATCGCGACATCTACCCCGGCATCGACCTGGTCTACTACGGCACCCAGGAGCGGCAGCTCGAATACGACTTCGTCGTCGGTCCGGGCGCCGATCCGCGGGCGATCCGGCTGACCTTCGACGGCGTGGACCGGCTCGAGCTGAACGGGACCGGCGATCTCGTGCTGCACGTCGGCGACACCTCGCTTCGCTTCGGCAAGCCGCTCGTCTACCAGGGCTTGAACGGCGCCAGGCGCAAGGTGGCCGGCCGGTGGGCGTTCGAGAACCGGACGACGGTCGGATTCCACGTCGGCAGCTACGACGCGCGCCGGCCCCTCGTCATCGACCCCACGATCGCGCTGGCCACATACGTCGGCGGCGCCGGCACCGACCAGGCGTTCGCGATCGCCATCGACGCTTCAGCCAACGTCTACCTCACCGGCAACACGACCTCGGTCGACTTCCCAACGATGGGCGCGTTTCAGGGGACACCGCAGGGCGGATCCGATGCGTTCGTCGTGAAGCTCAACAGCACCTTCACCGCGAGAACGTATTCGACATACCTCGGTGGAACGACCGGCGATGACGCGGGTCGAGGGATCGCCGTCGATGCGACGGGCAACGCGTACGTCACGGGCTTCACGGCCTCCACCGACTTTCCGACCAGTCCTGTGGCGTTCCAGACCGTGTTCGGCGGCGGTGGATTCGACGCCTTCGTCGTGAAGCTGAATCGCACCGGCTCCGGCCTTGTCTATGGAACATATCTCGGCGGCTCCGGCCCGGACGTCGGTCTCGGAATCGCGATCGACATCTTGGGGAACGCGTACGTCACCGGCGGGACGCGCTCGACGAACTTTCCGACCTTTGGCGCGTTCCAGGGGGCGCTCGCCGGCGATCCCTTGATGCCCTCGCGCCGGGACGCGTTCGTCACCAAGCTGAACGTCACCGGCGCGGCGCTCACGTACTCGACATATCTCGCCGGAGCCGGAACCGATGTCGGCAATGCGATCGCGACCGATGGCACAGGCGCGGCGTACATCACCGGCTCGACCACATGTGCCAGCCTGCCGTG
>QHVJ01000159.1 GCA_003222275.1 Acidobacteriota bacterium | reverse complement strand
TGCTGCGCCGGCTCATCGGCGAGGACATCGAGCTTCAGACCGAGCTCGTTCCCGACCTCGGCCGCACGCGGGCCGATCCGGGCCAGCTCGAGCAGGTGCTGATGAACCTGGTCGTCAACGCGCGCGACGCGATGCCGAGGGGCGGCCAGGTTACGCTGGAGACGGCCAACGCCGAGATGGACGAGAACTACGTTCGCGACCACCTCGGCGCCCGTCCCGGCCGGTACGTCATGCTGGCGGTGCACGACACCGGCCTGGGAATGGACGCCGAGACCCAGAAGCACATCTTCGAGCCGTTCTTCACGACGAAGGAAAAGGGAAAGGGGACCGGCCTCGGCCTGGCCACCGTCTACGGGATCGTCAAGCAGAGTGAGGGATACATCTGGGTCGACAGCGCTCCCGGCGTCGGAACGACGGTGAGGGTCTACCTGCCGTGGGTGCAGGCGGAGCCGGCCGCGGAACGGCCGAAGCCGTCCGGGGTCCCGGAGGAGACGCCCCCGCGCGGCACGGAGACGGTGCTGCTCGCGGAGGACGAGGAGATGGTACGGCGCATGACGCGTGAGGTCCTCGAAGGCGCGGGCTATCGCGTGCTCGAAGCGGCAAGCGGCTTCGAGGCGCTCCGGGTGAGCGCCGGCCACACCGGGCGGCTGGACCTGCTGTTGACGGACGTGGTGATGCCGGGGATGAGCGGCCGTGAGCTGGCCGAACGGCTGGCTCCCGTGCGGCCGGGGATGAAGGTCCTGTACATGTCGGGACACACCGACGATGCGATCTTCCACCACGGGGTGACGCAGGCCGGTACCGGCTTCTTGCAGAAGCCGTTCACGCCGGAAGCCCTCGAGCGCCGCGTGCGCGAGCTGCTGGGCCAAGGCGTCGTTGAGCAAGGGGGCCCTGCGGCGCGCCCCTGAACCCCCGCTCGCTTCGCGGGAGTGAATCCCGCTCCGCTCGCAGCTTTTGTTTCCTGCCTCTTTCCTTGATTCTGTTCTCTGCGGCCTCTGCGCGGTCCTCTGCGGCCTCTGCGTTGAAGAGCGACGGAAACGCTACAGCCGCCAGCCGCCCGCGACCGACATGACCTGGCCGGTGAGGAAATCGGCGGCCGGGGAGCAGAAGAACAGCACCGCGCGGACGACGTCCTCGGGAGCACCCGGTCGTCCGACCGGAATGCGGTCCGCGGTGTGGTCGAGGGCGTGCGCGCTTTCCTCGCCGTCCACGAGGACGCCGGGAGAGACCACGTTCACCGTGATGCCGCAGCGCGCCTCCTCGAGGGCCAGCGCCTTGGAGAAAGCGATGACGGCGGCCTTGGCCGCGGAATAGGCCGACACCTTCGGATGGCCGACGGTGCGCTCCGCGCCCACCGCGCCCAGGTTCACGATGCGCCCGAAGTGGTTGCGCCTCATGTGGGGGATGACGAGGCGCGACATGTTGTAGACCGAGTCGAGGTTCGAGGCCATCATCGAGCGCCACTCCGCCGGCTCCAGCTCCGCCACCGGCTTCCACGCGAACACGCCCACGGTGTTGACGAGGACGTCGATCCGGCCGAACGCCTTGAGGACCTCCTCCACCAGCGCCTGCGCCTCGCCGAAGACGGTCACGTCGGCGCGGCAGACGAGGGCCTCGCCCCCCGTCCGCTGCAGCTCGGCGCCCAGCGTCCCCGCCCGGCGCTCGTCGCGGCGGCAATTGACCACCACGCGGGCCTGGCGGCGCGCGCTCGCGCGCGCGATCCACGCGCCGAGCCCGTTGCCGCTGCCGGTGACGAGCACCACGCGGCCGCGCAGGCCGTCCCCGTCCGCGTCCCGGCCCGTGGTCTCGGAGGCGCTCACCTCCCGGTGACCCGGACCATCTCGGTGACGGTGGTGATGCCGCGGAACACCTTCTCGACCGCGGACTCGCGCAGGGTCCGCATGCCTTCTTCCCGCGCGACCTTGTAGATGTCGAGCGAGCTCGCCTGGCCGGAGACGAGGCGCCGGATCTTCTCGCTCATCGGGACCACCTCGAAGACGCCGATGCGCCCGATGTAGCCGGTCTGCCGGCAGTGGAGGCAGCCCTTGCCCCGCTTGAAGCGGTAGGGCTCGAGCTTCTCGAGGGACATCCGCAGCACGGCCGCCTCTTCCGCCGTCGGCGCGTACTCCTCGACGCAATGCTTGCAGTTCTCGCGCACGAGACGCTGGGCGAGGACGCCGATGAGCGTGGTCGTGATCAGGAAGTGGGGGATGCCGAGGTCGAGGAGGCGCGTGATCGACGAGGACGCGTCGTTGGTGTGCAGGGTCGAGAGCACGAGGTGGCCGGTGAGGGCCGCCTGGACCGCGTGCTCCGCGGTCTCGGTGTCGCGGATCTCGCCGACCATGATGATGTCGGGGTCCTGCCGCAGCACGGTGCGCAGGGCCCCGCCGAAGGTGATGTCGATCTGGGGACGGACCGCCACCTGGTTGAAATCCTCGAAGACCATCTCGATCGGATCCTCGATCGTGATGATGTTCACCTCGGGCTTGGAGAGGTACTTGAGGACGGAGTAGAGGGTCGTCGTCTTGCCGCTGCCGGTGGGGCCGGTGACGAGGATGATGCCGGTGGGCCGGGCGATGAAGTCGTAGAGCTTCGGCAGGTCGTGGGCCGAGAGCCCCAGCTCGTCGATCCCCTTCAGCAGGATGTCGGGGTCGAAGATGCGCAGCACCGCCTTCTCGCCGAACGCGGTGGGCATGGTCGAGACCCGCAGCTCGACCTCGCGCCCGCCCTGGTCCCGCTTGATGCGGCCGTCCTGCGGCCGCCGCTTCTCGGCCAGGTTGCAGCCGGACAGGAGCTTGATGCGCGAGATCACGGCCTGGTACACGATCTTCGGGATCAGGTGCACGTCGTGGAGGATCCCGTCGATCCGGAGGCGGACGAGGGTCAGCTCGCGCTTCGGCTCGAAGTGGATGTCCGAGGCCCGCTGCTCGAAGGCGTAGCCCAGGATGTGGTCGAGGGCCTTCACCACCGGCGCCGCCGCGGGGTCGAGCTCGGCGGCCTCGGCGGAGAGGAACTCCTGGTTGCCGAGGTCGACCGCTCCCATCCGGCTCGCGCTGAGCTGCTTCTCCGCGGTCTGCAGGCTGGTCTGCAGGTCGTAGAAGCCCTTGTTCACCGTCTCGACGTCGGTGCGGGTCGCCACCACCCGCTCGACGTCGAGCCCCGTCACGCGCTTGATGTCGTCGGTGGGGAACGGCGCGAAGGGGTCGTGGACGGCGATCGTGATCTTGTCCCCGCTCTTGGCGATCGCCACCAGGCCGTGCTTGCGCGCGAACGGAGCGGACAGCCCCTTGGTGACGACGTCGATGTCGAGGTCGAGCGGGTTGATCTTGACGTAGGGCAGGCCGGCATGGGCGGCCAGGGCCTGGGCGATCTGGATCTCGTTGGCGACGCCGAGCTGCTTGATCGCCTGTTCGATGCCCAGGGAGCCGACCCGCGACGCTCGCCGCACGCGCTCGGCCTGCTCCGCGGTGAGGACGTGCCGGGTAACGAGGATGGGCAGGAGGTCGGTCGTCTCTGCGGGGGCCGGCGCGACGGGACCGCTCTTGCGCGACGGAGGGCTGGACATGTCGAGAACCCCGGGACGACATCGACGAGGGCGCGACCGTCCCGCGGGACCGATTATCCGGGGGCGGGACCGCGGCAGTCAAACCGCCGCCCCGGCCCGGCTCGCCGTTGACCTCTCTCGCGCGCGCGTGCTAGCGTCGAAAACGCTCATGGCTCCGCGCAGGATCACCTTCATCGGGGTGCCGCTCGACCTCGGCGCCGGCCGCCGCGGCGTCGACATGGGCCCGTCGGCGTTCCGGCTCGCCGACATCCACCAGAAGGTGCGCGAGCTGGGCTACGAGGTCGCCGACGCGGGCGACATGGAGGTCTCGATCCAGGAGACCCGCGAGCCGGGCGACCCCCGCATGAAGTTCCTGAAGGAGATCCGCTCGACCTGCGAGGCGCTGCGCGAGAAGGTCGTGGAGGTCCTCGGCCAGGGAGGGATGCCGGTCGTGCTCGGAGGCGACCACTCGATCGCGATGGGCACGATCGGCGGCGTCTCGCGCTTCCACCACGAGCGCGGGGAGAAGGTCGGCCTCGTGTGGTTCGACGCCCACGGCGACATGAACACGCCGCAGACCAGCCCGAGCGGGAACATCCACGGCATGCCGCTCGCGGTCGTGTTGGGCCTGGGCGAGGAGAGCCTCGTCCGGCTGGCCGGCCGCGTCCCCATGGTCGACGGTGCGCGGGCCGCGGTGGTGGGCCTGCGGGACGTCGATCCCGCCGAGCGGGAGAACATCAGGGCCTCCGGCATCGGCGCGTTCACGATGCGCGACATCGACGAGCGCGGGATGCGGACGGTGATGGAGGAGGCGATCCAGCGCGCGACGACCGGCACCGCCGGCATCCACGTCAGCGTGGACCTGGACGGCATGGATCCGTACTTCGCGCCGGGGGTCGGCACGCCGGCCGCGGGCGGCATCTCGTACCGGGAGGCCCACCTGGCGATGGAGATGCTGGCCGACACCGGCCGGGTCGTCTCGGCGGAGCTGGTCGAGGTCAACCCCATCCTGGACCAGCAGAACGGCACCGCCCGCCTGGGCGCGGGCCTGCTCGCGTCGCTGTTAGGCAAAAAAATTCTTTGACACCGCCGTCGAGGTCGGGTACACGGAGTCAAGGAGTCCCTCCATGGCGATGACCCATACCGATCCTGTCTGCGGGATGCAGGTCGACGAGCGGACGGCGGGGGCCAAGAGCACCTACCGCGGCCAGACCTTCTACTTCTGCATGAAGGCCTGCAAGGAGAAGTTCGACGCCAACCCCGAGAAGTACTACAACCCGAGCGGCCTGGCCCGTTGACACCCCCGTATCTAAAAGTTAACATTCGCTTTTCCGTCTGGCGTAGGCGCGTGGCTCAGTGGTAGAGCGCCTCCTTGACACGGAGGAGGTCGGTGGTTCAATTCCACCCGCGCCTACCAAGGACGCTTCGCTCGCGGAGGGCACAGCAGTCCGGATGCTGAACTCGTAGATGTCGACGGTCCCCCCCGCCGAGCTCCCTGACAACACCGGTCCGTCGGGCGAAAGCAAGCCGGCCGATTCGCCGCTCGAGATCTACCGCCACTCCTCCGCGCACCTCCTGGCGGCGGCGGTGACGGAGCTGTTTCCCGAGGCGCAGTGCGGGATCGGCCCCCCGACCGAGGACGGCTTCTTCTACGACTTCCTGGTGCCCCGCCCGTTCACGCCCGAGGACCTCGTCGCGATCGAAAAGCGGATGGCGCACATCGTGAAGCAGAACCGGCCCATCGAGAAGAAGCTCATCCCGAAGCCGGAGGCGCTGGAGCTGTTCGCGCGGAAGGGGCAGACGCTGAAGGTCGAGCTGATCCGGGAGAAGGCGCAGGGTGATCAGGTGCAGTGCTACACGATGGGGGAGTTCATCGACTTCTGCCTCGGCCCCCACCTGCCCTCGACCGGCCACATCAAGGCCTTCAAGCTCAAGGAGAGCCCGTCCCAGTCCTACTGGAAGGGCAAAGAGGGCAACCCGGAGATGCAGCGCATCTACGGCTACGCCTTCTTCACGAAGGAGGAGCTGGACCAGCACCTCCACCGGCTGGAGGAGGCCAAGCGCCGCGACCACCGCAAGCTGGGGCGCGAGCTGGACCTCTTCTCCATCTCGGACGACACCGGCGCGGGTCTCGTGCTCTGGCACCCCAAGGGCGCCTTCATCCGGAAGCAGATCGAGGACTACTGGCGCGACGAGCACTACCGGGGCGGGTACGACCTGGTCTTCACCCCCCACATCGCCAAGCTCGACCTGTGGAAGACCAGCGGCCACACCGAGTACTACAAGGCGAACATGTACGCCCCGATCGAGATCGAAGGCGTGCAGTACCAGCTCAAGCCCATGAACTGCCCGTTCCACCTCACGATCTACAAGAGCCGCATGCACAGCTACCGCGAGCTGCCCCTGCGCTTCGCCGAGCTGGGGACGGTCTACCGCTTCGAGCGCTCCGGCGTGCTCCACGGCCTGCTGCGCGTCCGCGGGTTCACCCAGGACGACGCGCACGTGTTCTGCCGGCTCGATCAGATCGACGACGAGATCCTGCGGGTGCTCGACTTCGTGACCGGCATCCTGAAGACATTCGGTTTCGACCGCTACGACATCTACCTCTCGACGAAACCGGACAAAGCCAGCGGAACCGACGAGCAGTGGGAGGTGGCGACGGCCGCCCTCAAGCGCGCGCTGGAGGCGCGGAAGCTTCCCTACGTAGTGGACCCGGGCGAGGGCGTGTTCTATGGCCCGAAGATCGACATCAAGATCAAGGACCTGCTCGACCGCGCCTGGCAGTGCTCCACCATCCAGGTGGACTTCCACAACCCGAACCGCTTCCAGCTCGAGTTCATCGGCGAAGACGGCAAGGCCCACCAGCCGGTCATGATCCACCGCGCGCTGCTGGGCAGCCTCGAGCGCTTCTTCGGCGTGCTGATCGAGCACTACGCGGGCGCGTTCCCGCTCTGGCTGGCGCCGGTGCAGGCGGTGGTGATCCCGGTGGCGGAGCGCCACCAGGCCTACGGCCGGGCGGTGGCCGACGGCCTGCGCGGACGCGGGCTGCGCGTCACCGTCGACGACCGCAGCGAGAAGATGAACTACAAGATCCGCGAGGCCCAGGTGCAGAAGGTGCCGTACATGCTCGTCGTAGGAGATCGCGAGGAGGCGGCGCGCACGGTGTCCGTGCGCCACCGCCAGGCCGGAGACCTCGGGGCGATGGCCCCCGAGGCCGTCGCGGCGAAGATCGCCCGTCTCGCGGCCGAGCGGGCGATCGCGGAAGAAGAGCCGCCAGAAGCGCCGCAGATGGTCGCCGCAGGAGGTGTCTCATAGATCCGAGGACGGTCCGCATCAACGACCGCATTCGCGCGAAGGAGATCCGTGTCATCGACGACGATGGCGCCCAGCTCGGCATCATGCCGCCGGCGCAGGCCCTGAGCATCGCGGAGGAGAAGGGCCTGGACCTGGTGGAGATCGCATCGACGGCCACGCCTCCGGTCTGCCGGATCATGAACTCCGGAAAGTTCTTCTACCAGCAGGCCAAGCGGGAATCCGAGGCGCGCAAGCACCAGAAGCACATCCAGGTGAAGGAAGTGAAGTTCCGGCCCAAGATCGACGAGCACGACTTCCAGTTCAAGCGGCGGAACGCGGAGCGCTTCCTTCTCGGCGGAAACAAGGTCAAATCGACCGTCATCTTCCGCGGGCGCGAGATGGTGCACAACGAGATCGGGCGTGGGATCCTGAACCGGCTGGCGAGCGAGCTCACCGAGGTCGCCCTCATCGAGGTGCCGCCGCGGCAAGAGGGCATGACCATGGTCCAGATCCTGTCGCCGAAGAAGGAAGCGGCGCCCCCGAAGCCGAAGGCGAAGGCGGCGAAGGCGGCGAAGGCGGCGAAGGCGGGCAAGACGGACAAGCCCGGCAAGAAGGAAGCGCCGCCGGCGCGGGCGGAAGGTGGAGAGGAATGAGAAAGCCCAAGAAGAAGCTCAAGCTCAAGAGCCGCCGAGCCGCGGTGAAGCGATTCAAGATCACCGCCACCGGCAAGGTGAAGCGCTACCACGCGTTCAAGCGCCACATCCTGACCAAGAAGTCCGTCGCGCGGAAGCGCCATCTGCGCAAGTCGGGCCTCGTGTCGAAGGGCGAGGCGCCGCACGTGCGCCGGATGCTGCTGGGCTAGAATGGCTTTTTAACGCGGAGGGCGCGGAGAACGAACGAAGAGGTCGCGGAGGACTTGATCATCCCCCGCGTCCTCTCCGTTCACTCCGCGTTCTCCGCGTTGAAAAGCAATGGGGGGCTGTCGAGCCGCCCGGGCTTCGTCGCCGCCTGCAAGCGCGACGGGCGGGCCCAGCCGGGTCCAGCCATCGAAGGGACGTCGTCATGCCGAGAGTCAAACGAGGGAGCAAGCGCCGGCACCGCCGGAAGAAGATCCTCGGGCTGGCCAAGGGATACTTCCTCACCAAGAGCAAGCTCTATCGCTCCGCCAAGGAGTCCATCGAGCGGGCGGGCAACTTCGCCTACGTCGGGCGGCGCCGCAAGAAGCGGGACTTCCGCCGGCTCTGGATCATCCGCATCAACGCCGCGGCCCGGATGCACGACATCACCTACAGCCAGCTCATCGCGGGGCTGAAGCGGGCCGGAGTGGATCTGGACCGGAAGTCGCTCGCCGAGATCGCCGCCACCGATCCGCCGGCCTTCACCGCGCTCGTGGAGTCGGCCCGGTCGGCGAAGGCCACGGCCTAGCCGTCCTCCGTCCATGCCCGGCTCCGACCGTCCCGCGGAGGGAATAGTCCGCGAGCTGCCCCGGCTGCGGCAGGACTTCGACGCGGCGCTCGCGGAGGTCCGCGACCCCGAAGGCCTGCAAGACGTCCGCACCCGGTTCCTCGGCCGCAAGTCCGGCGAGCTGACGCTGCTCTTCGGGCGGCTGGGAAAGCTGAAGGACGAGCAGCGACGCGAAGCGGGGCGGGAGCTCAATACCGTCAAGCAGGAGGTCGAGTCGCGCCTCGAAGCTCGGCGAGCGGAGCTGGAGACTCGCCTGCGGGACGAACGACTGCTCCGCGACCGCGTCGACGTGACCCTGCCCGGACGCATGCCGCCCCGGGGGCGTCGGCATCCCCTGACCGTGGTGCGCGAGCAGCTCGAGGACATCTTCGTCTCCATGGGCTACGAGATCTACGACTCGTTCCCGGAGATCGACGACGACTTCCACTGCTTCGAGGCGCTGAACATGCCTCCGGACCACCCGGCGCGGGACATGCAGGACACCTTCTACCTGGAGGGCAGCGCGGCGTTGCTGCGCACGCACACCTCCACCGGCCAGATCCGCTACATGCTCTCCAATCCTCATCCGCCGCGGGTGCGGATCATCTGCCCGGGCAAGGTGTACCGCCGCGACGACGACATCACGCACTCCCCGATGTTCCAGCAAGTCGAGGGGCTTGTGGTCGGGCCAGGGATCACGCTCGCGGACCTGAAGGGGACGATCGAGGCATTCCTTCACGCCCTCTTCGGCCCGCAGTATCCCGTCCGCTTCCGTTCCTCGTTCTTCCCCTACACGGAGCCGTCGGTGGAGGCGGACCTCGGCTGCGTGGTCTGCGGCGGCAAGGGGTGCCGCGTCTGCAAGGGGACGGGCTGGCTGGAGATACTCGGCTCGGGCATGGTCCATCCGGCGGTGTTCGAAGCCGTGAACAAGCGGCTCGGCCGGGTCGTGTACGACCCCGAAGAAGTCACGGGCTTCGCCTTCGGTCTCGGCATCGAGCGGGTGGCGATGATGCGCCACGGCGTCGACGACATCCGCCTCTTCTACGGGAATGACCTGCGCTTCCTGGAGCAGTTCGACAATTGAAGGTTCCGCTCTCGTGGCTCCGTGAGTTCGTCGACATCCCGGCGGAGCCGCGCCAGCTCGGAGAGGACCTCACCTTCGTCGGCCTCGCCCTCGAGGGCCTGGAGGGCCGGGGCTCCGAAGCCGTGCTCGACCTCGACGTCACCACCAACCGCGTGGACTGCATGAACGTCTACGGCGTGGCCCGAGAGGTATCGGTTCTCTACGGCGTACCCTTGCGGCCGCCCGACCTCGCCTTCCCGGAGACGGGGCCGCCCGCGTCCGAGGCTCTCGACGTGACCATCGAGGCCTCCGACCTCTGCCCGCGATTCTGCGCGCGCGTCCTGGACGTGCGGCTCGGGCCGTCGCCGGCCTGGATCCGCGACCGGCTGGAAGCCGTCGGCGTGCGCCCGATCAACAACGTGGTCGACCTCACGAACTACGTGATGATGGAGATGGGACATCCGTCCCATGCCTTCGACCTCGCCCGCGTGCCGGAGGGCAAGCTCATCGTGCGCTGGGCGCGCGAGGGTGATCGCCTGACCACGCTGGACGGCGTGGGGCGCATCCTGTCCGGCCGCGTCGGGGTCGTGGCGGGGACGGAGGGAGCGCTGGCGCTGGCCGGAATCATGGGCGGTGCCTCCAGCGAGGTCTCGGACGAGACCCGTACGGTCGCCCTCGAAGCCGCCTGGTGGGACCCGCTCTCGATCCGCCGAGCGAGCAAGACCCTGGGAATGCACACCGAGGCCTCGCATCGCTTCGAGCGCGGGGCCGATGCCGAGGCACCTCCCGACGCCACCGCCCGCATCGCCCACCTGCTCGCGAAGATCGGGGCGGGCACGGCGCGGCCCGGGCTCATCGACCGCCGGCCCGTCCCCCGTGCGCGGCGCGTCACGACCTTCCGCCTCGCTCGCGCGTCGGCGGTGCTCGGCACTCCGGTGGCCGAGGACCGCGCGCGGCAGATCCTCACGGGCCTCGGCTTCGGGGTGAAGCCGCCGCCCGCGGCCTGGGAGGTGGAGATTCCCTCCTGGCGCAGCGACGTCGGCCGCGAAGCCGACCTCATCGAGGAGGTGGGCCGCCACGTCGGGGTCGACCGGATCCCGTCGACCGTCCCCTCGTCGCGCGGCGCGGAGGGCCTGCGTCCCGCGCAGGTCGCGGTTCGCGGCGTCCGAGAGGCGCTCGTGGGCGTCGGGCTGACCGAGGTGATCAACTCCTCGTTCGTGTCCGACGCGGAGGCCGGTCCCCACGCCCCGCCGCGGCTGCGCCTGGCGAACCCCCTGTCGGAGGAACAGGGCGCGCTGCGGAGCAGCCTCGTGATGCCGGGGCTGGTGTCGATCCTCCGCGCGAACCTCCGCCAGGGCCGGCGCGACGTGCACGTGTTCGAAATGGGCCGCGTCTTCGGGTCGACGTCGCACGGACCGGCGGAGGAGTCTCGCATCGCGATCCTACGGGCCGGGCCGATCACGCCGCATTGGTCGTCCGCGCGGCGCACGGCCGATTTCTTCGATGCCAAGGGGGTGGTGGAGCTGCTGGCGCAACGGCTTGGCGCCGGACCCTTCACCTTCGAGGCCGACGGCGCTCCCGCCTTCCTTCATCCGGGCAAGGCGGCCGT
>QHVJ01000158.1 GCA_003222275.1 Acidobacteriota bacterium | reverse complement strand
GGTGTGCGCGTCCATGGCCGTTTTGTGGGCGGGCGTGTCGGCTCGGATCATCTGCCCATTGTTCTCGACTTTTCGACCAGCCCGTGACATTGCCTTCCGGGCACTGATGTCGATCAGTCGTCGCGAAATGGTGGAGCTGGCCGGCGGGCCTGAACCCGGCCAGCCCCGGTTCCCATCAGTAACGAATCCGTGGGTCGAGGTATGCGTACAGCAGATCCACGGCGAGGTTCACGGTCATGAACATCACGGCCACGAACAGGATCGTGCTCTGGGTCAGCGGATAGTCGCGCTGGTAGATCGACCACAGCACCAGGCGTCCCACGCCGGGCAGCGTGAACACCTCCTCGACGACGACGGTGCCGCCGAGCAGGATGCCGATCTGCAGCCCGACCACGGTGACGATCGGGATCATCGCGTTGCGCAGCGCGTGCTTGAGGACGACGAGCCGCGGCCGCAGGCCTTTGGCCGCCGCCGTGCGGATGTACTCCGAGCCCAGCACGTCCAGCATGCAAGCGCGGGTCGTGCGCGCGATGTTGGCGGCGCTGGCGGTGCCCAGGCAGAGGGCGGGAAGCAGCATGATGGTGAGGTTGCGCAGCGGGTCGGCGAAGAAGTCCACCCAGACGACGGGCGGCATCCAGCGCAGGTAGATCGACAGGAACAGGATGAGCATCGTGCCCTGCCAGAACACGGGCACCGACAGCCCGAGCAGGGCGCCGACCCGCGTGATGTTGTCCACGGCGCGGTCGCGCCGCACCGAGGAGACGACACCGGCCACCACGCCGAGCATGATGGCCACGGCCACCGCGAAGGCCGTCAGCTCGAGGGTCACCGGCAGCCGCTCGCCGATGAGCTGCACGACGGGCTTGCCGGTGCGCCACGAGGTGCCGAGGTCGCCCTGCAGGAGGCTGCCCATCCAGCGGCCGTACTGCACGTACCACGGCTGGTCGAGGCCGAAGAACGCCTTGAGCTGCGCCACCATCGCCTCGCTGACGATGGCGTCGGCGCCGATCATCTGCTCGACGACCGTGCCCGGGATCAGCCGGAGCATGAGGAATGTCAGCACCGTGAGGCCGAGCAGCGTCACGGCCATCGAGTAGAGCCGCACGAGGAGGTAGCGCCCCATCACGCCTTGTCGAGCCAGGCGCCCTCGAAGCCGTAGAGCAGCGTGGTCGGGTGCTGCCGGAAGCCCTTCACCGCCGTCTGGGTGAAGTCGATCGTGTCGGCGGAGAAGAGCCACAGCTGCGGCACGTTCTCGAGGATCATGAGCTGCACGCGGTCGTAGATCTCCTTGCGCTTCTTGGGATCCAGCGTGCGCCGGCCCTCCTCCAGCATGGCGTCGAGGTCCGGCACGCTCCACGAGTTCCAGTTCTGGCCCTTGGTGGAGTGCAGCGCGCGGAAGAACGCGGTGTCGGGGTCGGCGTAGCCCGGCGTGGTGTTCATCGTCAGGTCGAAGTCCTTGGCCTGCCAGCGCTTGATCCAGACCGCGTACTCCACGTTCTCGATCTCGGCGGTGATGCCGATGCGCTTGAGCTGCGCGGCGACCACCGGCGCCCCCGACACCATGGTGGGAAAGGTCGGGATCACGCCGAGCTTCACGCTGAAGCCCTGCGCCTGGCCGGCGTCGGCCATCAGCTTCTTCGCCTTCTCGACGTCGGGCTTGTAGTAGCGCATCCACTGCTCCTCGGGGAGCTGCCACTGCTTCATCGGCGCCGTGGCGGGCGCGGTGAGGCGCCCGAAGCCCGAGGCGGCCACGCGCAGCACCTGGGCGCGATCGACCGTCCACGAGATGGCCTGCCGCACGCGCACGTCTTTCAGCGGGCCGCGGGTGGCGTTGATGTTGAGGAAGTCGTAGCCGAGTCGCGACGAGCGATAGCCCGTCAGCGACTTCTCGTCCTTGAGGAGGTTGTAGTTCTTGTTGTCCTCGATGAACGCGTGCTGGATCTGGCCCGTGCGCAGCGCCGCGACGATGTTGGCCTCGTCCGGGATCGTGCGCAGCACGATCTGGTCCACGTAGGGCCGGCCCTTCTTGAAGTAGTGCGGGTTCTTCTTCAGCACCATCTGCTGCTCGACCTTCCAGTCCTCCAGGACGAACGGTCCGGTGCCGAGGGCGGCCTTGTTGAGGTCGCCGTGCTTCTTGATGCCGGCCTCGCTGATGATGAAGCCCCAGAAGCCGCCGAGGGCGGCGAGCAGCCCGGCGAACGGCTCCTTGGTGATGAACTTGACGGCGTACTTGCCGGCCGGCTCCACCTTGTCGACGGCGATGAAGTCCGACTTGCCGGGCGACTTCTCGAAGAGCCGATCGAACGTGAACTTCACGTCGGCGGAGGTCAGCTCCTGGCCGTCGTGGAACTTCACGCCCTCGCGGAGCTTGAAGGTCCACGTGAGCCCGTCGGGGCTCGTGTGCCACGACTCCGCCAGCTCGGGCACCGGCGTCATGTCGGGCTCGAAGCGGACGAGCTGGTTGTACATCATCGGCGAGCGGCGGCTGCGCGAGAAGGCGGCCACGAGCTGCGGATCGAGGCCGGTCGCTTCCGTCGTCTGCGCCGAGAGGAGCGTGCCTCCCGCTTTCGGTGTCTGCCCGAGGGCGGCCGTGCTGCCGACGCCGAGGGCGCCGAGGGCGAGGCCGGCGGTCGTGAGGAAGTCGCGGCGGTTGAGGTCCCGGGACATGGCGGTCTCCTTGTTCAGCTGCTCGGGTCGAGGACGTCGCGCAGGCCGTCGCCGATCAGGTTGAACGCGAGCACGGTCAGCATGATGGCGAGGCCGGGAAAGACGGAGATCCAGGGCGCGGTCTCGAGGTACGTGCGCCCCTCGTTGAGCATGTTGCCCCACGACGGCGTCGGCGGCTGCGCCGACAGCCCGAGGTAGGAGAGCGAGGCTTCGATGAGGATCGCCTGCGACAGGGCGACGGTGCCCTGCACGACGAACGGCGAGATCACGTTGGGCAGGATGTGCTTGAGGGCCACGGCCAGGCGCGTGGCGCCGAGCGCGCGCACGGCCTCCACGTAGTCCTTGGCGCGCTCGGCCAGCACGGGGCCGCGCATCACGCGCGCGAAGATCGGCGTGTACACGATGGCGATGGCCAGCACCGCGCTGTTGACGCCGGGGCCCCTCAGCGCGGCGATGCCCACGGCCAGGAGCAGCCCGGGGATGCTGAAGAAGACGTCGAGCACCCGGTTGATGGCGTTGTCGATGGTGCCGCCGAGGTAGCCCGCGGTCAGCCCGAGGGCACCGCCGATGGCCATCGAGGCGGCGATCGAGGTGATCGCCACGTAGAGCGAGATGCGCGCGCCGTGGATCACGCGGCTCAGCACGTCGCGGCCGAAGCGGTCGGTGCCGAAGACGGCCGCGGCGCTCGGCCGCGACTCGATGAGGTCGAAGTTCTGCTCGTCCGGCGCGTGCGGCGCCAGCGCGTTGGCGAAGAGGGCCAGGCCGACGACGAGCAGGGCGCCGAGCAGGCCCAGCCCGACGAGGGTATTGCGGGTCGCGCGGCGCAGCGCCCGGCCCCACCGCGTGCGCGACGTCGCCGCGCGCCGCGCGCCGAGCCCGCCGTCGGCGGCGGCATCAGCGAGCAGCCCGGGCGGCGCCGGCGCGCTCACGGGAGGTTCGGCGGCCGGCGCTCGGCCCAGGGCCGGGCCGTCTCGAACGCGGCGGACGCCTGGAGGACCGTCAGGTCATCGAAGCGCCGCCCCACGATCTGCAGGCCCACGGGCATGCCGCTGGCCGTGAAGCCGGCGGGCACCGTGGCCGCCGGCTGGCCCGTGAAGTTGAACGGGTAGCTGAACGACGCCCACGGAAACCAGTCCCAGGCGTGCTGCGGGAAGTGCGCGGGGTTCAGCCGTCCCACCTCGAAGGCGGGCACCGAGACGCTCGGCGTGAGCAGCAGCGCGTGAGTCTCGAACAGCGGCCGCACCGAGTCCCAGTACGCCAGCTTCCGGTCGCGCATCTGGATGTAGTCGACGAGGCTCACGCGCAGCCCGTCCTCGATGCAGGCGACGAGCCCGGGATCCATCCGCTCGCGCCACTGCTTCAAGAAGGGGGCGCGGTTGCCGGCCTCGTGCGCGCTCCACATCACGCGGATCATCTCGTGGGTGTCGGCGAAGCGCGGCTTGACCTCCTCGACCACACAGCCGAGCTCCTCGAACGCGCGAACGCCCGCGCGAACCAGCGCGGCGACCTCGGGATCGACGCGCAGCCCGCCGAGGTCGGGACTGTACGCCACGCGCAGGCCCTTGAGGTCGCGCCCGAGCTTGCCGACGTAGTCGGCGGGCGCGCCGTCGAGCGACGTGCGGTCGAGGTCGTCGGGGCCGGCCATGATCGAGAGCATCAGCGCCGCGTCGGCGACCGTGCGCGTCATCGGACCGTTGTGCGAGGAGTAGTCGTTGTTGGAGACCGGCCACATCGGCACGCGGCCGTACGAGGGCTTGAGACCGTAGATGCCGCAGAAGCTCGACGGGATCCGGATCGAGCCGGCGCCGTCCGAGCCCTGGTGGAGCGGGCCGAGTCCCGCCGCGACGGCGGCCGCAGCGCCCGCGCTCGAGCCGCCCGTCGTCATGCCGGGGTTCCACGGATTGCGGGTGATGCCGGTGAGCGGGCTGTCGCCGAGCGCCTTCCAGCCGAACTCGGGGCTGGTCGTCTTGCCGACGAAGATGCCGCCGGCCTGACGCAGGCGCGGGATGAAGGCGGCGTCGGCGTCCGGCACGCGGTGCTCGAAGATGAACGAGCCGCCCATCGTGCGCACGCCCTTGGTGAAGTTCAGGTCCTTGATCGAGTAGGGCACGCCGTGCAGCGGGCCCAGCGACGCGCCGGATGTCACCGCGCGCTCGGCCGCGCGCGCGGCCGCGAGCGCGGCGTCCGCGGTGAGCGTGCAGAACGCGTTGACGACCGGGTTCACGCGCTCGATGCGCTCCAGGACGGCGCGCGTCAGCTCAACGGGCGAGAGCGCCTTCGTCCTGATCAACCGGGCCAGCTCGGTGGCGGGGGTGAAACCGAGCTCGGTGGAGCTCATACGGGTCCTCCAGGTCGAGAGTGCGGCGCCCACGTTAACATAGCGGGGCGCGGCGGGGGAACCCGCGGCAGGGAGGCATCGATGTCCGACCCGGCGATGTACCACGAGGGCGCCCGGCGCCTGCAAGACCGCTTCGAGACGCGCGCGCTGGCCGATCGGCTGGTCGAGGTGACCGTGCACACGGCGTTCACCGACGAGGACCGGAAGCTGATCGAGCGCAGCGCGATGTTCTTCCTGGCCACCGCCGACGAGCACGGCCAGCCGGATTGCTCGTTCAAGGGCGGCCTTCCAGGCTTCGTGCGCGTCGTCGATCCGCAGACGCTCGCCTTTCCGAGCTACGATGGCAACGGGATGTTCCGCAGCCTCGGCAACATCCTGGTCAATCCGAGCGTGGGCCTGCTCTTCGTCGACTTCGAGCGTCCCAAGCGCGTGCGCGTGAGCGGCACGGCCACGCTGCACGAGGAGGACCCGCTGCTCGCCGAGTTCGCCGGCGCCCAGCTCGTGGTCCGCGTGCGCGCGACGCGGATCTTCCCGAACTGCCCCCGCTACATTCCGACGATGCGCCTCGAGTCGGCGTCGCCGTACGCGCCGGCCCCGGGATGCACGCCACCGATCCCGGAGTGGAAGCAGCGGCCGGTCTTCCGCGAGGTGCTGCCGCCGAACGATCCCGCGCGGTGATTCCTGAGGAGCGGGGATCACAATCTTTGTAGGGAGTGTGGATCGGTCGTACAGACGAAGTGGTTTTGCGTCGTGGGGCCGAGCGTGCGGCTGGGCCGCGACCGCGTGATCCGCGTGCGCGGCCAGTACGCCGGGAGAAGGATGAAGGACGTCCGCGGCTGAGGGCGCCCGTCAGGGCGTCGGCGCGCTCGCGTCGAGCAGTCGCTCGTGCTTCAGCTCCTGCCAGAAGGCGGCGGCGATCGTCTCGCCGAGCCAGCGCACGCTCGCCGCGACGTGCGCCGCGCTCCGCGCGCCCGGCAGCACTGCGGCCACCGCGGGGTGGGCGAGCGGGAGCTGCAGCGCGGCGGCGCCGAGGCTCGCGCGGTGGCGCGCGCACACCGCCTCGATCCTCCGCACGCGCTCCGCGATCTGGGGCGCCGGCGCCGCGTAGTCGTGTCGGGCGCCCGGCGCCGCGCCGCGCGCGAGGATCCCCGAGTTGTACGGTGCGCCGACGATCACGCCGACGCCGCGGCGCTCGCAGAGGGAGAGGAACGCGAGCGCTTCCTGCTCGAGCAGCGTGTAGCGTCCCGCCAACAGCACGCAGTCGAAGTCGGCGGCCTCGACGGCGTCCCGGCAGACGCGCCACGAGTTCACGCCGACGCCGATGGCGCCCAGCGCGCCGTCCCTGCGCAGACGCTCCAGTGCCGGGTAGGCGCCATCGATGGCCTCGCGAAACCGGCGCGGCTGGTCGGCCCCATGGTTGTACGGATCGATGTCGTGGATGAAGGCGACGTCGATCCTTTCGAGCCCGAGGCGCTCCAGGCTGGCCTCCAGCGAGCGCCGCACGCCGTCGCGGCTGTAGTCATAGGCGATGCCATGCGCTTCGACCAGCCGGCCGACCTTGGTCGACAGCACGTAGCCGTCGCGCGAACGACCTCGCAGCGCCGCGCCCATGCGCCGCTCGCCGCCGCCCAGGTCGTAGAGCGGTGCCGTGTCGAAATAGCGGATGCCGAGATCCCACGCGGCGGCGACCACCCGGGCGGCGTCCTCGTCGGAAACCGGGCGATGCAGGTTGCCCACCTGGGAGCCGCCGAAGCCGAGCACGGTCACCGCGACCTTCGTGCGCCCCAGGCGCCGCGTGTCCGTCATCCTCATGCGGTATAGAATGCGCGTCACCGAGCCGGGCACCAACCGGGAGGCGACATGCGAAAGCTCCGCGGCACGTACACCGTCACCGTGACGCCGTTCACCCACGACGGCCGGCGCGTCGACGCTGACGCGCTCCGCCGCCTGATCGAGTTGCAGGTCACCGAGGGAATCCACGGCCTCATCCCGCTCGGCAGCACCGGCGAATCGCTGTCAGTCAGCGACGACGAGCGCGACGAGGTCGTCGAGACCGTCGTGAGGCAGGCGGCGGGCCGTGTGCCCGTCGTCCCCGGCTGCACGGCCGAGAACACGAACGACGCCATCCGCTACGCGCGCTCGGCCGAGCGCCTGGGCGCCGACGGCGTCATGGTCATGACGCCGTACTACGCGGCGCTCGACGAGGAAGAGATCGTCACTCACTTCACGCGGATCGGCGAGGCCGTCTCCATCCCCGTGATGCTCTACAACCATCCGGTGTCGGGGGGCTTCGACCTCACGCCGCCGGTCGTCAAGCGGCTGAGCGAGGTCGCCACGATCCGCTACATCAAGGAGTCGACGATCGACGTGCGCCGGGTGACACAGATCCAGCGACTCTGCGGCGACCGCATGACGGTCTTCGGCGGGTATCTCGGCTTCGAGTCGTTCGTGGTCGGCGCGGAGGGCTGGGTGGCCGTCTGCGCCAACATCGCGCCGCGCGTCTCGGCCGATGTGTTCAACCTCGCCGTCGACAAGCAGGACCTGCCTGGCGCGCAGAAGGCGTTCCACCACGTGAGCCCGCTGATCGACTTCCTCGGCGACCATCTCTACGTGCACGGCATGAAGGCGGCGTTCAAGATGATCGGCATGCCGATGGGCGATCCGCGTCCACCGCGGCTCGCCCTCAAGCCGGCGCTCGCCGCGCGGCTGCGCGACATCCTGGTCGGCATGGGCTTCACGCTCGACGAGCGGGCGGTCCGCGTGGCGCTGCAGCCCTGAGCCCGGGCGCGCCGTCGCTTGACTCGGTGAGGCGGGCGCCATAAGGTAGCCGCCCACGATCGAAGGACGTTCGCCACGGAGGGTGTCATGAGTCGACGGCTCCTCACAGCGTGCGCACTGCTCGGAGTGCTGGGCGGATGGATCACGGCGTCGCCGGCGTCCGCCGCCGACATCGTGATCAAAGCGGGCCACTCGGCGGCCGCCACCGAGCCCTACCAGGTCGGATTCGAGCACTTCAAGAAGCGCGTCGAGGAGCTGACCCGGGGCAAGGTCGAGGTGCAGCTCTTCCCCAACCGCACCCTCGGCAACGAGCGCGACATGATCGAGGGGCTGCTGCTCGGCACCGTCCACGTCACCGTGCCGTCCAACGCGGTGATGGCGGGCTTCGTGCCCGAGACGAAGGTGTTCGACCTGCCGTTCCTGTTCCGCGACCGCAAGCACATGTACGGCGTCATGGACGGCCCCGTGGGCGCGGAGCTGGGGGACAAGATGCGGGGCAAGGGCTTCCGCCTGCTCTCGTACTACGAGGCCGGCATCCGCCACATCATGACCAACAAGAAGTCGCTCACCAAGCTCGACGACCTCAAGGGCCTCAAGATCCGGACCATGGAGAACCCAGTCCATCTCGACGCCTTCCGCGCGATGGGCGCGAGCCCGCTGCCGATGGCCTACGGCGAGGTGTACACGGCGCTCCAGCAGGGCGTCATCGACGGCGCCGAGGCCGCCAACACGAACTACGAGGCGCAGAAATTCTACGAGGTCGCGCCCAACTGGGCGATGGTCGCGTGGACCACGCTCGTCTCCGACATGATCATGGGCGAGAAGTTCTTCCAGAGCCTCCCCGCCGACGTGCAGAAGGCCGTCGTCCAGGCGGCGCAGGAGTCGGCCAGGGTCGAGCGCGAGGCCTACGCCAGGAGCGAGGACGTGGCGCTGGCCACGCTCAAGGCCAAGGGCGTCAAGATCACGACGCCTGACCCGGAGCCGTTCCGCAAGGCGTCGCAGAGCGTGTACGCGAAGTTCGGTGGCCCCGAGGACCAGGCGCGCCTGAAGAAGATCCTCGACAGCAAGTAGGCGGAGCGGCGCATGAGTCACGCCCTGGGACTCCTGCGCCGCGCCATCCAGCTCGTCATCATCGCGATGTTCGCGGTCCTCATCGCGACCGTGTTCTATCAGGTGATCGGCCGCTACCTCTTCAATGCGCCGCCGTCGTGGTCCGAGGAGCTGGCGCGCTTCCTCCAGGTGTGGATCGCGCTGCTCGCCTCCGCGCTCTGCATCCAGCAGAGCATGCACCTCGGCGTCGATTACCTGCTCTACGCCGTCCCTCCGCGCGGCCGCGCCGCCCTCGAGGTGCTCGTGCACCTGATGGTCTCGGGGTTCCTGCTGCTGCTCCTCGTGCAGGGCATCAAGATCCTCGACGTGGCCTCCGTGCAGACCTCGCCGGCCATGGAAATCAACATGTGGTACGCGTACCTGGCCCTGCCCGTCGGGGCCGCGCTGATGCTGCTCGAGAGCGTGCTGAAGCTCGGCGAGTCGCTGCGCGCGCTGCGGAGCCCGGCGTGACCGCGGTCCTCCTGTTCGGGCTGCCCGTGCTCTTCGCGCTGGGCGTGCCGATCGCGTTCGGGTTGGGGCTCGCGACCACGTTCGCGCTGCTCTTCGGCGGCAGCGTCCCGCTCATCGTGGTTCCGCAGCGCGTGTTCACCTCGCTCGACTCGTTCCCGATCATGGCCGTCCTGCTCTTCATGCTGGCGGGCAGCATCATGGACGAGGGCGGCATGGCGCGGCGGATCATCAGCTTCGCCGGAGCGCTGCTCGGCCAGTTCCGCGCGAGCCTCGCCATGATCGCGGTCGGTGCGACCATGCTGATCTCCGGCGTGTCGGGCTCGGGCACCGCCGACACGGCTGCCGTGGGCTCGGTGATGATCCCGGCCATGATGAAGCGCGGCTACGAGCCGCGCTTCGTGACCGCGATCCAGGCCGCGGCTGGCGCGCTCGGGCCCATCATCCCGCCGAGCATCATCATGGTCGTGCTGGGCAGTGTCACCAACACCTCGATCGGCCAGCTCTTCATCGGCGGCATCATCCCAGGCATCATCATCGGCGGCTTCCTCATGATCGTGTGCTACGTGCACGCGCGCCGTGGCGGCGCCGCCTACGAGGCGACGGAGACGTTCTCGTGGAGCCGGGTGTGGACGACCTTCTGGCAGGCGATCCCCGGCCTCGGCATGGCCATCCTCATCCTGGGCGGCATCCTCACCGGCGTCTTCACGGCCACCGAGTCGGCCGTGATGGGCGTCGTCTACGGCTTCGTGATCGGCCTGTGGGTGTACCGCGAGCTGCGGCTGAGCCAGATCCCTCGAATGCTCGTGGAGGCGGCGTGCCGCTCCGCCATCATCCTGATCATCATCGGCACGGCTGGGCTGTTCGGCTGGCTGGTGGCCAACCTCCAGATCCCCACCGTCGTCGCGCGGTTCCTGCAGGACCACTCGGCGAACTGGATCGTGTTCATGATCCTCGTGAACGCGCTCCTGCTCCTGCTCGGGATGTTCATGGAGTCGATCGCGGTCATCATCATCCTGATGCCGATCCTGTATCCCGTCGCCCAGAGCTTCGGGATCGACCTGCTCCACTTCGGCGTGGTGGTCTCGGTCAACCTGTCGATCGGGCTCGTGACGCCGCCCTACGGGGCGACCCTGTTCGTGGCGTGCAGCATCGCCAAGATGTCGATCCGCGAGGTCACCCCGGCGCTGCTGCCTTCGATCTTCGTCATGATCATCGCGCAGGCTCTGATCACCTTCATCCCGCCGCTCACCACCTGGCTGCCACGGCTGTTCATTCCGTGAGGGACGCCGTCTCGGGAGGAATGCGATGCACGACTCGTTCTTGACCGACGAGCAGCGGATGATCCGGCAGGCCGTGCGCGAGTTCGCCGAGAAGGACGTGCGCCCGCGCGCGGCCGAGATCGACGAGACCGACGAGTTCCCGCGAGATCTCTATCAGAAGATGGCCGACCTCGGCTGGTTCGGTCTCCTGCTTCCCCCCGAGGCCGGCGGCAGCGGCGCCGACACGTACAGCGCGTCGCTCGTCCACCAGGAACTGGGCCGCGTGTCGGCCGCGCTGGCCAACATGTACGCGGTCGCCATCGAGCAGGCCGACTTCTTCTGGACGCTCGGCAACGAGGCGCAGCGGCCGCTGGCGCGCCGCGTTGCCAGCGGCGAGCTCATCAGCTGCCTGGCCGTCACCGAGTCACACACGGGCAGCGACGTGGCGGCCATCACCACGACGGCGGTCCGCGGCGGCGACCACTACGTGATCAACGGCGCCAAGGCGTTCGTTACGCTGGGCAAGGTCATCGACCTGCTCGTGATCCTTGCCGTCACCGACCGCACGAAGGGCAAGCGGGGCATGAGCCTCTTCATCATCGAGCGCGGCACGCCGGGATTTTCCTTCGGCCGCAAGGAGCGGTTGATGGGCATCAGGGGATTAGCGACGGGCGAAGTATTTCTCGAAAACGTTCGGGTGCCCGTCGCCAACCGCGTGGGGCCGGAGGGTGAGGGACTGCGCGTGGCGCTCAACGGCTTCAACTTCGCGCGGATCTGCATGGCCTCGATGGCGACCGGCCTCACCCAGGGCGCGTACGAAGAGGCGCTGCGCTACGCCCGCCAGCGCAAGGCCTTCGGCCAGGCGATCTACGACTTCCAGGCCGTCCAGTTCATGCTGGCCGACATGTGGGTGGACATCCAGGCGGCGCAGGGCCTGCTCTGGCAGGCGTCGAAGCTGCGCGACGCGGGCAGGCCGTACCTGGCCGAGGCCGCCGCCGCCAAGCTCTTCGCCTCCGACATGGCCGTGCGCAACATCAGCAACGCCGTGCAGATCCACGGCGGCGCCGGCTACACCAAGGACTACCCGGTGGAGCGGATGTACCGCGACGCCAAGCTCACGCAGATCTACGAGGGCACCAACCAGATCCAGCGGCTGATCATCGCGCGCCAGATCGCGAGCGCGGGGTAGCGCGGGGCCATGCGAACCCCGCGGGTCCTCGACGCCGATGCGGCGGCGGGGCTGATCCAGAGCGGGCACACGGTGATCGTCGAGGGCAGCTCGGGCTTCGGCGTGGCCGAGGCCGTCCTCGCCGCGCTCGAGCGCCGCTTCGAGGCGAGCGGCGAGCCGCGCGACCTCACGGTCGTCCACACCACGGGCGTCGGTGACCGTGCCGCGCGCGGCATCAACCACCTCGCGCACGAGGGCCTGCTGCGTCGGGTGATCGGCGGAAACTGGGGGCTCATGCCTTCGCTGATCAAGCTCATCGCCGACGATCGCGTGGAGGCGTACAACTTTCCCCAGGGCGTGCTCTGCCAGCTCTACCGCGAGATCGCCGCCGGCAAGCCCGGCGTCATCAGCCACGTGGGCCTCGAGACCTACATGGACCCGCGGCAGGACGGCGGCCGCATGAACGCCCGGACGCAGGAGGCGCTCGTCGAGCTCGTCCAGCTCGCCGGCCGCGAGTGGCTCTTCTACAAGGCGTTCAAGCCAGACGTCGCCCTGCTGCGCGGCACGACGGCCGACGCGCGCGGCAACATCACGCTCGAGCACGAGTGCGCGCTGCTCGAGCACCTCTCCGTCGCGCAGGCCGCCTACAACGCGGGCGGGCTGGTGATCGCCCAGGTCGAGCGGATGGTGGCCCACGGGCGCCTGCACGCGCAGCACGTGAAGGTGCCGGGCATCCTCGTCGATGTGGTCGTCGTGGAGCCGGAGGCGTGGCAGACGTGGATGGTGCGCTACTCGCCCGCCTTCAGCGGCGAGCGCCGGGTGCCACTGGCCGACGTGCCCCCGCTGCCGATGGGCGAGCGCAAGGTCATCGCGCGGCGCGCGGCCATGACCCTGCGCGCGGGCATGGTGATCAACCTCGGCGTGGGCATGGCCGAGGGCGTGGCGCGCGTGGCGGCCGAGGAGGGCATCAGCGACGCCTTCACCCTGACCATCGAGGCCGGGGCCATCGGCGGCGTGCCCGCCTCCGAGCTGAACTTCGGCGCCGCCTACAACCCAGACGCGATCGTCGATCAGCCCTACCAGTTCGACTTCTACGACGGCGGCGGCCTCGACATGGCCTGCGTGTCGTTCGCCCAGGTTGACGCGCGCGGCCACGTCAACGTCACGCGCTTCGCCGGGCGCGTCGAGGGCTCGGGCGGGTTCATCGACATCACGCAGAACGCCAAGGCCGTCTGCTTCCTCGGCACGTTCACGGGCGGCAAGGACGGCTCGATCCGGAAATTCGTCGAGCGCGTGGACCAGATCAGCTTCAACGGCGCGGCGGCGGCCGCGCGTGGCGCGCCCGTGCTCTACATCACCGAGCGGGCGGTGTTCGCGCTGACGCCGCAGGGGCTCGAGCTGCGCGAGGTCGCGCCGGGCGTGGACATCGAGCGTGACCTGCTCGGCCACATGGGCTTCGCGCCGCTGATCCCGACGCCGCCCAAGCCCATGGACGCGCGCATCTTCCGCGACGCGAGGATGGGCATCGCGCCGGTGCCGGGCCTCGGCACCTCATGAAGACCCCGTGGATTCTAGCGGCGCTCGGGAGTCTGTGGCTTTCACCAGCCGAGGCTCTGTCACTGACGGAGCTCCATCGATCGATGAGGCTGTTTGAGGGTCGGGACTACGTGGGTGTGGAGGTGCATCGCCCAGACGCCAGCCCCGTCCTCGTGTCCTGGTATCGCGATCCGCGTATGACGGAGACCGTATGCCGGAGCCTGTCGGGTTTATATGGTGTGGGGGGAATCCGGGCTTGCTCCGGCTTCCACAGCATGATCATCGCGAGCGTGGGAGCCTCCGAGGACACGATGGATCACGAATGGTGTCACATCTACGGGTGGGCGGGTGATCATCCCGAGCAGAAGCCTGCGGTGTGCGAGACCAAGCCGTGGCGATCGTTTCCCGGAGCGATGAGTGCGCCCGCGGGATGGGGAATTGGGGCAAGCCATGGGTGCCCCCTGATCGGCAGCGTCTCGAGCCACGCCCAGGCGATGTTGCGCTCAGCGGTGGCGGAACTTGGGCGGACGCTTCTCGAGGAACGCGGCGAAGCCCTCGCGCGCGTCCGCCGTCTGGATGATCTCGACGTTGGCGTCGATCTCGCGGTCGCGCTGCTCGGCCGCGCTGAGGCCGGCGGCGCCGTCCACCAGGCGCTTGATGGTCCGCACAGCGCGCGCCGGACGCTCGGCGAGCGACTGAGCGAGGGCCAGGCTCTCCGCGGCCAGCCGGTCGGCGGGGAGTATGCGATTGACGAGGCCGATCCGCTCGGCCTCGGCGGCGTCGATGGGCTCGCCGCGCAGCAGCAACTCCTTGGCGCGCGCGATGCCGATCAGTCCGGGCAGGCGCTGCACGCCGCCCGTGCCGGGAAACAGGCCGAGCTTCACCTCGGACAGCGCGAAGCGGGCGCGCGCGCCGGCCAGACGCAGATCGCAGAACAGCGTCAGCTCGAGCCCGCCGCCGTACGCCACGCCGTTGACCGCTGCCACCACGGGCTGCGGCAGCGCGGCGAGCTTCTCGGACACGCCGATGATGTAGCGGATCTGGCGGCGCCAGCGCTCGGGATCCGACGCGCCAGGGAACTCCTTGACGTCGGCGCCCGCGGAGAACGCCCGCTCGCCCGCGCCGGTCAGCACGACGGCGCGGATCGTCCCGGACTCGGAGAGCTCGTCGACGAGCGTCTCGAGGCGCTGGTACATCGCCTGGCTGAGGACGTTGAGCGGCGGGTTGTCGAGCGTGAGGACGGCGACCGCGCCGACGTCCTCGCGGCGGATCAGACGACGACCTTCACGTGGTGACTGACCATGGCGCCTCTCTCGCGCGACTATACCCCACTCCCGAGGGTGAATTGCTGGCGCACGTGTGTTACGGTCGGGGCCGCGCCTGACGGACCGAGAGGAGACACGACATGAACCGCGACGACGTCAACTGGCGGGGCTACTGGGTCGCCGCTCCCACGCCGTTCACGCGCGAGGGCACGCTCGACGAGAAGCTCTGGCGCGAGGAGCTGCAGCTCTATCACGGCCAGGGCGTGCACGGCCTCCTCGTCAACGGGACGACCGGGGAGTGGTTCTCGCAGTCGGACGCCGAGCGCCGGCGGGTGGCGGAGATCGCCGTCGAGGAGCTGTCCGGCAAGACCACCGTCGTGATCGGCTGCACGACCTACACCGCCGCGCACAGCGCGGAGCTCGGGCGCCACGCAAAGGAGATCGGCGCCGACGGAATCCTGTCCACGCCGCCGCCCTACGCGGCGCCCACGGCGCGCGAGATCGTCGCCTTCTACCAGACCATCTCCGACCGCGTCGACCTGCCGCTCATGGTCTACAACTGGGCGCGCGGCGTGGTCGTGGAGATCACCGCGGACACGGCGCTGGAGCTGACGAAGATCGACCACGTCGTCGCCATCAAGGACAGCACGGCCAACCGCGTGCAGGCGCTGGCGACGCTCGAGCGGGTCGTCGACAGGGTCCGCGTCTTCGGCGGCTTCATCAACCCCCTCGGTCTCGCCGTGCTACGCGGGATCGGCGGCGACGGCAACATCGACGGCGGTGGCCTCGGCGCGGCCTTCGCCGTGGCCTTCTACGAGGCGTTCTGGCGCGGGGACTTCGCGGCGGCGCGCGCGGCTGCCGACCGGTACGTGGCGCTGATGAGCCAACTCATCAACCCCGACTGGAGCGGCGTCTATGGCTCGCCGCAGGCGCAGATCAAGGCGTGTATGCAGGTCCTCGGGCAGCCGGGCGGCTGGCCGCGCCCGCCGCTGCTCGCCATCGAGGATCCCAAGAGCCTCGCCGCGCTCCGCGACGTTCTCGCCTCGGCGGGGCTCATGCGTGGAGGTGGGGCGGCGTGACGGCAGTGAACCCGGCCGAGTGGCCACGAGAGGTCTGGGTCAACGGGCGCATCGTCGGACGGTCCGAGGCGGCGGTGTCCGTCGAGGATCGCGGCTTTCAGTTTGGTGACGGCCTCTACGAGGTGATCCGCGCCTACGGCGGCCGGCTCTTCCGGATGG
This sequence comes from Acidobacteriota bacterium, assembly GCA_003222275.1. Lineage (GTDB taxonomy): Bacteria > Acidobacteriota > Vicinamibacteria > Fen-336 > Fen-336 > AA32. Next base: position 9,730 of record QHVJ01000158.1, on the reverse strand, counting down.
ACAGTCACATGCGCCGTCTCGCGGGCGGCGCCGGGTTCCTCGAGCTCGGGCTCACCCCCGGGCACGTCGACGAGATCCGCAAGGTGTCCGATCAGCTCGTCCAGCGCGCCGCGCTTCCCGACGCGGCCGTCATCATGTTCGTCACGCGGGGCGCCGCCTCGCGGAGCCACGCGCCGCCCGAGGGGATGCGCCCGACCATCGTGATCTACGTGCGCCCGGCCACCACGCCGGCTCCCGAGCTGCTCCGCGACGGCATCGCCGCCATCACGGTGACCGACTCGCGGTGGGGCCACGTCAACGTGAAGTCGCTCGCGCTGCAGCCGAACGTGCTGGCCAAGCGGCGCGCGCTGCGCGCGGGCACCGCCGAGGCCATCTTCATCCGCGACGGCCATGTCACCGACTGTACGGCGAGCAACCCGTTCTTCGTGTTCGGCGGCCAGGTGCGGACGCCGCCCGAGAGCAACTACATCCTGAGCGGCATCACCCGGGAGGTGGCGCTCGAGCTGTGCCGGCAGGAGGGCATCCCGTGCGTCGAGACCGGCGTGCTCGACACCGAGCTGGCCCGCGCCGACGAGGCGTTCCTCACGGGGACGAGCGACGAGATCACGCCGGTGGTTCGCATCGACGGCCAGGTCGTCGGCGACGGCAAGCCCGGCCCGATCGCGCGGCGGCTCGCGGACGCGTTCCGGCGCGCCACGCGCGGCTGACGCCGACCCGCCGCCTGCCATGATCGGCCAATCCCCCAGGAGCAAGGACGCGCATCGCTTCCTGGCCGGCCACGGCCGGTACGTCGACGACCTCACGCGCCCCGGCCTCGTCCACCTCGGGGTCGTGCGCAGTGCCCACGCCCATGCCCGAATCACCAGGGTCGACGCGACAGCGGCCCGGGCGATCCGTGGCGTGCTGGCGGCGTGGACGGCGGCCGACCTGCCGCAGCTCGCACAGCCGCTCGCCACCGCGTCCGGCGGCGCGCACAAGGAGCGGCCGTTTGTCGTGCCGCTGCTCGCCGGCGACCGGGCGCGCTACGTCGGCGAGCCCGTCGCCGTCGTCGTGGCCGAGACCGCGGCCCTCGCTGCCGATGCACGCGACGCGGTCAGCGTCGAGTACGCGCCGCTGCCGCCGCTGGTCGGCGCGGCGGCGGCGCGGGGTTCGGCGACGCGCGTGCACGCCGACTGGCCGGACAACGTGGCGCTCTCCGTGGGCGGCGCCGTCGGGGAGATCGATCTCACGCGGCCGGGCCTCACCGTGGTGCGCGAGCGGTTCTGGCATCAGCGCCTGGCCGCGATGCCGATCGAGTGCCGCGGCGCGCTCGCGCAGTACGACGCGGAGACCGGCGTGCTGACCGTGTGGGCGTCGATCCAGAGCCCCTACAGCCAGCGCGACGTCATCGCGCGGGTCCTCGGCCTGCCCGCCGAGCGCGTGCGTGTGATCGTGCCGGACGTCGGCGGCGCCTTCGGCCCGAAGGGACAGGTCTACGCCGACGAGGTGCTGGTGGCGGCGGCGGCGTTCCGGCTTCGTCGTCCCGTGAAATGGGCGGAGGCACGCCGCGAGCATCTGGCGACGGTGGGCCACGACCGCGAGCAATTGCACGAGGCCACCATCGCGTTCGCGCTCGACGGCACGATCGCCGCCCTCGAGGACAGCTTCCTCGCTGACGTCGGCGCCTATCCGGTGATGGGCAACGGTCTCACCGCCAACACGGTGAACCACCTGCCGGGGCCGTACCGCGTGCCGCACTACCGCGGCCGCGGCGAGAGCGTGGTCACCACCACGATGTTCAACGCGGCGTATCGCGCGGCGGGCCGTCCCGAGGCCAATTTCGTCATGGAGCGCCTGATGGACATCGGCGCGCGCCGGCTCGGGCTGGATCCGGCCGATCTGCGCCGGCGCAACCTGATCCGGGCCGCGGAGATGCCGTACCGCCCGGGCCTGACCTATAAGGACGGCGTCGCCGTCACCTACGATCCGGGCGACTATCCCGCGGCCTTCGAGCGATTGCTGGGGGCGTTCGGCTACGACGAGTGGCGCAAGCGGCAGATGGCCACGGCGGGCTCGGCGCGACCCATCGGCGTCGGCATCGCGTGCTACGCGCAGGGCACCGGCCTCGGCCCCTTCGAAGGCGCCACCGTCCGCGTCGATCCTCAAGGGAAGGTCTACGTGCTGATCGGCGTCGCCGCGCAGGGGCAGGCGCACTCGACCACGCTCGCGCAGATCGCGGCGAGCGAGCTGGGCGCGAGCTTCGACGACGTCATCGTGCTCGGCGGCGACACGACCCTGATGCCCTACGGCATGGGCACCGGCGGCAGCCGCGTGATGGTCAACGCGGGCAATGCCGTCGCGCGCACGGCCGCCGAGGTGCGCGAGCGCGCGGCCGTCGTCGCCGCCGAGCTCTTCGAGTGCGCGCCGGCGGACGTTCGCTTCGAGGCCAGCCGCGCCTTCGTGGCCGGCGTGCCCGATCGCACGCTGCCGCTCGCCCGCCTCGCTCAGGCCGCGGTCCGCTCGAAGACGCTCGGGTCGACGACGGGCGAGCCGGGCCTCAACGCGTGCACGTGGTTCTATCCCGACACCGTGACGTGGGCGTTCGGCGGCCAGGCGTGCGCGGTCGAGGTGGACGTCGAGACGTGCCACGTGCGGCTGCTGCGGCACGTCGTGCTGCACGATCCCGGCCGCGCCATCAACCCCGCGATCGTCGAGGGCCAGCTGCAGGGCGGCGCCGCGCAGGGGATCGGCGCCGGGCTCATGGAAGCGGTCGTCTACGACGCGCAGGGCCAGCTGCTGAGCGGCAGCCTCATGGATTACGCGATCCCGAAGGCGGACGACCTGCCGTGGCTCGACGTGGTCCTCGACGAGCACCCGTCGAGCGTCAACCCGCTCGGCGTCAAGGGCGTCGGCGAGAGCGGCTGCATCGCCGGCGCCAGCGCGGTCGCCAACGCGGTGGAGGACGCGCTCGCCGACCGCGGCGTGGTCGTGCGCGAGCTGCCGATCACACCCGCGCGGCTCTTCGCGCTACTGCACGGCCGCGGCTGAGGGACGCCCGCGGGAGGGCTCGCCGGTCGCGCCCAGCGCGACGCCGCCGAGGATCAGCGCCACCGCCACCAGCAGCGCGAGGCCGGGACGCTCATCGAGCCAGAGCATGGCGACCACGATGCTGACCACCGGCGTCGCGAGCAGGCCGAGCGACGTCGTGACCGCGGAAAGACGACGGCCGGCCATCGCGATCGCCCAGTACGGCAGCGCCTGCCCCGGCAGACCCGCGTACACGAACAGCGCCGTCAGCCGCGGGGTCCACTCGAACACGGGCGGTCCCGAGACGACCCAGGCGAGCGGGAGCAGGATGAGCGTCGCCAACAGCATCTCCCACGGCAGCAGATCGAACGGCGTCGACCGCCACGGGTGCCCACGGATGTGCAGGATGCTGGCGGCCCAGAGCAGCGCGGCGACGAGGATGGCGACGTTGCCGAGGACGACGGCCCCCCGCGTCCAGTCGAGGGCCAGTGGATTGAACAGCACGACGAGCCCGGTGAGGCCCGCGATCACGCCGACGAGCCGCCAGGCGCTGAGCCGCTCGCCCAGAAACAGACCCGCGCCCGGGACGACCCAGAGCGGCGTGGTGTAGGCGAGGACCGCCGAGCGGCCGGCGGGCACGAGCGCGAGCCCGGCGGTCGACAACGTCGTGAAGCCGACCATGTGCAACAGCGTGATGCTGAGCAGCACCGGCAGATCGGCGCGCGGCGGCCGAACCAGCCGGCGCGTCGCGAGGGCCAGCGCGAAGAGCGCAAGCGTGCCGAGGGCCGCGCGCAGCGCGACGGCCCACAGCGGCGGGACGGTCTGGAGGATCACCTTGTTGATCGGCCAGGTCAGGCCCCACGCGAACACGACGGTGACGAGCAGCACGGCGCCGGCGCGGTGCGACGGCGCCGGCGTCGGACGGGTCAGGACGCCCAGGGATTCGGTTCCGCCGCGCGCGCGGCGAGCGCTTCACGCTGCAGCCAGCTCGCGGCGAGCGGCACGACCAGCATCGCGGCGCCGAGGATATTGAGGATGCCGAAGCCCCACGCGCCGAGGACCATGCCGCCGAGCGCGCTGCCGACGGCGCCCATCAGGCCCATGACGAGGTCGGCCAGTCCCTGGATCGCCGCCCGCTCTTCCGGCGAGAGCGCGTCGGTGAGCAGCGCGCTCGCGGAGACGAAGGCGAGGTTCCAGCCGACGCCGTTCAGGAAGAGTCCGGCGATGACGAGCCCGCTCGCGCGCCCGGGCGCGAGGCCGGCGAGGGCCAGCGCCAGCAGCAGCACGACGCCGCCGGCGCCGATCACCGGCAGCCGCCCGAAGCGGTCGCACAGCCAGCCCGAGAGGGGCGACGCGACGTACATCCCGCCCAGGTGCAGCGACACGGCGAGCCCGATCGTGTTCACGGCGTGTCCGTGGTCGTGCAGGTAGAGGGGCGAGGTCGACGTGGTGCCGATCATCACGAGCTGGCTGACCATCAGCGTGCCGTAGGCCACGATCACCCGCGGCTCGCGCAGAATTGTCCCCGTCGGGCGTCCCCGCCGGGCGGCGCCGGCCGTCGCGGGCGGCGGCTCGAGCCGTCGCGCGATGGCGAGCGGATCGGGCCGCAGGAGCGCCTGCACGAGCATCGCCGCCAGCGCGTACCCGGCGACGGAGATCAGAAACGCGCTGGCCACCGACGACACGCCGAGCACGGCGCCGACGCGAATGGCCGGGGCCATGAGGATCGGGCCGACGATCGAGCCGACGGCGGAGCCCCAGACGATCAGGCCCATCGCGCGGCCGCGCTGCGCGCCGGGACTGATGTCGGCCGCCGCGTAACGTGCCAGGAGGTTCGACGTCTGCGCAGTGCCGAACAGCGCCATGCCCGTGAGGAAGAGCGCGAAGCTCTGCTGGCCCACGCCGAGTATCCCGAGCGCGGCGCCCACGACGGCGAGCGAGTAACCGAGGGCCAGTCCCGGACGGCGCCCGAAGCGGGCCATCAGCCGCGACAGCGGCCAGCTCGCGAGCGCGGTGCCGAGCGAGCCGACGCCGACGGGGAGCCCGGACCACGTATTGGTCCCGGTGATGGCGGCGGCCATGATCGCGCCGACGGCCATGCTCATCGAGAACCCGGTGCTGCCGCAGACCTGCGCGGCAAAGAGCGTCGCCATCAGCGCGCCGCGCCGGCGCAGCGGTGAGCCGGCGGAGGACGGGAGCGAAGTCACCACGTCATAGTACGACGCGGCGCAACAGGATGAAGAAGGGCGCCAGAGAAATTTGACAGACCCTACTCCACCGCCCTAGAGTCCTGCCGATGATGACGGACAGGGATCTGGGGGCTCGACTCCTCAAGCGCCTCGCCCGCGCCGGCTGGTGGAGCTAGCTGTGCGGACCTGGGTCATCGCCGCTGACGTCCTCCTCGCGAGTCTGGGGTTCGTGGTCTTCATCTGGGGCGACCTGACGACGCATCACGGCGTCCGGGCGGGCGGTATCGTGCTCGTCACCCTAGCGTTCGTCGCTGGAGCGATCATCAGTACCTTCCGTGGCCACGAGCGATGATCCGGGCGGACGCGTGACGGACCTTGAACGATTAGGGCTCGGTCTCGTCGGATTCGCAGTCGTCGTCGTCGTCGCTGGCGTGCTGCTCGGCCTCATCGGTGCGTGGATCACCAAGAAGCGCGGAGGTCGAGGTTAGCCTCATCCCTCGAGGGTTTTTGCGAGATTCTAGCCACTCTTGACCGTCGCGCCACCCTTGACCGACGCGGCGCTTTTCGCCGGCGGATCCTTCAGGCCCTGAGGTTCTGAACGATGGACGTCTTCGCCTCATGCATCATCCGCAGCAGGCCCGTGAGCATGCCGCCCTTGATCTCACACCACGACTGTCTCTGCGATCGTGAGCGTCACCGTCGCGTCTCTCCTAGTTCATTCCCTCAGGTTTAAATTTAGAACCGGCGGGCGCCTCATCATGCCCGGTACTTCATCCTGCAGCGGGCCGAAAGCCACTTGACGAAGACCCTCTTTCGGCAGATTCTCGGCCGCGTCGCGCGACTCGACCGGCCTCCCACGTGAGGACGGCGCATGGGCTGACACACGAACTGGAGCATCGCCCGACCCTTCGGCACGGGCTGGGTCAGGGGCGTGGGCGCTGCAGAAGTGGCGCGTGTGAGGTGTTGCGAACGGTCGAACGAGGTGGTGGAGCATCCGGGGAGAAACCACATATGCGGCCACGTGACGTGTACCTCGGGGCACTCCTTCTGTTTTCGTTCTTCACCGCGACTTCACAAGCCACAGCGCAAATCCTCGAAACAGACTATAGCAATCCGCCGTATGTAGTCGGCGGGGTCGATCAGACCCTCAGTCCAGGGTGGGCAAGGGACGTCTGCGGCGGCCGGCGGTTCCTGGCAAATCGGACGCCACTGTTCGAATGGACGCCCGTATTTAGCAGCGAGGTCGACGAACGGCTCGTCGGGTTCGCGGGCACTATTGTCGAGGAACCTACAATCTCCGGGAAAGATCTGCCGTTTACTCATCCATTCGGCACCGACTGGGAGTTTTTCGTCGCACCAGACCAAAGTTATGCGTCCCTCCTGGCACCCTCGAATGGATGTACTGGCTTCACCCCGGAGGGTGTTTGTCTGAACAGCGTGGCCGACAACAATAATGCCAACGCGGGGTGCACGGGGCCCGGGACACCCGAGAGTTGCTGCAGCGGAGCGGCCATCGGCAACTGCAACGTAAATATGGAGTATAAGGCGGCAGTCGAAGGCGCCCACCGGGAGCAGTTGCCGCTGCCGACAAGCCCCCTGGGAGTCCGAGCTGTTCTCGGTTTCGAGACCGACCAAGGCCTCGTTCCTCCAGACTACCGCGCCCGGGCGCACAAGGGCGATCGCGTGGCGATGTTCGGGCGCTGGATCGTGGATTGTGGCCACGAGGATTTTCACTCGGAGATGCATCCACCCCTGTTGACGGCCTTTGGCCGTCAAGTCTCCGGATCGTCAGGACAACCCGTCACCTTCTCAGAGGTGATATCGAGGCCCTATCTCATAAGCCAGACCTTCGAAGACGGGAAAGGTGTGCGGCACCACCTCTACAATGAGCTGCTGAAGGGGATGGCCATACCAGACTGCCCGGTCATCGGTGACATTGTCGAAGGAGCTCTCGATGAGTCTGGGGGATGCACGGTAGATGTCTGCGCCTTCGGCGTCTGTGTACCGACGTTCTGCCTGGATCCGGTGTTGTGGTTTCATGTGCCCTGCACGACGCGCTTCGAGGCACACCAGCGCTTCCTGCCGAAACCCTTCAAGGGCTTCCAGACGATGAGCTACATCCTGAGACCACCGGTGCCGAGGCAGTGTGCGGCACACAAGCTGTTGGTCTCGTCTCACTTCACGGTGCGCCATGGGGTCACTGCGTCCATCGAGCCGTTCACCAGTGATGCTGCACGGGTCATCATCACGATGGACGACAGCCAGTACACGGCGCCGCCTTTGCCACCAAAGGCCGATATGAGTCTGTCCATCGACGACATCAGGTTCTTAGAGCCTGATACGGCCGATACGATCGTCACTATCCGGGATATCCTGCTCGCACTTGCCCCGATCGATCCCTCGATAGGACCGCTCTTCGCTCTCATCCTGGAACGGGGCCTACTCACCGATTGCTACGACCCGTCCTACGGCACTCTCGGCAGCAGTACATTTCCGGATTGCGCCGCCCTCACGCCGCTCATGGCCGCGAGTCCCCTGGACTCTCAGAACGTCGTCGTGGCGACGCCGATCGATCAGCTCTCGGGTCCGATATCCGCAGAGGACAACAGCGACGGCCAGCCGTTCCCCGTTTACGGATCGGCATCGGTGGAGTGGTCCCGGGAGAAGTTTCCGCCGGCCATAACGATCATCCAGCCGGCGGCGACCACGTACTTACACAGTGATGTCCTCACGCTGAATTACAGTGAGGCCGACACGGGTTGTGGGGTCGGCAGTGTGACGCCGCGTCTGGACGGGTTGACCATGCTTGACGGTCACGGACTGCAGAGCGGTCAGGCGATACGCCTGCTGGCGGAATTGGCCCCGGGTGACCACACGTTCACGGTTGACGCGGCTGACAACGTGGGAGGGACCAGCAAGGCGTCGGTCAGTTTCACGATCATCGTCACGCCCGATAGCATCAAGAATGACGTCGGGCAGTTCCGCGCGAGCGGCGCGATCGATAACGGGGGCATAGCGAAGTCCCTCCTCGCCAAGTTGGACGCCGCCGCCGCTGCGCGGGCAAGAGGCAGCTGCGAAACCGCTGACAATATCTATCAGGCGTTCATCAACGAGCTGCAAGCGCAGAGCGGCAAGCACGTGGACGCCACCGCAGCAACGATTATGATCACCGACGCGCAGTACTTGATCGCGCACTGCCCGTGAAGCGTTCGTCGTGGGTCATCGACCTGTTGTTGGACACCTGGGCGGTGGTACGCATGAGGACGCCCGTGCCGGCCGCGGTGGCGATGCTCGCGCTGGTGGTCTCGCCGGTCTGGGCGCAGGCGCCTCCGAGCGCGCCGGGGGACCTCGACGCGGTCAAGGCGGATCTCGACCGCGTCAAGGCCGACCTCGCAGACCTCAAGCGCCTGCTTGGCCCGATCCTGCGGCTCATGGAGCAGCGCTCCGTCCCCGGCGGTCCCGCCACGCTGCCCGGCCCCGCGCGTGCGAGCCTGGCGGACGCGCCAGCACTCGGCCGACCTGACGCACCCGTGACGCTCGTGGAGTTCTCCGACTATCAATGTCCGTTCTGCGGGCGGTTCTTCTCGGCGACGCTGTCGACGCTCAAGCGCGACTACATCGACGCGGGCAAGGTGCGCTATGTGTTTCGGGACTACCCGCTCGATCAGATCCATCCGCAAGCGCGCAAGGCCGCCGAGGCCGCCCACTGTGCTGGCGACCAGGGCAAGTATTGGGAGATGCACGACCGACTCTTCCAGAACCAGAAGGCCCTTACCCCTCCGCAGCTCAGCGAGCACGCGCGTACGCTCGGGCTCGATGGCGCCGCGTTCGACACCTGCTTGACGTCGGGCAAGCACGCCGGGCGAGTCCAAAAGGGCCTCGAAGACGGTCTGGCCGCCGGGGTCCAGGGCACGCCGGGGTTCGTGATAGCGAGGACGAAACCTGGCGACAGTGTCGAGGGCACGCCCATTCGCGGCGCCCAGCCCGTGGAGGTCTTCCGCCGCCTCATCGACCAGCTCTTGGCGGACAAGTAGAAATCTCGGTCAACCCAACACTCCTGTGCTCTCCGCTCGCGTCGCGTGTGGAGGCGGTGACGCCGCATCGCTTCCGGCACACCTTTGCCACGCGCCTGCTGGAGGGCAACGCGGCAGGCGAGAAGGCCGATCTCAGACAGGTGCAGGACCTTCTCGGCCACGAGAGCGTTGCCACCACCGAGGTCTACACACAGGTGACAGCCCAGCGCCTACGCTCGGCCGTGAACGTGCTCTCAAAGAAGCCTAGCGGTGAAAAGGTTCTGTTCCCGGATTCTGTGCCTGCGCCACGGGTCCCGAACGATGCCGCGGCAACTACGCGGAATGAATAAAGCGCGCCAGAGAAGATCTGTAAGCCGGGTCCTGTCCCCCGAGCGTGTGACCCAGGGTGACGGTCATTTCTCTAGGACGCCGGTTGCCCGGCGTCTCGAGCGGCCTTACCCGAGAGCCACGGACGGGCCGTCCGATCGCTCTCCTATTTGGCCTTGCTCCGGGTGGGGTTTG